>JBAWWJ010000257.1:0-10458 GCA_037146815.1 Planctomycetota bacterium
CCCGCGGTAACCACCCCAGCCGTAGCCGGCACCGTAGCCATAACCGCCCCAGCCAAATCCATGCCGATGCCAGCCGACTGTTGCCGGAGCAACTGTCTGAACAACGGCCGAATGCGACATCAATGGACCTGCTTCGGCCTGCTGTGCAGCCGTTCCAAACGCCAGCAGGCACGCCAGCGGAATTCCCCATCCCATCAATCGAGTGATACTCATCATTCCCCCCTCCGAGATTCCATGCTATCTGACACCTTTGCATTCATGCCGGTAAAGTTGGCCTCATGCCAATAACCATCCTGCGCGTTAGAATCCAATCGGTCAAGCAGGCAAACCCTGACGATTCCACAATATTTGCTCTTTTTCCTCATTCCGAAAATCGTGCGGATGGTGCAACGAAACAGGCTTGGGAACGCTTCCGTCGCCCCCCAGGACGCTCGCGGGCTTTGACAGACGGCTCCGACAGCCTAGAATGCACCTCCCACGGCGCACGGATGCGAGATATTGAGCATGATTGATACGTTCGCTGGAGCGATGGCATGACCCCACGCATTTTGACCGCACTTCCTGTTTTCAATGAAGAGCGGCATCTGAAAGATGTCCTGACCGAGGTCAAAAAGTACTCACAGGACATTCTGGTCGTTGATGACGGTTCGTCCGATCAGACACCTGCATTGATGCGTCAGGATCGCAGTGTCTACATGGTTCGCCATCAGCACAACCAAGGCTACGGCGCGGCTTTGCGCACGGCCTTTCAATATGCTCTCGATGGCCAGTACGACATTCTGGTGACGATCGATTGTGACGGACAACATGAACCTCGCCTGATTCCGGAATTGGCGGCGGCTGTCTTTTCATCCGAAGACCGACCGGCGGATATTGTGTCGGGAAGTCGGTATCTGACACCGTTTCCCGGCGACAGTCAGCCTCCGGAAGAACGCCGTCGGATCAACATGACAATCACCGAGGAATTGAAGAACAAGTTCGGATTGAATCTGACCGATTCATTCTGTGGGTTCAAAGCTTATCGCGTCGATTGCCTGGCTCGACTGCGAATCACCGAACTCGGATACGCTATGCCTCTGCAACTCTGGGTTCAGGCAGCAGCGTTGAAAATGAAAATTGTCGAGTTTCCTGTCCCGCTGATTTACCTCGACGAAGAACGTTCATTTGGGGGAGCCCTGGATCAGGCTCAGCAGCGACTGGCATATTACCGCGAAGTCATCGAACGCGAAGTCGCGTCGTTGCACCTGAAGACTGATGGGTCCGGTAAGACGCCTGGTAAATCCGCCAGTGATCTGGAATCCTGCGGGACTGCGACCTGTGGAACGGCCACTCCGTGAATTCGTCTCGCACTGAGTTGCCAAGAGCGAGTGCCATGGCACCACGACTCGTCGTACCTCGTCATGATCGCGGGGTTCTCGTCGATCCTCCACTCGCCCAACTGATCGACGTCGTTCAGGAAAATCGGTCGCGATTATCGGGCGATATTTCAATCTACGGAGTCTCGTTACGAACCTGGCGGGAAGAGACTCGAGCCGCCGTCATCGCGGAAAGTCGTGCTTACACGGAGTCATTAGTCGGTGATTCCGTCGATCCACCGGGAAATGGGCCCCTGATTGTCACAGGTCATCAGCCGGAATTGTTTCATGCCGGTGTCTGGGCCAAGAACTTTGCAGCGGCTGGGCTGGCTCAACGCTTGGCTGGAACTTCCCTGAATCTCATCATCGACAATGACACCGTTGCCACGACAAGGATCAAGGTTCCTGTCGGGACACGGGAAGCCCCGGGCATTGAATGGATTCCGTTCGATTCCACGGTCCCACAGCGGCCGTGGGAAGAGGCGACGATCTCTGATTCGGCATCCTTTGAAAGCTTTGGCCAGCGAATCACCGATCGAATACATGAGTGCTGGAATTACGTACCACTCATCTCAACGTGCTGGCCAGCAGCGACGCGACATTCCGCCGTTTCTCGAATGTTGTGCGATTGCCTGGCCGCAGCACGCGTGGCAGTTGAACGTTCGCACGGTGTTCGCAATCTGGAAGTCCCGATGTCGCGAGTCTGCTCGACTCGCCCGTTCAATCGATTTGTTGCCGCGATTCTGGGTGACCTGCCACAGTTCCACGAGAACTACAATCAGATCGTACGTGACTACCGCCGTAAGCATCATTTGAGAAGTACCACGCATCCGGTTCCGGAACTCGAAATCAGCGGTGAATGGCTCGAAGCTCCGTTCTGGATCTGGCGGGCTGGCGACCAGCGGCGAGATCGCCCCTTCGCGCGACGGGCGGGTGACGTCATTGAGGTGCGAGATTTCCAAGGGGTGATCGCTCGACTTCCCCTGAAAGGGGGCCACGCTCTGGATCAGGGGGCCGATGTCCTGCTGGAACTTGCAAACCAGAGAATTCGACTTCGAACCCGAGCATTGACGACGACATTGTTTGCTCGAGTCTTCCTGGCGGATCTGTTCATCCACGGAATTGGCGGTGCCAAGTACGACGCCATGACCGACTCCATTTGCGATTCGCTTTTGGGAATCCCGGTTCCGCAATTCGCGACGATTTCTGCCACAGCGTACCCTCCACTGCCTGCACCGTTTCAGGTTACGGATGCCTTGCTGAAGTCCACCGAACATCAAGTGCGAGATGTCCAGTACAATCCTGATCGGCACCTTTCGGACGATGGACAAGCGTCGTGCCGAAACCTCGTTCAGCAGAAGCAATTAATCCTCAAGGCAATCGCAGGTCGGCATCCCACCTTGGTCGAACATCGACAATTGATGGAAATCAATTCACAGCTCAGCATGGAAGCCGCTGCTGCCAGGACAAGTCTGCAAGCAGGTTGCGACGTGATGCGAGACGAGTTACGAGCCAATTCCGTTCTTAAAGATCGTGAATTCTCGTGGTGTCTGCATCCCGAGTCAGCACTGACCTCATTCCTGCGGACGGAATTTCGGGGATGAACTCGCGAAACAGGTCAAAACCGCCTCTGGTTATTCCTTAGGCGTGCGCGGCTGATCGAGCACGATACCGACGATCATTCCGCCGATGCTGCATTCCAGCAGCGTCAGGATGTACCAGCCGAGTGCCAATTGGATCTGGATTGGATGGACGGCATAACCCCCGCAGGCGAGCGACGCTCCGGTGCCAATCCCAAAGAGAAGTCCGTATAGCAACCCTGAGATCAGGCCACGTGTTTTCACCTGCAGAAAATAGATGGCGACAAATGCCGCCGAAGTGATTGCGACACCCGCATACACGAAGCCGATTTTGATTTCGGACTGCGGACGCCATACACCTGGCAATGCGGCGTACTGCGACCCGAAAATCAGGCCGTGTCCGATGAAGTCCAGAATGCACCACACCAGAAACACTGCCAACCAGGCTGCAACGCATTTCTTCACGGAAAGTCTCCTGAAGCGATTGGGACCGGCGTCCTGATCGCATGATGAACGTCGCGAACAATCATTGGTCATGATCGCAGTTGCTTGAGTTGGTTGTCTCGCTGCAAAAAGCGGGAGACCTTCGGTCGGGCGTTTCGGCGGGGTCAGGAGACCCGCGCCGAACATGGGTCGAGACCCGCGCCGAACAACACGACTCGCGCTGAACAACTAGCGACGGGCGAACGGGTGCTTCAACGGCAGCCAGGCTCCGTTGTGTTCACTGCTGGCGACGCATTGCTGGATGAAATACATCCCTTCGACGCCGTCGTAAACATTCGGATAGATCGTGTTGAGTCGCTCGAACGAGTGACCAGCCGCCCGCTTGACCATGTCGTCATAGGCAAACCGGTAAACGTTGGCAAATGCTTCGAAGAAGGCTTCAGGATGACCGCTGGGGAGACGGCATGCGGCCTTGCCGGAACCATTCATGAATGGCGCGTTGGGATCTCGTGTATAGATCGAATGAGGACTTCCATTCCGCCGGACCATCATCTGATTCGGGTCTTCCTGTCGCCAGGACAATGCCCCCTTGGTCCCATCGACTTCGATAAACAAGTCATTTTCACGACCGTGCGAAATCTGGCTGGCGGTCACCGTACCGAGTCCGCCGTTTTCGAACCGGACAACGGCATGGCCGTAATCGTCCAGACGTCGGCCTGGTTCAAATGTCTTCAGATGGCAGGAAACTTCCTCGGGAAGCAGGCCGGTCATATAACGAGCAAGATTGTAAGCATGAGTCCCAATATCGCCGAAGCAACCTGCAATACCGGACTTCGAAGGATCAGTTCGCCAGGCGGCTTGTTTCTGGTCCGAGGATTCAAGGCGCGTTCGCAACCAACCCTGAATGTAATTGGAGCGGATCGCCTGGATTTCTCCCAACTCGCCACCCAGGATCATTTCACGAGCCTGACGAACCAGGGGGTACCCGGTGTAGTTATGCGAAACTGCGAAGACCGCTCCGGACTTTTCGACCAGTTGAGCGAGTTCTTCAGCCTGAGCCAAGTCGAATGTCATGGGCTTATCGCAGATGACATTGAAGCCGGCAGCCAATGCTGCCTTGGCAACACCAAAGTGTGTGTGGTTGGGGGTGGCAACGGTGACGAAATCGATCCGCTTGTCTGCGGGGAGTGCGGCTTCTTTGGTGCAGAGTTCTTCATAGGAACCATACGCCCGGTCCAACGGGATGTCATAGGCCGGGGCCGAGGCTTTCGCTCGAGCGGGATCGGAAGACAGGGCGCCGGCAACGAGAACAGCACGATTATCGAGAACGGCTGCCGTAGCATGCACGCGGCCAATAAATGCCCCCTGGCCACCACCGACAATCGCCATTCGCAACTTACGATTCAATGAGCCGTTGGTTGTTTCCCCAGTCACAGTGATTTTCCTCCGGTAGGTGTCTGCCACAGATAAAGTTATTCGTTCCGAACTGGCGCGGACAAGTGCGTAACACTCCTGCCAACTTCGGGATGCAAGTCGTGAGAAGCATATTCAAACTCGTTCCGAATTGCCAATCAGCCCGTCCCGGCGCACCTACATCCGCATTGGCGCATCATCGCTCACCAAGACGAGTCGGTAGCGATCGGAACACGAATTTTCGGCCAGCCCCGAAATTACCCAGTTTCACCGATTTCTCCCTTTTCAGGCTCGTTACAAAACCGATGATCGGACCACGAGAATTCCACGAATTCACTTCCGTTGAAATGACAAGACGGATAGTCTGATTTGATTCCTCAGCCGTCTGCTGTGTCCCGGCTGATTTGTATCCCGTCCAGACGCAAGGCTCATCATGTCGCTTTTCAATTGTATCGCAGTTGAAGTCTCCCCAGTTTTGGCCCGTCGAGGGGCTGGAAAACTTATCGAAGGCCTCTTCAATGGTGATCCCGTTGCCTGGGGAATTACAGGGGTCGTCGTGTTGGTGTTTGTTGGGATTGCCATCTTCAAGCGAGCGTCCGGAAACGACGAATAGAGGCCCATTGATGCGACCGCGTGTTTGCTTGCGACTTCTTACGGTCGTTCTCGTCGGACTTTCCTTCAGGAAAGTCTCTGCGGCCGAAATTCCTCCGATCGTTCATTCGGATCGAGGAATGGTTGTCTGCGTGAATCCAGAAGCGAGTGACGCAGGACTGGCGATCTTGAAGGCGGGTGGAAATGCGGTTGATGCGGCCATCACCATCGCCTTTGCACTGGCCGTGACATTTCCTGAAGCGGGCAACATTGGCGGCGGCGGATTTATGATGGTCTGGCCTGGCAATCAGCCAGAATCGGGCGATCAAAAGGGGGTTCAACCTGTCTGTATCGAATACCGCGAAACGTGCCCTGCCGCAATTGGACGTGATTCGTTCATCAAGGAAACTCGACAGGAGGGACATCACTCGGTCGGCGTCCCAGGTACGGTTCGCGGGTTGGCTCTGGCGCATGAAAAATACGGGAAACTTCCCTGGAAGAATTTGCTTGCTCCTGCGATCCGACTTGCCAGCGAGGGCTTTCCGGTCGATGCAGTTCTGGTGATGGGGCTGAATCGATTGAATCAGCAGACGCAAGGGTTTCCTGAGTTTCGTCGGGTCTATGGGAAATCGGATCAGACCCCCTGGAAAGAAGGGGATCTGCTGATTCAACCGGACTTGGCTGCAACGTTGACTTCGATTGCGACCGACGGGCCGGATACGTTCTATCAGGGGACGGTCGCCCGGAAACTCGTCGCAGAGATGCAGGCAGGGGGCGGATACATCACGTTGGAGGACCTCGCCAATTACCGAGCCAACATTCGTCAGCCAGTTCACACCACCTATCGCAATCATGTCATTTATGCCCCGCCACCACCCAGTGCTGGTGGGACTCAATTGATGGAATGCTTGAACATTCTGGAACAGTTCGACCTGTCTACGTCAGGGCCAAAGTCGTCGCGTTCTGCACATTTAATTGCCGAAGCGATGCGTCGAGCGAGTGCTGATCGCGTCCGATATCAAGGTGATCCAGCGTTCACTCCTGTCCCCGCTCAATTAACGACCAAGGAACATGCGCAACGGGTGTCACAGTCGCTTCGGGTGGATCAGGCGACTCGCAGTGAAGATCTGGGCCCCGACTTGAAATTGTCCGACGAGCCACCCAGCACGACTCATTTTTCTGTCGTCGATGGAAATGGAATGGGCGTCGCCAATACTTATACCTTGCAAAACAGCTATGGTTCGCGCGTCGTCGTCCGCGGTGCCGGGTTTCTGCTGAACAACGAAATGACGGACTTCAACTGGCGACCAGGAGTCACGACGCGGGATGGTCGTGTTGGGACCGAGCCCAATGTCATGGTTCCCGGAAAACGGATGGTGAGTTCTCAATGCCCAACATTCGTGGCACGTGACGGCAAATTGCGACTGGTCACCGGCAGTCCGGGCGGGCGTACCATTCCAAGCACCGTGCTGTGTGTGGTTGTCAATGTTGTTGATTTTGGGATGTCCGTTCGCGATGCCGTCGATGCGCCGCGCTGGCACCATCAATGGTTTCCCGATCGATTACAGTTTGAAAGACTTGGTGACCCGGACTATGCACCGTTGATTGGTGAATTGCGGCAGATGCACCATGAATTCGGGAACGAGGTCAAACAGTTGGGCGACGGCTATCGACGCCAGGGAGACGCTCATTCGATCCTGATCGAAAACGGCCACCTGCAGGGAGCGTCTGATTGGCGGCGAACAAGAGGGAAGGCCGCGGGATGGTGACTCGATATGAGTCACTTTATTCGTTCTCTGTTTAAGTTCAGTGAGATCGATGTTTGACGCACGTAGATAGAATAGATACCCTTTGCGTGGTTTTGACACAACAGCGAATTCATGGTGGCGAGATGTGACTCGAACTTTGCCTGCCGGATCTCGCGTTGTTGTGCTTCCGGGATACCGCCAGGGGAGTTGCAAGCACATGCCAGTGTCTGACGCTCAGAGCCATCCTCCTGCAAGCCGTATTGCGACATCGTGTGCGATTGCATTGCTTTTCATTCACACATTCCTGCTGAGTTGGGTCGCGTACGTCAGCAGTCCGAATCTGGATGAACCGGGGCATCTCGCTTCAGGTATCAGTCACTGGGAATACGGGCGATTCGAATTATATCGTGTGAATCCTCCACTGGTCCGGATGGTGGCAGCGATTCCAATCCTGTTGACCAATGCACAGACTGACTGGGGAGCGTGGAACATTCACTCTCCATATTCTCGGTCCGAGTTCCCGGTCGGCACACGGTTTGTGGCGCTGAATGGGGAAGTTGGTTTTTGGTACTTCACGCTGGCTCGCTGGGCCTGTATTCCGCTTTGTCTCGTTGGACTATGGACGGTTTACCTGTGGGCCAAATCCCTTTATGGAGCGACGGCGGGACTGATGGCGATGTCCCTGTACTGTTTTTGCCCCAACTGTGTCGCCTGGGGAGCCTCCATCACACCCGATGCGGCTGGAACTTCGTTCGGCGTGTTGGCAGCATATCTGTATTGGAGGTGGCTGCAGACGCCAACCTGGGGGCGGGCACTCCAGGCGGGGTTGGGACTGGGACTGGCAGAATTGGCAAAAGGGACACTAATTGTCTTTTTTGTTGTCTGGCCTGCACTCTGGTTCATCGACTTCATTGTTTCGCGTCAACGACGTAGACAGACTGAAATATCATCGAGCAATGCCGATGCTGCCGTCCAGGACATCGTTGTCGTCACCGCGACTCGCCCCCCGTTCCAGCAATTGGCAGGGATCATTCTGGTCGCTGTCTATTTGCTGAATCTTGGATTCGGCTTTGAGGGATCGTTCAAGCCACTTCGGGACTATACGTTTGTCAGCCGGGCACTGAGCGGACAAGACAGGCCTCCCGAAGGGGCGAATCGCTTTGTCGGGACCTGGCTGGAAGCGTTGCCAGTTCCACTGCCGGAGAACTATGTTCGAGGTCTGGATGTTCAGAAGTATGACTTTGAACGTGGGAAATGGAGCTACCTGCTTGGCGAACAACGCCCGCGAGGATGGTGGTACTATTACTTTGTCGCATTCCTGGTGAAGACGCCTGTCTGTACCATTGTGATGTTTGCCGTGGCAACGACACTGGCCCTCTCTCGCAATTCGTACCGGTCGAATTGGCGTAATGAATGGACGCTGCTGCTGCCTGCCGTTGTGATCATGGCCCTCGTCAGTTCGCAAACCGGGTTCAGCCGTTACCTGAGGTACGCTTTACCCGTACTTCCCTTTGCCTACATTCATGTCAGCAGAGTCGCAGTGCTGTTCGCGGCCCGAAATCGGCTGTTCTCAGGTCTACTGGCGACGTGCTGGCTTGGTTCCTTTGTGGAAAGTCATACGGTCTATCCTCACAGCTTGTCATTCTTCAACGTTGCAGTCGGCGGTCCGTTGAATGGACAGACCTGCCTGCTGGACTCAAACATCGAATGGGGACAGGACTTGCTCTATTTGCGACGCTGGTACGACAGCAATACCGAGGCACGACCACTGCACCTCGCCTTTTTTGGTGACTTTCACGTTAATCCACAGTCCGCGGGAATTGTATTCGAGCCTGTACCAGGGTTTCTTGGTGCAGAGCATCAGGACCAATCATCCGGCGAACTTCTCGGACCGCAGCCGGGTTGGTTTGCCGTCAGCATTAACCACCTTTACGGCTATCGTCACTTGGAAAGTGACCGTCCGAAGTACACCTATTTCCAAAGGCTCAAGCCTGTTGCCCGTGCCGGATATACCATCGTTGTCTACTACCTCACACTTGACGAAGCGAATCGATTAAGAGCCGACCTCGGCCTTGACCCAATCATTCCGGCTATGTGAATTGCACGTGTTTGCCGCAGCCGAATTGCGATGAATTATTGAGAATGCCGTCGAAGAGCGGACTTCAGGAATTTCGAGCAAACATGAGTGCGAGAATAAAGTTTGCCGCCATCGCTTTTTTGCTCGTCATCAACATCCTTTATCTGTTGAATTTGTGGAGTCGACGTGCCCACTCGCCTAAGTTTGCTGAACCGGTCCTTCTGCAGGAATGGACGGTGACACTTTCCGAGCGGACGGAGGAAGATCGGGAGCGAGTTCTTTCCGCAGCGTTTGAGATTTCCGACTTCGACGTCAAACCACTGGAAGGAGCCAGTGAGGTCGTTATTCCCAGGCCGGTGAAGTGGTTTGAAGAGATCATCATTTCGACGAACTACGCCAGTCCCCAAGTCAACGAACAAGGAGGGAAGAAATCGCCAGGAAATGATTCCAAACTGCCGTGGCACGGCGGACCAGTAGACGTGGCGATGAGATCCGTTTCGCTGGTTGCGTATAAATCCGAGCCGGGGCCGAAATCCAATCAGGTTCTTGTGAAGGAGACTCAGGTCGGCGTTGATACGCATCTCATGAAAAACGGAATTGAAGTACCAACAACCGAACTGCTCGCCGTTGGAAAATACTTCGTTGATGACAACAATAACAAACTGCTGACGACTCAAAGAGCGGTGCAGATTAACGGGCAGGCGCAACCTCGCTATCAGGCAGATGTCCCCCATTGGTTGGTTCCGGCGAGAAAGCTCGCGGTTGGTGAAACCTGGGTACAACATGGGGCGCATCCAGATGGCATACCGGTCACCGCTCCGCTTGCTGAAGTAGCCCGGAAATTGAACCGTTTAGTCGTGTTCGAAGGACGGCGCGCTGCCGAAATTGTGACAACCGCGACGTGCTATGAATTTGTTCCGGGGCCGGTTGTCTCGCATGTGAAGCGTCAGGAACAGACGCTTTGCTACTTGGATCTGGAGACAGGCGAACCGCTCTGGTTTGAGAGCAAAGATCAGGGCGAGCGGGAATTTCGGTCAGTCGTTCGCGGGTGCAACCAGATTTTTGTCAAACACCTCATTCGGACTAAACAGAAGAGCTAAGAATGAAGTCATTTCGATTTCACCATCACGCAATGAGTGTGGTGTTGATCTCGTACTTGTGCAGAAAATGATTAGGACATCCGCATACGACGCTGGCCGGTTCCCCCGAGTTGATTGACGATGCTTTGATTCATGAAACAATGACGCATG
>JBAWWJ010000258.1:0-10275 GCA_037146815.1 Planctomycetota bacterium
CGCGCCAATAATCGCTACAAATCCGCAACGGAACTCGCTTGTTTAAGGATTAGAAGAAAAACTCGGTCAGACCGATCGAGCGATCGAGGTGGGACGTGAACTGTTGGAAGGGGCTTCGGCCGACCCAGAGATCAGTGATTTCGTCGCTGAATTGTGTTTCCGATCGGAACGTCCTGTCGAGGGAATTCTGATCTTACGGCGAGCTCTGCGGACGAACCCTGACAATTGGAGGTTACTGACGAATTTGGCATCGGCAGTTCGCATTTTTCAGGATTCGAACGAGGCTACGGAATTGCTCTGGCAAGCACTGGACTCTTGCACGACGGTGGCAGGACTACAAAGCGTAGTCTCACATCTCATCAGCGAGTATCGAGAGCGAAACGAACTTCGCAAGCTGTTTCTTCGGCTGGAGCATGATCGGCGCGACCCGGTTCGATATCGCGAATGGACAATCGGCCTTGCCTGGGCGTACGAACTCACAGGAAACCAGCAGACGGCCCAGCAAAAGCTCGAAGCACTTCTGACGCCGAACAGCAACGACGCCGAAGTACTACGGCAAATGCGGCGATTGGCAGTACGACAGCGTCAGCCTAAATCGGCCATTCGAATCCAGAGACAGTTATTCCAGGTCACAGGTAACTCGGTCGATCGATCACACCTGATCGAACTACTATTGGACGAAGGGGAAGTAGAAGAAGCAGCCAACCTGATGACGAATACCTCCGGCGTATCGGCGGTGAAGCCCAGCGTCCTGACGCAGATCGACGCTCAGTCATCTCGATACAGCATTCGGGCGATCATGCAAATCGAAAAGCTGTTGCTGCAGTTTCCCGAGAACTGGGAGCTTCTTTATCGGCGCGGGGTTGTCTTGTCACAACGATCCCCCGAAAAGTCGATCGCCAGTTTCAAGTCATTGCTCCGTCTGAAAACGTCACCCGACGAACCGTCGCTTCTTCCCCGCCCGCCATTCGGAACTGGTGATGCCGCTGCTGGCCGGCGCTTCGCAGACGTTGCACGACTGAACGAATTAAACGTCATGCAAACTTCGTTTATCAATCCGGAACTGTCGTGGACCCCGCGTGATTATGGTCAAGCCCGGATGGCGGCGATTTACTGGCTTACGAACCTGCAACGGTTTACTTCTGAACGGACTTCAGCGACAGATCTGATTCCCGACCTGGCAACTCGTCAGGACTTTATCGATCGATACTGTGCTTTCCGCACCGACAACGAGCGACAGGTAGCTCTGGCGCAGGAATTGATGCAGTCGTTTCCCAATGACGTTGAAATGAAATTCTTGTTTCTGATGGCGGTCCAGAATCGATGGGCCGGGCGTACGCAGAAGATGAACCTGCTTGACCCGTTACCGCCGCTGAACAAACAGCGGTTGGACGAAGTCGTTCGACGCTACAACGAGATTGCACAACTGCCCGGAATAGCGCCTCAGAATATCCTCCAGTTGCGTCACGTCATTCGCGAACTGGCTCTTGCGAAACGGCAGGTCGAAGCGGAGGAACTCTTCGAAGATGCTCTCGCCAACGCCACAACCGCTGCAGAGATTGGGCTGCTGTTCTCTGTTCATGACCGATTGCGGCGACCCGAATTTGAATCGGACGATCCGAGTGCGGAACCGAAGGTCGTTCTCCGAATGCTTGATCGATTGTGTGAGCTCTACAATCGCGATTCGGCCGTCTCTGCCATTGGTTCGACTGTCGAGGGACAACTCACTGCACTGATCAACCAAAGAATCTATTACTTCTTGGCTCCTGCTCTGCAGCAATGCTCACCCTCCGAGACGATGGAGATCTGGAGTCGATATCTTCGCCTGGAAGCTCGCCAGCCGATGCGATTTCCATCGTACGCAGGAATCGCCACTGCGCAGAATTCCGGAGCAGTCTTACCATCGTCAATGCAACTGCCGGCGGCAGGGGGCGACGTCACCGGACAGCAGTTGATTCAAATGAAAGCGGGCACAGTACGAAGTTTTCCGGGATTGATCCTGAATGTCGACGGCGTGACGCTTCTCAACATCATTCGCTCGCGTGGTGATTCCTCACGAAAGACTGAATTGCTTTCCCAGTTCCGTCGCATTGTCGAAGCAGCAGAGGCTTCGGCCGAAGAACGACTCTATTGGCAGCATTCGCTGGCCTATCTGCTATTCAACTCTGACCAGAATGAAGAAGCGTTCTCGCTGCTCGAAATCGCCAGTCGAGAGAAGCCAAAACTGCTGGAATTGAAAATGGGTTTGCTGCGGCAATATCAGTCGATGCACTTGCCCGCGAAATCGCTGACAATCCTCGACGAAGTTATCAAGACCGAGGGGGTTCACGAAGAGCTCGAAACGACCGCCATCAATCTGGCTGTCGCTGCCAATCAACCTGATCGAGCAAAACTGGCTGTCGAACGACTCATTGAAAACGAGAGGACATCGCACGGATCGAGTGACACTTCTGAAATTGCAAAACAACTGGAAAAGGCAGAACTCTACTCACACATCACTCGTTACATGAATTACGTCTCAGCGAAGCGTCCACTCACGATTCAAGAGATTGCAGTCGTGATGAGGGCTCAAGTCAAACTCGGGCAGCACGCAGAAGCAACTGCCAGTGCGAACCAGGCGCTTGAACTGACCGAGCAAAAATGGGTGGCTCAACTCGTCGATGCGAAGAAACTTCGCACCCAATGCTTCAGTACGCTGGAAGCCACCGGGACTCTTAGCCGAATGATCGAAGATGCCGAAGCGGAATTGACGACATCTGCAGAAAACAAGCTCATCCGAAAACTGATCGAAATGTATTCGATCGTGAAAAACCAGCCTCGAATCGATGTCCTCGAACTGCAGATGCTGAACAATGAAATCACAGAACCGGGTGTCCGTTTCCAATTGGCGATGAAGTACCTGGACCTTGGACAGCCCGAGAAGGGATTCGAGCAGATCCAGATTCTGCTGAAGACGGAGCCTTTTCTGTTGGCGGAACTTATCAACAGATCTCTGACATCAGGGCCGGGGGTCGGAATACTTGCTTCGTACGTGGCAGATCTCGAATGGCCACAAATGGAACAACTCACCCCGTTGCTGTCGGATATTATTCAGCGGTTGAGATCAGCGCCAGCGACTGAGGCCGCCGCAGACAGGATGTTTTTGAAGGTCTGGAACAGTCATCCCAAACAACAATTTGCCTTGTTGAAGCGTCTGGCGAATGATCAGCACTGGTGGGATTTACCACTTGTCCGCTCGACCTGGGTTTCCGGACTCATTCCGAAATCCGACGAAGAGATTGCCAGACAGTGGGATCTCTACGGACAGACTATTCGATACACGAATTCAGAAGGGCTGGACACCGTCCTGAACCGTCTGCTGACCATATGTACCACCGAGGCAACTCTCGATTCGTTTGCCAGGGACGTGGAACGAGGAATCCAGCAGCGACCAGACTGGTCTGCCGGGATAATCTTGTTGGGAATGATGAAACTTCGAGCAGGTGACATTGATGCCGCTCTCGATCTCTTGGAAAAACAACCAATCCCCGAGCCGGTTTCTCAGAATCCGATGGTGGCGTGGGAGATCGCGCAGGAACTGTCGCGTTACGAACAGACACTTGATCTGGCGGCGACGTATTTCAATATCCCGATGGCCCGTTACGGAGCAACGTCAGCCTCCGCAGAATCACTGTTGAATGCCTATTTGAAATTCCATCGAACCTCTGACGCCCGCAACATGCTGCTGGAATTCGTTCCTGCGATATTCCGGAATCTGGCAACTCTCCCTTCGAAAGCAGAGGTCTCAGAGGGGATCGCGATTGGAAAACGACTGCACAATCTGGAGTATTTGCCGGACGCAATGGACGTCTTTCTTCTCATTCAGCCTTTTTCGGGTGTCCACAGGAATGATCTCGAATTGAGCATGGTTCGTGTGATCACGTCGTTCACTCCTGAAATGTTTGTGGAATTCCTGGAAGGGTTAGACGGAAAGCGGCGACAATTCAGCATTTCTCTGTTCACACGGGAAGGAAAGCACTCGGATCAGATTCAATCTCGCTGGGATTTCGTGCTTGAAGCCGTCGCGAAAAATGCGGAACTGACGGCCCGTGCGAATCGAGCTTTGCAGCTTCTGGCGGAAGTTCAAACCCATTCGATCGATTTGCATATCGCGCGGGCTCGACTGCTACAGCTTGCTGCCGGCGATCCAAAGCAGGGGGCTGAATATCTCGCGAAGTATCTCGGCCAACATCCCTTGCGATTGCTTCCTGAGGTCATCCCCGACGTCAAAAACATAGAACGATTGGCCCGTCCCGCGCAGTCCAATCAAGCGGCCGTCTGGCTCGTGGCACGTGACTGCCTGAAACAACCCGATTCGTACAACGTTGGTGAAAAACTGGGGCGATGCGCCGTTGAATTCACGATCCGTGATCAGACGCCTGCAATGACACATGCCATCCTGTTGGATTGGACGCGAATCGCTCTTCAGTCGGGCAATGCCGAAAAAGTAGACCAGTTGCTGAAAAGCGACATGTCAAAAGGCCATCGATCCGCAATCCTGAACCTGTGGCTCTGGTTTGCCATCGACAACCGCGATGAAGCTGCGATCAAACGCCTTACCGACGAAATCGAACGTATTGGCACGGGTTCGTAGTACGACGTGCTTTGGAATCCTGGTTGCCCACAGGCGGAATGGTGGAATTCACGGCTTCTGCCTGGAACGACGATCGCCCGGTTGCAGTCCAGCCTTTCCGAGTTCTTCGCGAATGGCAGTGGCGAGCCTTGCCAGGTCTTCATCCTGATGTGCTGTCGTGACGACGATCCGTAATCGTGAGGTGTCGCGAGGAACGGTTGGCGGACGAATGGAGCCGACGAGAAAGCCACGCTGTTCCAGTTGGGCCGCTAATTCAACAGCGGCATTGGGGTCTCGCAAAATGACGGGGACGATCGGACCGGTCGAAGAAAAAACGGTCTCCACTCCAGCAATCCGTAGTTGAGTGCGGAAGAATTCCGAAGCGGCTTCGAGTCGAGTCCGGCGCCAGGGCTCGGCCGCGATGATATCCAGCGCAGCCGTGGCCGCAGCACAGACGGCGGGTGACAGGGCCGTCGAATAAACCTGCGATCTCGCCCGGTTCCACAGATAGTCGATCAGATCCGCATGTCCTGCGACAAAGCCCCCTTGAGCTCCCACCGCTTTGCTGAGCGTCCCAATCCGCACGGCAACTCTGTGTTCGACACCCAATGCTTCGCAGGCGCCACGGCCATTTTCACCAAGGACTCCGGTCCCGTGTGCTTCATCGACAATCAGTTCTGCGCCGCAACGTTCTGCAATGTCGCAGAGTTGCTGAAGAGGTGCCACGTCCCCGTCCATGCTGAAGACGGAATCCGTGACGATCCAGCGCCGACGGACACCAGAATATTTTTTCAGCTCATGTTCGAGGGTCAACAGGTCATCGTGTCGATAGACCCGAAACTTCGCTTGCGACAACCGGCAGCCATCAACCAGGCTGGCATGATTGGCTCGATCACACAGAATCAGATCTTCTGCGCCACAGAGCGCAGCAATCGTTCCAACATTGGCAGCCATTCCCGTGGGAAACAGCAGGGCATCGGGCTGAGCTTCAAAACATGCGATCCGATGCTCCAACCGCTCGTGCCAGGGAGAACGGCCGCACACCAGCGGGCTGGCACGTGCACCAATACTTGTGGAACGTAGTGCCTCAACAGCGGCGGAAATGACTCGGGAATCCCCGGCAAGATTGAGATAATCGTTAGACGCGCAATCCAAGACGCGGCGCCCATCGACTTCACACCAGCCTTCGGGAAGTACCTGAGTCACTCGACGACGACGTAACAGACCCTGAGATTTCAGATCCTGCAGGGCATCGGCAATCCAGGAGAGCGGCGACATCAGACCGCCATCACGTGACACCAGCTTCAAGTTCATCCAGCAGACCGCGGAGTGATCGCCGATCTTCTGGTGTCAATTGAGCCTTGACCAGATGTGTCATCAGCGGGACCAACGATCCGCCACAGAGTTTGTCGGCGGTCGTCTGCAGGCGGCGACCAATCAGCTCTTCACGTTCGATACGCGATTCAAACTGATGAGGCCATGGCTTGCGATCGCGGCGTACGAACTTCTTGATCTCAAGACGTTCCAGCAGCTTTTGCACCGTGGCGTAGTGAGCACCTGTTCCATTGGGATAGATGGTGTCTGTCAACTGGCGTACGGTGCTGCGACCGCGAGTCCAAAGGAGACTAAGGACTGCCAGTTCCGCGTCGGTGATATCTTGTGGTGTTCGCGCCATTTTTTGTGATTCGTTTTCTGTGCAGAACGTCGCTTCACAGTGTTAATTTAGGCTCGCTGCTTCGAGATGTCAATGATCTTGCCGAAAGTGTCCAAATGTGAGAATTCCGTGCTCGCTTGACTTCTGTTGGCGAGAACTCATACTTGCCGCTCAGCTCCAAGGATAAATTCTCTGCGGAGATGTGAAGCTATCCCTTGCTGCGGCGGGGTCGTGTGAACCGGGTCAGGCCTTAACCGGAGCAGCCCTAAGCATTAGGTTCTGGGTGCGGCAGGGGGTAGCTTCCCGTCTCTTTGGCGGAATTCGTCTCCCGCTGGGCAGGCCGATTTCCTAGCCAGTTGCTCGCCCCACAGTTGCTAAAAACAGATTCGCGGATCACGCGAGATGTCTCTCGATGGCATCTTCTATGCAACCCGACAGCACCGCTCTGGATCATCTTCGGCAGTGGCAGGTTGCCGCCTGGCAACGAGGCGAAAGACTCCTCGTTGAGCAATTGATCTCCAACCTTCAACCCTTATCGATTACAGACGATCTCCTTCTCGATCTTGTTTGCGCCGAAATCTGGTTGCGCGAAGAGGCTGCTGAAAAGATCGAGCTCGACGAATACATCGGACGCTTTCCACATCTCGAAGAGTCCTTGCGGAGACAGTTTGAAGTCAATCAATTGATGGGCTCGCTGACAAGCACGCAGTCCGTTTCGATCCTGATTTCAGAATGTGCTTCGCCCAATTCATCAACAGGCAATCGATCCAAAACCGAGGTGGCCAATCCGGCTGGCGCGTCTCGTTTTCCCGAACTCGCGGGATACGAAATCCTCAGTGAACTGGGGCGCGGGGGGATGGGGGTTGTCTACCTCGCCCGACACCTGCAGTTGAATCGCACCGTCGCGCTGAAAATGATTCGCGACAGTGCACTGGCGAGTCCAACCGTTCGAGAACGTTTTCGAGTCGAAGCCAAGGCCGTCGCACGCTTGAAACACCGCGGTATCGTGCAGATCTACGACTTTAACGACACGGGCGATTTCCCCTATTTCTCGCTGGAGTACCTGCCCGAGGGAAATCTGTCGGAATGGGTGCACGGAAAACAGCAGTCAATTAACTTTGCTTGCCGACTGGTGGAAAAACTGGCGCAAGCCCTGGATCATGCGCATCGTGAAGGGATTGTTCATCGAGACTTGAAACCCGCCAACGTGCTACTGGCAAGGTATTCCACGAATGATTCGGTTCATTCTGCCGGTTCCAACATGGCACGAGAACCGTCTGACTCAGATTCGTTTGACAATGCTGCCATTGATCACGAACCCAAAATATCGGACTTTGGTCTGGCCAAGAGCCTGGTCGACAACGAGGAACTGACACACAGTGCCGCCATGCTGGGAACGTGTGCGTATATGTCCCCCGAGCAGGCGTGGGGAAGATCTCGTGATGTTGGCCCAGCGACAGACATCCATGCACTCGGGCTGATACTCTATGAACTGATCACCGGAGTCGCGCCATTCCAGTCACCATCGATAGCAGAATCACTCGATCGCGTTCGATTTCTGCAGCCACCTTTGCTGAGCCAGTCGAGGTCTGATGTCCCTCCTGAACTCGATGCCATCTGCCGACGGTGCCTGGAAAAAGAACCCGCGCAGCGCTATCAATCTGCCGGTGATTTGGCCGAAGACTTGCGCCACTTCATCGAGAACAAGCCTGTCAGAAGGTTGGCACTGCCCGTTCGAAATCTCAGGTCGGCAGCGCTGGCGGTCGCGACCATCAGCGCCGTGCTGCTAATACTCGTCTTGCGTAATCAGCTTATCGATCGTTCCAGGTCAGATTCGGTGTCACCTGATCCACCTCCTGCGGTCACGTCCATTGCTCCAATTCCGCCGCGCACGATCGGAGAACCGTTTGCAATTCTCGTCGGGGTGCGATCCTACCGATTGCCAGATCAATCGATCGATCTGGAGTTCACCGAATCAGATGTTGACGAACTCTCACGAATCTTGTTTCGCCATGGTTTTCCACGCAAGAACATTCGGCTTTTGACCCAGTGGAACGAGTCTGACAATGCCGCCCTGGCACCAACCGGCTCCAATATTCGAGCACAATTTCGATTGGTTCTCGCACAGTGCATTCCCGACGACACCGTAATCGTCGCGGTGACAGGACTGGGGGGAGATCTGGGAACTCCGCCGATGTACTGTTATCTGCCGGCAGATGGACGTCCAAATGAAACGACGTCGTTGATGAGCCTGGCCGAGTTTTACGAACTTTTTCGTGAGTGCCCCGCTCAAAAGAAACTGCTGCTGGTTGATACCTGCCAGACGGTCGTCGCTGATCCCATTCACTGGCCGACGACTGCGGAACCTCCTGCGGGAATGGCCGTTTTCTTTGCGTGTGCCCCCAATGAACCCAGCTATGAACATCCCAGCCTTCGTCACGGAGTCTTTTCGTATCACGTCTTGCGAGGACTCGACGGTGCCGCAGACAGTGATCACGATTCGATCGTTGATTTGGGTGAACTCGCCCGTTATGTCTCTGGACATGTTCGCGAATTTGTTGCCACCAGCTTCGAAAACGCCGCTCAATCACCGTACCTGATCAGTAATCTGCCGGCGAATACCCCTATCATCCGACTGAATACAAAGTAAATTTTAAACGAGGTCACCCATGTCCCGCTCCCTGCTTGCACTTATTGGTCTCTGCTGTGGGACGATGTCGTTCGCCGAGGAACTGGACTATCAGGTTCTTGACCCCAGCCTGAAGGTTGTACGCCTCGACTCTTCGCCCGACGATTCGTTTCTGTCCGTCAGGCTCGATACCACAGGTCGGATTTTTGTGGGGGGACGGAAGACGCTCTACGCTTACGACCTCGATTCCACCGGGAAATACCTACCCCGTCGTCTTCTGTTTGAATTCCCTGAACACTCTTGGGTCAATGATATCGAAATCCTGGGGGACGATCTTTACGTTGTCACTGTCAGTGCCGTCTATCGATTGCCCGGTGCTCGCGTGAAGCGGCAGGGACTGACGATCGAACGATTGTTGTGGGGTGTCCCCAATGGCCATGTTCATCAATGCTTCCATGCCTGTGCCTGGGGACCAGAAGGCGACTTGTATGTTTCGATGGGTGATCCCCTCTGGTACTACGGAGATTTCAGCCGTCCTGATCACTGGGGACACTGGACGATGTTTTTCAAACCATCGTCAGCATCGGAAGTGAACGCCAAAAACGTCAGCGGCGAGAAGATCATTCAAGTTGGCGAAACGAAATGGGCGGCGGTTCCCTATAACGGCGTCGGTGCTGTCTTTCGAATTCGGCCGGATGGGACAAAACTCCAAAGCTTCGCGCGGGGATTGAGAAACTCGTGCGGACTCTGTTTCGACAAGAACTGGAACCTGTTCACGAATGACAATGACCACGAAGGGTTGCCGTCAATGTACGCTCCCGGGCGACTTCTGCACGTCACCGAAGACGCCTACTTCAGTTGGCCTCGCGGCTGGCTGAAGAGCAAGACACCTGATCGCGCTGACCTGATGCCGTCCCTGAACGAAGAAATGGGGCGGGCCGTCCCCGTCCTGCAGACCTATTACGGCGATAGCTACCTGCCACCCAAATACGACAATTCGCTGATGGTCGCTCGCTGGTGTCGGCGACAGATCACTTATTTTCCGCTGGAACAAAAAGGAAAAACATTTACGGCGAAAGAGCATGTCTTGCTGGAAGGGCGCGATCAGGCAAGACCCGTCGGCGTCTGTGTCGGTCGAGGTGGTCGAGTCTTCGTTACGCTGTGCTACATGGCTCAGAACGAAGGCTCGCCAAATTATCGCAGCGATCTGGCCGTCATCACTCGCAAAGACGACACTGATTTGATGCCATTCAAATCGCATGACCTGACGAAGTTGACGGCGCAAGAGTTAGCCGACTTGTCAAAGCCGGAACCGTTTTCCATTCGGACGGCATGCTACCAGGAAGATTTGCGTCGACGCGTTGAACGACCGCAGGCCCC
>JBAWWJ010000259.1:0-10275 GCA_037146815.1 Planctomycetota bacterium
CTATCTAACCCGCCTGGTTGAACTGGCGATCGCCGCTGCCGCTGGTCGATCGCAGTTTGACGCCCGACGAACTGGCCAAGCGTAATGCCCCCCGCGTCCTCGCGACCTTTGATAAAAATCGAGTCCCGTTTGCGGTCGAACGGTCGATAGGGGCAGGTCGAGTCGTCCTGTTTACCAGTGGAGTCAGTTCCAACTGGAACCTGCTGCGTGGCTCGGGCGCGATGTATCTTTTTCACCGAACATTCTGCCAATTGATGGAAGATACACTTCCGCCACGCAACTATCTGGCAGGTCAGAAGATTGTTCTGCCCGTCGAACGCCGGACCGACTTGCGACTGGCAGTGACCCGTCCTTCGGGCGTGCGAGAACCCCTGAGCCTGGAAGCGATCGGTGCCGATGTTTCGGGCGTTGTCGTCCGCAGGCCAGTCGTCGCGGGAACGTATCTTGTCGCGGCTGAAAAGCAGGAAAGTTTGACACCCGGTTCTGCTGCGGCGATTGATGAAACGCCTCTGGCCGTGAACGGTGCCGAACAGGAATCGAATCTGACTGCAATCCCCATCGCAGATCTGCAGCAGAAACTGGGACATGAACACGCACGAGTTCTCACTGCGGATGAACCGATTCGCGTCGAAGGGGGGACCCGGCGCGGACAGGATCTGTGGAAGCTGTTTGCCTGGTGTGTGCTCAGTTGCCTGCTCATGGAAAAGCTGGTGCTGGCGTGGCCAATGTTGATGAAAAAGAAGGTTGCAGAACCGGCGACCGTTTGAAATCGCCAGCATCGGGCGCGTCTCAATGGTGACGGGCACTAGTGAATTGACGACAACACGATTTGACAACGACGATTATCAAACCCGTGCAGACCGCATGGGTTAAGGCTGAGAAATGAACTGGACGACAACAATAGGCCGGATGCTGGGATACAACGACGTGTCGAGAATCGACTCGGCACACGTGTCGTTTGGCTCGGCGTGGGCACATGCTCAACCGGTGCTGGTTGTCCTCGGTTGCGTCGGGTTGTCGGCACTCTCGGTTTGGTTCTATCTTCGCTGGCAGTTGCGCGGACATCAGCCAACCCGCATTTTTCTCGCAACGCTGCGCGCCATCGCTCTCTGTTCCTTGCTGCTGATCCTCGCAGATCCAACTCTGGAACTTGTCTTCGTCAGCCAACCAAAACCTGTGCTGTGGGTGCTGCTCGATGGTAGCGACAGCATGTCGATCCCCGATGAACTCCCTGCCGAGGAACGTGATAGTCTTGCAAAGGCGGTTGATCTCACCGGGTATCAGACAGGACGTCCTGTGCGAGAAGGAGAACGCCCCGCACGTGCCGACTATGCTCGCGCCTTGCTGACTCGCAAGGACCGCAATCTGCTGGAACGACTCGATTCCAGCTATCGCCTGCGAATGTTTACGTTCGGGGAATCCGAAGGAGTTCGTTCGCTCGCATCAGCGGATGCTGCATCGGCAAAGGATCAAAAGGCTTCGATCGCCAACTGGCAGACGACGGGAACGGTCACGGCACTCGGCGACGCTTTTGAAGATCTCGCTCGCAAACATGCGTCCGACAATCTGGCCGCAGTGCTGGTCGTCAGCGACTTCGATCAGAACGCCGGTACAACGCCACTGGCCGCGGCCAAAAAGCTGGGTGTACCCATCTTCACTGTTGGTGTGGGACCGCTCACTGCGGTCGACCTCAGTATCGACCTGCTGGCTCCACCTACGATGAAGAAGGCTGAATCGTCGACAATCAGTGTCACGGTCCGGCAGCGGGAACTGGAAAATGCTTCCGTTCACGTGAGACTTTATGCTCATCAACCCGGCGAAATGACCGGTGACGAGCCTGCCCGAACGCTGGTGGGGGAAAAAACTGTCACGATCAGCGGGGCGAGTGAGCAGATTGAATTCCCTTATACTCCTGAACTGACTGGTCGTTTCATCTTCACGGCAGAAGTCGATTCCGTTGAGGGTGAAGTCGTTACCCAGAACAACAAGGCGGAACGCGAAGTCAAGATCATCGACGACTTCCTGCGACTGATGTTCGTCGAGTATGAACCGACCTGGGAATGGCGATTCGTCAAGGAAGTCTTCCACCGCGATAAGCTTGTCGGGATGCGAGGATTCCGGACATTCATCCGTTCGGCAGACCCGGTTGTTCGTGAAACCAACGAACTGTTTTTGCCCAGCCTGACGCTGCCTCGCAGTCAATTCTTTGAGAACGATGTGATCTTCCTGGGTGACATGCCGTCCTCAGCACTCAGTACACGATTCTGCGAAATGACCAAGGAATTTGTCAGCCAGTTCGGTGGTGGTCTCGTTGTGATGGCAGGTCCTCGGTTCGGACCCGGTCAACTCGCCGAAACACCGCTGGCCGACATGCTGCCAGTCGTTGTCGACCCAGATGCCAAACGCCGCGATGACAAGGAGTTTCGACTTGCCCTGACGCCCGTCGCTGCTCAATTCGATTTCATGCGACTTGGTCAGACCGATCAGGAACATCAGAAGGGCTGGAATAACATGGGGAAACTCCCGTGGTTCCAGCCGGTTCGCCGGATCGAGATCAAGGGGACGCAGGTCCTGGCCGAACATCCCACCGAAAAGTGTGCCGATGGGAAAACACCTCAACCACTGATTGCGGTTCGTCAGTATGGTCGAGGTGAAGTGGTCTACATTGCCTTCAACGAAATGTGGCGGCTGCGACGACTGTACGGTGAAGAATACTATCGTCAGTTCTGGGGGCAGTTGATTCACCGGTTGGGGTTGAGTCACGCGCTGGGGAGTCACAAGCGATTCGTCGTTCGTACAGACAAGCCGCAATACCGGGCAGACGATCAGGTGCTGGTCACTGTTGAAGCCTATGACAAGGAGTTTCAGCCGCTGGACGAAAAGGATATTCCTGATCGCCGACTTGTTGCGGAGTTGATTCGACCTGATCGAGACACGGATGGAAGTCGGTCGCAAGTCTTCAGCATTCCCCAATTGAAGCCAGGTGTGTTTGAAACCCGAGTTCCTGTCTTCAGCGGTGGCGAATATCGGTTAAAGGTGACAGATCCGATCGCCAATGAAGCGGCCGAAATCAATTTCGATGTAGCGAATGTCTCGGTCGAACGACGCAACCCCGTCCGCAACGTCTCGCTTCAAAAGAACATTGCTGCCGAAACCAACGGCAATTCCTACGATCTGACGACCGTCGACAAGTTCACAGACGATTTCAAGGCCCCACGACTGCGGGAAACCAGTGTCGAGATTCTTCCACTCTGGAGTACCTGGTTGACGTTCGGACTGGTGATTGCAGTTCTGATGGTGGAATGGTTCGTGAGGAAACTGGCGAACCTTGCCTGATGAGTTGATATTGATTTTCGATTTGATGTGCGATTCCTGAGTAAACCAATAACGCGATGCAGACCAAACTTTCCACTCTTCGAACTCGATTAGGCAGCCTGCGGCGGTCACGGGCGGCAGTGCGCTGGGGGAGTGCCGTTTGTGCTCCGATCGCGTTTGTGCTGTGGCTCCTCGTTGCCGCGTTCTGGTGTGACTGGTCCTTCGACCTGCACGTCACATTCCGTGCCTTGGTGCTGCTGGGATGGCTCGCAGGAGGACTCTGGGCCGTCAGGCGATTTGCCTGGCCACTGGTGAGTATCCAGGAATCTGAACAGGATGTGGCGCTGCTGGTCGAACAGCAGCATAAGATCGATACAGATCTCGTCGCCGCACTTCAATTTGAACAGCCGCACGCGGCCAAATGGGGTTCCTCACGACTTGAGCAGGCTGTCGTCGATTATGTTGCTGAATTCAGCCCTTCGCTCGATGTCTTTCAGGGGTTTTCCTATCACCCGTTGCCAAAAAGGGCTGCGGTACTTGTCGGGACTCTGTTGATTGTCGCCGGAGCGGCCTTGGCGTTCCCCAGTCACACGGCTGCTTTCTGGAATCGGTTCCTGCTCGGCTCCGCTCACTATCCGACCAGGACGAAGATTGAATCGATCACCGTCAATGGCCAGTCGGTCCCTGTGTTCACCACGGGAAAAGCGACTCAAGTCCGCATCCCTTACGGTGAGCAGATTCAGGTCGAAATCAAATGTGGTGGTGAAGTCCCCTCTGCGGGATTTGCGAACCTGTCGGGCGTGAACAGTGATGCGGCCAACCGGATCAATCTGGTTGCCAAGCCGAATGAAACCTCGTCGTTCGCAGGTGAAATCAGTCACGTTGCAGATTCGTTCCGAGTCCGATTCCAGTTCGGTGACGCCATCTCGGATGCCGCTGAAATTGTGATCGTCCCACTCCCTCTCGTGGATATCAATTGGGAAGTCACACCTCCCAGCTATGCGGCCTCTTCAGTTAAGCCCGGCGAGTCCGATGGTGGTTCAAGACAGATGGCTGTTCTGGAAGGTTCTGCCGCAAAGCTGTCACTCGTCTGCTCCAACAAATCGCTCAAACAGGCTCGGATCACGGTGAATGGGGGAACCCCGATTGAATTGGTGAAGTCGGGCAAGTCGTCCGGTTCTTCCAGTGAATGGACGCTTCCCAAGGGGACACCATTTGATTCCGTGCGCGAACTGCTGAAGTACGAAATCCAGGTCGTTGACGATGACGGACTGTCGATGGAGCCATCGATTTCTGGCCAGATTCGCCTGCGGGCCGATCGATTGCCTCGCATCGTGGCATCAGCGGTGACGCGGCAAGTGCTCCCCACGGCAACACCAAAACTGGACTACGCGGGGGGCGACGATTTTGGTGTCGCCAAGATTATTGCCGTCGTGCAGATTTCACGTGAAAACGGGACGTCTTCCCGGTACGAAGTCTTGTCCAAAGTGGTCGAAGAAAAAGATCAACCTCAGGTCATCGTGCGAGGTCAATTGCCGATCCCGCTATCGAAGTACGAATTGCAGAAGGGTGATGAAGTCAAAGTCACTTTGGAAATCGTCGATTGGCGAGGCAGCATTCCCGGCCAGAAAGGCTTGGGAGAATCGGTCACATTCAATGTGACGGACCTTAACGGAATTCTCGCTCAAACGGGCGACGAAGATAAGAAGACGGCAAAGCAACTGGATGAGATCCTGCGGCGTGAGTTGGGTATTGGTGGCGAAAAGAAATAATTTGAACAGGGCAAACAGACTTGGACTCCATCGAGCTTATCTCAGTGGTGAACAGACCTGTGCTCTGTGTGGCCGAATGAACGATGCGGTCGAATGAAAAGTAATTTCGAATTGAAACCTTAGATACGTTGAGAGCACCGTTCGGTGGAAATCAACGTCAGCAGTTTTGTGTTCCGAGCGTGTGAGCTCGAATCGAGTCCTGGGTTCCCTCCCCTTGCTCGAATCGGTTCAGGGGCTGTCCTTGGAGTTCAATGATGATCATGACCTGTCAGCGAATTGTGATGCTGGTCGCATTGGCATGGATCTCGGCAGCGCCGGTCCTGGCTCAGGTTCTTGAACCTGAAGCATTGCAGCGCAAGGCTGAAGACCAGCAGCGGGCGCGAACGATGACGCGGGAACTGTTGGGGGGTGTCCTCGACATCCAGCTTCGTCAGCTTGAAGAAAATGGCCTGTCTGATCAGGAAATTTTCCGCGACATCAAGTTGATGCGAGCGAACCTGAATCATCTCGTCGAAACCGAAATGTCCAAGGTGGTTGATGTGTTGGCAGAAGCTCAGCACTTGCCACAAGACAAGCGTGAAGCGGCATTCATTGAAGCCCGCCAGCAGATCCGCACAATTGTCCGGCAACTCGCCGTCGAACGTCAAAACCTGATGAAGCGACTGAAGATTGCCGAACTGGCCGAGCAAGTTCGTCGACTGATCCGGATGGAAATGACCGTTCAGGCGGCAACCAAGGGATTGTCATCCGAACCAAAGTCGCGTCAGGAAGCATTGACGCTGAAGACGATCGAAGACCAGCGCGACGTGAAAGAACTTTTCCTTCACCTCGTCGATACCTTGATCGATATGAAGGCTTGGAGTGGCACTTTGTCGATGGCTGCGGCCGACGGATTACGAATTCTGAAGGCAGGCGACGTCGGACGTCATCTGGACCTGGCCGGGACGACACTGCAGGGGGTCAAGTTTGAGGCTGCCGCCGATCATCAGGAACACGTGATCAAGGGCTTGCGAGATCTGTTGAAAGTGATCGAACGGGCACAGGGGGCGCTCAACTCTGAAAAGATGGCCGTGATCGACAAGATCAAAGCCCTGGCTGACAAGCAAAAGGATCTGCGCGAAGAGACCAAGAAGCTCGAAGAAAACCAGAAGCCGTCGGCTGAGCTGGTTGAGCAGCAAGCCAAGCTGCAAAAGGAAATCGCGCAACTGACCGACACGATCCGCGACAACCCCAAGGCTGACGCTCACATTCAGCAGGCGGAAACAGCAGCTCTCGATGCTGCCGCCGACCTGCTCGACA
This sequence comes from Planctomycetota bacterium, assembly GCA_037146815.1. GTDB lineage: Bacteria > Planctomycetota > Planctomycetia > Planctomycetales > Planctomycetaceae > Schlesneria. The sequence goes on from JBAWWJ010000259.1 coordinate 6,387, forward strand.
GCAAGCCCGAAGAAGCGATCGCCGATCAGGGAAAAGTGCTGGGTAACCTCGCCGCACTCGAACAGGCCTTGAAAGACCAGGCCAAGCAACAGACGAAAGACAAGTCTGCCACTGAGCTCGCCAAAGCGGTGAAAGCACTTGAAGAAGTGAAGAAGCAACTGGCAGAAGCTCAGACAAAGCAGGACGCCGCCGAAGCGAAGGCTGAGCAGAACGCTCAAGCTGCCGCCCCCGATGAAAAATCCGTCGCCGAAAAAGTCAAGGAAGCGATGGATACGCATGAGCTTCCCGCTGCCGTGGAGAATGCACTCGCCGAAGCGGCCGACGCTGCTCGCGAAGCCGAAAAGAACCTCGCTGAAGCCAAGCCAGAAAAGGCGACCGCTGTCGAAGAAAAGGCTCTCGACAAGGCGGCCGATACACTCGAACGAGCAAAAGACACTGTCGAAGCAGCCCTGGCTGACGCCATGCGTCAGGAATCTGCGGTGAAGATCGGCGAACTCGCCCGAGCTGCAGAAGTGCTGGAACGAGCTGCTGCGGAAGAACGAGCGATCGCCAAACAAGCTGAAGAAATTGCGAAGTCCGAAAACGCCGATAAATCCGAAATGGCTGAAGCCGCCAAAGCACTGGCGGACCGTCAGGAAGATGTGAAGGCGATCGCCGAGAAGGCTGCAGAAGCGCTTGCTGAAACCTCGCCAGCAGCCGCCAAAGAAGCTGCCGCAGCCGCTCAGGATGCAATGGAGTCCGGAAAGGACCTGCAGCAAGTCGCCGATCAAAAGGCTGCCGATCCCAAGGCGGCTGCGATGGAAGCAGCCGAAGAAGCGAAGGCTGCAGCTCAGAATCTGGCCGATGCTGCAAAAGAGATTCGTAAAGAGATCGCCGAGACTGCCAAGGAACTGGCGAAGATGAGCGAAGCTCAGGCGAAAGAACTTGCCGACGCTCGTGACGCCGTCGAGAAAGCGATCGACAATCTCCCCACGAATGACAAGGTGGCTCAACTGGAAGCTGCCAAGGATAAGTTGAACGAAGCCATGCAGGAACAGGCCAAGGCTCAAGGAAAGCCCGAAGCTGCCGCCGCGATGGAACTCGCCAACCAGATCGCCGAAGCGAAGGACGCTCAAGACGCTGCGAATGCTGCCGCTGATGCCGCCGAAAATGGTGAAGGGTCTGAACTGAAAGCCACCGCCAAGCAAGAAGAAGTCGCCGAGAAGGCTCAGGCCGCTGCAGAAGCAGCCGCCAAGCGACCTCAGGCGGAACAGGCCAAGCAAGCGGGTAAGCCAGATCCACTCGCCCAGGCACTGAACGAGGCGCAGCAGGCCGCGGCCGAAGCTGCCAAGCAGACACTCGATGGAAACGAAACCGCTGCCGAAGCCTCACGTGATGCTGCGGAAGCAGCCTTGGAAAAGGCGATGGAATTGGCTCAGGCCGAAGCCAACGCTGCAATGGATGCACCGCCAACCGGTAAGCCCGATGCTGCAGCTCAAGCTAAGGCCGCTGAAGCCGCCGAAGCGGCCCAGAAAATGGCTGCAGAAGCCTCGCCCGAAGCGGGAGCCGAAGTCGCACCTGCCGCTGCTGCGACGGAAGCTGCCGAACAAGCACTGGCCGCCAATCCTGAGACCGCTCCGATGGCTCAAGGGAAAGCAGCCGAAGCACTGAAAGACGCTGGCAAGAAACTCGATCAGGCGATCGCTCAGGCCGCGACTGAACAAGCAAAGGCGCTGGCTCAGCAAGCCACAGAAACCGGGAAATTGGCCGATCAGGTTGCCAATGCTGACCCTGCAGCTGCCGAAGCGATCGATGCGGCTGCCGCGGCTGCCGAAATGGGAGCCGAAGCTGCCAACTCACCACAGCAGATGGAAGCCGCAAAGGCAACTGCCGAGGCCGCGCTCGAGCACGCTGCTGCAGACCTGGCCGCCAAGGAACAGGAAGTTAAACGCGATCAGGCTATCGCCGAATCGATCGCCAATCTTGCCACGGAACAGCAGGGAGCTGCCGAAACAATTGCTCAGCAGGCTGCAAACCTGGAACAGATGGCCGCAGATAACCAAGGCATGCCTCCGACCACCGCTCAACAATCGGCCGCTCAGAAGTTGAACGAAGCTCAGGCCCAGTTCGCGGATGCTCAACAGGCAACTGGTCAAGGAGCCGTCGAACTCTCCGGTCAGACAGAAGTGGCTAACCAGCCACTGCGCGACGCCCTGGAACTCGCCTCACAACTTCCTGAGCTTGGTCCGATGGGTGAGATGCTGGCCGATGCTGGTCAGCCGCTTCCTGCAGATGGTCAACCGTTGCCAGCAGATGGCCAGCCCGCCGAGGGGCAACCTGCGGAAGGACAACCTGCCGGTGAAGGACAACCGATGCCAGCGGATGGTCAGCCCGCAGGCCAACCCCAGGGAACTCCTGGCCCGCCAAAAAATCCGGCAGGTCTGGGAACTGGATTCGTGCCACAATCGCCTCAACTGACCGCTCAAATGATGGCCGGTGCACAAGCTCAACTCGCAGCCCAGCAGGCGATGGCTCAGGCCCCGCCGCAGGGACAACCGACCGGCCAGCCTGCTCAACCAGGCCAGCCAACTCCTACCCAGGCTCAGGAAGGGCAGCCGACGCCTGCTCAGCCGTCGAATTCGTCGCAACTTGCGAAGAAAGATGGTCAGGCGACCACTAACCAGAAGGTCAAGGATGGTCCCGTCCAGAAGCAGCCGGAAGCGACCGATGCGGGAGACAGCAAATCCAACAAGGGCCGCGAAAAGGAAGAAAGCGTACTGGCTCGGCAATTGAAGGACGAAGCGTGGTTCGCCAAGCTGCCTCCAGAACTGCGCAAGTCCATTCGAGCAGGTGCCGGACAGAAGCCGCCGCGTGCCTACGAAGACCGTTTGAAAAAGTACTTTGAGAGTGTCGACTGATGCTCTTTTGTAACGTGATTTGAAAAGCCATCCGAAATCACAGGGGATTTCGGATGGTTGTTGAACCTGCGATGACTCACCGTTCAGCCGCCTGGCTGAACTCCAACACTCCAGACTATTTCGAGACAACCGACATGACGACCGAAAATCTTTCTCCCGACGAAGTCGCCGCCGTGCAGAAGTGCGAGCAGGCCTACAACAAGCTGCGCGATGAATTGGCCAAGGTCATCGTCGGTCAGAATGAAGTGATCGAGCAAGTCCTGATCGCCATTTTCGCCCGTGGTCATGCCCTGCTGGAAGGGGTTCCCGGTCTCGCCAAGACATTGCTGGTAAGTTCGCTCGCCCAAGCATTGCACCTCAGTTTCAAGCGTATCCAGTTCACTCCCGACCTGATGCCCAGCGACGTCACCGGGACAGACGTGATCCAGGAAAACGTCGAAACACACAACCGCGAATACAAGTTTCTGCCTGGTCCATTGTTCGCCAACATGATCCTGGCGGACGAAATCAACCGAACCCCGCCCAAGACCCAGGCTGCCATGCTGGAAGCGATGCAGGAACGCCAAGTCTCCGCGGGTGGCAAGATTCACAAGCTCCCCGACCCGTTCTTCGTCCTTGCGACCCAGAACCCGCTCGAACAGGAAGGGACGTATCCTCTCCCTGAAGCCCAACTCGACCGGTTCCTGCTGCATATTCGAGTCGACTATCCGACTGCCGCAGACGAATGGGAAATTGCACGTCGAGTCACCAGCGGTCAGATGGGAAACATCACTACGACGATGCACGGCGATGACATCACCACCTATCAGAAACTGGTGCATAAGGTCCCGGTCAGCGATCAAGTCCTCGGCTATGCCCATGCCCTGGTTCGCGCTTCGCGCCCCGGTGCCGCGGAAGCTCCTGACTTCGTGAACAAGTGGGTCAACTGGGGAGCTGGTCCCCGCGGCGTGCTGACCCTCGTCACCTGTGCGAAAGCTCGAGCGATCCTCTAT
>JBAWWJ010000260.1:0-10193 GCA_037146815.1 Planctomycetota bacterium
TCGGGATGACAGGATTTGAACCTGCGGCCTCTACGTCCCGAACGTAGCGCTCTAGCCAAGCTGAGCTACATCCCGTTGATGTTTTTCGCGACTTGCCGCACAGTTGACGGGCTCGTCGTAATGTGCGGAGGTTGGTCGGGAACTGCGGTGGCGATTGTAGCATGGCTGATTTTATGGTCAACGCTTGCCGTCTGTTGGCTCGCAGAATCTTTGATCGTGTCGGAACGGTTCGATGGTACCCGAGATGGCGCAGGACGCAGGAGTAGGGGGCACTGGGGCGTATGTCAGCGGCAGAACTGGGGGGAAAGCTCCTCTAAACTGGCGTTATGAGCCACGAGGTGTGTTTAGTGGAGGCGGAGATGGCGCGAGCGGGTTAGCACCCAGGCAAATGGAAACCTTCGGTCGGCCGTTTCGGCGGGGTCGGGTGACTCGCGCCGAACTCACGTGAACGCGACGCTTGTCCGGGACGAAATCGATGCGACGCGAAAATCGCTTTCTGACGGTTCGCTTGCTGGGTTCTTACGTGACACCTCTGCTAGAATGGAGTATCTCGAAATCTCAGGCGACGTTGGCGACTTCAGCAACAGTTTTTTCGACATCCAGTCAGATGGCATACAAGAAGGACAGCAGACCATGAAGGTTCTCGTCACGGGGGCAACGGGCCTGGTTGGTAAGGCACTTGTCGCGAATCTCCGCAAGCACGGGCACGAAGTACTGCGGTTGATTCGTGGAAATCCTGTTGAAGCAGATGACCTCACTTGGGACCCTGACAACCGTGAACTGCCGAAATCGCGGCTGGAGGGCTTGGATGCAGTCGTACATCTGGCCGGCGAAAACATCGCTGCAAAGCGCTGGAACACGGCCGTGAAGGAACGGTTGCGGCGGAGTCGGATTGAAACGACGCGATTTCTGTGCGAAACCTTGTGTCAGCTACAGAAGCCTCCGAAGTCGTTTCTCTGTGCATCTGCAATTGGAATTTACGGGGATCGGGGTCAGGAAATTCTGACGGAATCGGCTGCGGTTGGAACGGGATTCCTCGCAGACCTGGCGCGAGACTGGGAGGCGGCTTGCGAACCTGCTCGAAAGCAGGGGATGCGTGTTGTTAATCTGCGAATTGGCGTGGTTCTCAGTCCAGACGGCGGCGGCTTGAAAGCCATGCTGACTCCATTCCGCATGGGAGTCGGAGGTGTCATGGGGAGTGGTCGACAATACTGGAGTTGGGTAGCACTCGACGACGTTGTTGGAATTATTCAACATTGCCTGGAGAATCCCAAGCTTACGGGCCCGATCAACGTCACTTCGCCAAGTCCTGTGACGAATCGGGAATTCACAAAAACACTCGGAAGTGTGCTGGGGCGTCCTACGATATTCCCAATGCCAGCTGTTGCAGCGCGACTTGCGCTCGGTGAGATGGCCAAGGATCTGCTGCTGGCAAGCGCACGCGTCATGCCATACCGGTTGAGCGAATCCAATTACAAGTTTCAGTACCCCTCGCTCGAAGCGGCACTGCGGCACCTTCTGATCCCGTCGTCATCGTCTCACTGAAAAAGTTGTCCCAACGTTGAGCCTAAACGGCCAATATGCAGGACCTCTGTCGTGTCGGCAGATTCGCGTCATCGGTGTAACCCCGAACATCTCATGTGGATTGATCGTAGCCGATGTCATCTGATAATTCGTTGGTAGACAGTTTCTTCGGCCTCTCTCTGGTGCCCGGCTTGAAGCAAGCCGGGCCACCCTGCGCGATACCCGATGTCGGCTCGATCCACGACTACATCTGGTCTGCGACACCGATCCCCAGCAAATCCAGCCCCCGTTTCAACACGCGAGCTGTCGCATCGCACAACAGGAGTCGACTCGTTCGCAGGGCCTCATCAGACTCCTTCAGCACATTGCAGCTTCCGTAGAACTGCGCAAAGACATTAGCCGTTTCGAACAAGTACTGAGTTAACAGGTTGGGTCGGTAATCCACAGCGACCTCTGCCACCGCTTGTCCGAAGCGATTTAATTGAAGTGCGAGCATGCGTTCCTGCGGTGTACTGAGCAGGATCGCATGTTGTCCCTGGCGCAGTGCGACCGCGTCGACTTCGCCTTTTCGAAGGATGCCACAGACGCGGGCATACGCATACTGGATGTATGTCGCCGTGTCGCCCGTTGTGGCGAGCATCTTCTCCCAGTTGAAGACGTAGTCGCTGTCACGATTGTGATGCAGGTCGACGTAGATGATCGCGCCGATTCCGACCAGTTCGGCAATCCGGCCACGGTCAGCGTCGCTCAAATGCGGACTGTTTTCGTCGACAATTTTACGGGCATTGGCAACGGCTTCATCGAGCAGGCTTTCCAGGCCCACGGTATCGCCCGAGCGAGTTTTAAACGGCCGTCGATCCTCGCCCAGGACTGTGCCGAAGCTGACGTGTCGGAATTCGGTCTTGTCGTAACCCATCTTCCGAGCGGTGGAAAACAGCAACTGAAAATGCTCACCCTGGCGCGAGTCCACAACGTACAGGCTCGCATCCGCGTGCAGGTTTTCTACGCGATGTCGGATCGTCGCCAGATCCGTGGTCGCATAGGTAAACGCGCCATCCGCCTTCTGGACAATGAATGGGGCATCGTTTCCTTCGATGAAGACACAGGTCGCACCGTTACTGGTGACAGCCAGATGCTGGCGTTTCAGTTCGTCGACGATCCCAGCCAGCATTGGGTTGTACCAACTCTCACCCAAGGTCAGGTCGAATTTCACGCCAAACCGCTGGTAAACGGATTCCAGTGCCTGCAGGCATTGAGGGACGAATTCGTCCCAGAGACGCTTATTCTCAGTGTCACCCGCATGTAACTTCGCGGTTTCTTTGCGGGCCAATTCCGCAATCTGGGGATGAGCGTCGGCGAGTACTTTCAGCGGCGGAGACGATTCCACTTCGCCGATCTTCTTCTGTGCAGATTTGATCTCTTCGCGCGACGCTTCCAAATCCTGCTCCGCTCGCTTGAGAACTCGAGCGGAATCCTTTTCAGTTGGGCTGACTGCGGCTCGAGCACCGGACACAGCCTGTTCTTTCAACGGGATCTGCTGCAGCAGACCTGGCAGTTTCGCGACCAGTTCATGGTAGTCGGAAAGCTGATTCACCAGCCGGTACAGTCGAGCCAACTCTGCCACCGGGGCTTGCTGATATGCGGCATCGTCCCGGAAATTCTTGTAACCGTAGATGATCATGCCGAACTGAGTTCCCCAGTCGCCGACATGATTGTCAGACAGGACATTGTGTCCCAGGAACTTCAAGATCCGGTAAAGAGCATGACCAATCACGGTGCTGCGAAGGTGCCCGACGTGCATCGGTTTGGCGACGTTGGGCGAGGAATAGTCCACCACGTATGTTCGAGGAGTGGAAACCGGAACGACTCCCAGTCTTTCATCCCGGCACAGAGCTGCGGTTTCTGCGGCCAGTCGCTCGGTCTTGATTTTCAGGTTGATAAAGCCGGGGCCCGCGATTTCGGGAGGTTCACACAGATCAGCGACATCCAGTTTGGCAATCAGGGCCAGGGCCAGATCGCGCGGCGGCTGTTTGTGCTGCTTCGCGAGTGGCATGGCGCAATTGGCTTGAAAATCGCCAAACTTGCCATCCGCAGTCGGCTTAAGCATTTCAACAAACGAATCTGGAGCATCGGTAAAAGTCTCCAGAGCGCGATGCAACCGTGAGCGAAGTTCAGCAAGCAGATTCATCGGAACTGATCCAAAATTGGCTGGTGAAAGACCGCAGGAAGTCCGCGTGAACAAATCCTGCGACAGACGGTTAACCCGTCGGCTGATGACTTTATGATTCTTTGGCCCTGTTGAAAACCTGTCCTGCGGTAAAACTAACAGCCCTTCCGGGCTGTCATTTCACAGATTGCCGGGAAGGGCCGCGATTAAAGTTGTGCAAATGCTCCAATTACTCGGTTGCCAGCGGTTCGCCCGCGATGGCCTTCCAGTCGACTCGTTTGGCGTCAGCCCAAAGTCCTTCGAGGTCGTAGAGCGCACGTGCATCGGGCAGCATGATGTGCAGAACGATGTCACCCCAGTCCTGCAACAGCCACGTGCTGACGCGTTCCCCTTCGGTGTTGGGGACGGCATTTCCGAGAGCCTTCATTTTCACGCGAGCTTCGCTGGCGAGTGCCGCCATCGTCCGAGGATTGTTGCACGTCGTAATGACGAAGAAATCCATGATCGGAGTAATCGCCGACAGGTCCAAGACGACCGTCTCTTTCCCGCGAAACTCTTCACACAGCCGGGCGATCTGACAGGCGTCGGATCGGCTCTTTTCAAGGCGAGCTTTTTGTTTCGGGCTGAGCGGGGCGGTTGTGGTGGTTGTGAGTGTGGCGCTAATGGGAGTCATCTCCGTTCAATCTTCGTAAATTCGGTCTACGGGAAGCCCCGACCGGGCATGATGTAGACGAGTCATACCGTCGGCAGGTTCGCTCGGACGACGATTTGTCGCCAGGATGCGAAAGAAATTGCTCGGGCCGCGGGTGGAAGAGGGATGCCTCAACCTATTACGCCCGAAGGCAGACCGGCAAACACGACGCCACTATCGTCCCTGAACGGGATCGAATGTTCAAGGCTCAAGCCGTGGAAAGGAGACCTCGCGGACGATTGTGCAGGTCAGAGTCCCTGCTTCGATCGTCATTCCCAAGCGTCAATCGCTTCCTGTAGCAACTCTTTTGACCCCGACCGCGAACCACGTCGATGGACAGATACGAATTCGTCGGACAGGTCATCGCGGTGGTTGATTACCGTGGAAGACGGAGCAGACATCGCTTGAGCGATGATCGAATCCATGCGTTTGCCATCACGAGACAGGCGAGTCAGCCGATCGAGCTTTTCGCGGAATTCATCGCGTGAAAATGCCGTTTTGATCGTGTAGTCATCGGCCCCGGCGTGAATCGCCGCCAAGACGGTTTCACGGCTGGAATCCGACGTTAACACCATGACTTTCACATCGGCCAGAATCGGGTGTGACCGAAATGCTCGTAAAGTTTTAAGTCCATCCCAGCCAGGCATTTGCAGATCGAGAACAGTTGCGTCCGGTCGGCGATCCAAGGCACGGTAGAACCCATCGGCGCCGTCACAGGCAACCGTCACATCGAAATCTTTTCTCAGTACGCCAACCATCAGGCTGCGAAACAACGGATCATCGTCAATGACGAGTATGTGCTGTCGCTCTTCAGACTGCGAATTGTCAACTTCCGACGGCGATTTCATTTTACAGCTCAAACAAACGTAAAGAGGACTCCCAGCCAATCGACCGGGAAACTTCGGTTGTGCTGAAGTGAAACGTAGTTCAAATCCTGAGTGTTGCATTTGGATTGTCGATTTTTGGCAACATTTCGCGAATCGGCGTTGTTACAACCCGCATTTCAGGACAGCTGGCGACCAAGTCCGTCGACGCGAACCAAAGCTGACGCATGGAATTCAACGGGGATGCCGCACAGATCTGGACAGAATATGCAGTGGCGTCGTAAGCACTTTTGAACAATCATCGATTGACGTAAGGAACGGTTCGTGTGATTCTCCAAGTTCACCGAAAAAAGCCACATGGGTATCGAAATGAACTACGACGTTGATTCTTCGTTTTTTCATGCGGAGGCAACTCTTCCTGCAGATTTGCCTTGTTACGTTCAACGGGCGGCGGATGGTGAACTGCTGAAAGTCTTGCGCCAGGGGAAGTTTACGGTCATTTTTTCGTCGCGCAAGGTCGGTAAGTCATCGTTGATGGAACGCGCCTTTACCTCACTTCGGGAGGAGGGAACGATTGTCGTTAAGAAGGAACTCGCCGAAGCGGACTCCGGTATCACAGTGGAAAGCTGGTATGCAGGTCTCGTTGAAGAGTTCGTGAATGACGCAAAACGACGAAACCAATTTCTGGTGGATCCGGGCTGGCGAGCCTGGTGGAGCGAGCGATCCAACCTACCGGCAGGCCAGCGATTTACCGACTTTCTGCGGACGTTTTTTCTGGAGCCGACAACGCAATCATGGATCATCGCTCTCGACGAGATCGACACGACGATCCCACTTTCTTTCAGCGATGACTTTTTCGCAGCCATCCGCCGTTGCCAAAGCGCACGTGCTGCTGATCCCGTGTTTCAGCGATTGACCTTCCTGCTGGCAGGGACGGCCAGTCCTGCACAGTTGATCAAAGACAACCGTCGAACCCCGTTTAACATTGGTCATTCTCTTGTTGTTACGGATTTCACGGCAGAGGAAGGGAAAGTCCTGCTCACGGGCCTCGGTCTTCCGATGCAGGCTGATCACCCTGCGTTGCAACGCGTTCTCTATTGGACGAGCGGCCATCCGTATCTAACTCAACGACTGTTTTTGAAACTTGCAGAGGATCTGGAGGACAAGTCTTTACCAAGCACCCCGGATTGGGATCAACTCGTGGATCAAGCCGTCCGTGACACGCTCCTTCGTCCTGGAGCGAGAACACGTGAGGCTCATCTGGAAGATATCGCCAAACGTCGTATCGGAGATCTCGACAAACCCGGAAATCCCAACTTCGAACCGGAACTGAAGCGGCGAATGCTTGAGATTTACCGGCGAACATGGCATGGACAGATCGTGAAGGACGATGCTGTCTCCAAGCCGTGCGTGGAGCTAAAGCTCTGCGGTTTGCTGGTGACAGACAGGGATGATCCGTCGCGACTGATTGTACGAAATCGGATCTATCGCTCCGTGTTCGATGCGGCGTGGATCAAGAGTGAAACGCCGAAAGATCATTGGAAGCAGGTCGCTGTCGCAGCCGTGACCATGCTGGCACTGACGATTGGCGGCTTCGCGGTCTGGCAGCGTCAATATCGGATTGCCGTCCAGAAGTCGCAGATTGCCGATTTGGTCGCCCAGATTGAGAGAGCCGAGTCAGACGTTCCGATGGCGGCGTACACAAAATTGCTCGAGCAACCCGGACAACAGACTCGGTCCAAAGAATTACTTGCGGCCTACTGGGCTCGCCAAGCACAGGTGATGTCGGTGGAAGGCCCCCGCGACGAATCCGCGATCCTGTGGTTGAAATCACTGACGGCGAATGAATCGTCTGAAGCTCGTCTGCATGCACGACGAGCCCTCTCGGGCAGTCTGCCGAACGTCCTTGCCACATTCCGACATAATGCAGCAGTGACGCATGCGGAATTCAGCCGTGATGGTCAACGTGTTGTGACGGCGAGTAAGGACCACACAGCACGAATCTGGGACCCCGAAACTGGCCGACCCGTCGGTAACCCATTGCAACACGATGACTCTGTGAGTCACGCCTCGTTCAGCCCTGATCGGCAGCGAGTCGTGACCGCCAGCTACGACAACACGGCTCGCATCTGGAATGCGAATACGGGACGACAGATTGGCCACCCTCTGAAGCATGATGATTCGGTGAAATATGCGGTCTTCAGTCGTGATGGAACACGTATCGTCACTTCGAGTTCCGACAATACAGCACACATCTGGGATGCTGCGAAACACATCGCGGTCGGGGAAACATTGACACATGGAAACACCGTCAATTGTGTCTCATTCAGTGCCGACGGAAAACACGTGGTAACTGCCAGTTCCGACCGAACGGCGCGGATCTGGGATGCCCAGACTGGTTTGCCACTTCATGGCCCGCTCGAGCATCAAAGGGCCGTTCAGCATGCTGAGTTCAGCGAAGATGGGAAATTGGTCGTGACGGCCAGCGCGGATGGGACGGCACGCGTCTGGAATGCGGATACCGGAAAGCCGACCGGTATTCCCTTGACGCACGAGGGGCCCGTCAATTTTGCGACATTCAGTCGCGACGGAAAACAAGTCGTCACCGGAAGCCAGGACGGGACCGCTCGCATCTGGGATGCCAAAACAGGTGCCCCCGTCAGCCAACCATTAAGTCATCGCGGATCTGTTCTTCACGTGGCATTCAGTTCCGACGAGACACGCGTGGTCACAACCAGTTCCGAATGGACTGCCCAGCAATGGGATACTGCGACCGGCGAGTCACTCGGTTGTCCGATCCGGCATCGAGGTGCCGTTGTGTATGCGGAATTCAGTCCGGTTGGTAATCGCTTGATCACGGCCAGCGAAGACAACGTTGCACGAGTCTGGAGTGAAAAAACTGGACATCCGATGGGTACGCGGCTGAATACAAGGGGAACATTCAACCAGGCCGAATTCAGCACGGACGGAAAAAAGATTGTCGTTTCAGGAACGGAAAACACGGTGACGGTCCTGGACACGGAATCGGGCCAGCCCGATGGCCGTCCACTGAATCATTCTGGCCTCATCCGACACGTGGAATTCAGTGTAGACGGTCAACGCATCGTCACTGCGAGTGCTGATCACACCGGACGTGTCTGGGATTGGAAGACAGGAACACCAATCGGCCTGCCTTTGCAGCATGATTCCGAAGTTTTCTATGCGGCGTTCAGCCGCAACGGGCTGCGAGTTGTGACGGCGAGTGACGACGAAGCGGTCTGCGTCTGGAATACAGAAAGTGGACTTCCCCTGAGTCGCTTACTCAAACAAGGGATTGTCAATCAAACGGCTTTTAGTCCCGATGGTCACTTTCTCGTCAATGGAGGAGATTTTGAGGCGCAGGTTTGGGATATCTACGCCGGAAAACCTGTCGGAAGTCCGTTGAAGCACGACATGACGATCAACAGTGTCGCCTTCAGCCCCGATGGTGGGCGAGTAGTCACGGCGAGCGATGACCGAGCGGTGCGAATCTGGGACGCTGTCACGGGGAACCCCGTTGGCAACCCCATCAAACAGGACGACAGGCCGTTGTTCGCGACCTTCAGCCCGGACGGACGTCTGTTATTGATAGCAACGCGACGGATTATTTCCTGGTACTCCGAACGCGACTCAGGTTCGTGGCGCCCTGTCGCAATTGTCTGGAGCAACGGCAAAAAATGGATATCACTGCCGCGCCCAATCGATTCTGACGCGAAGACGATTCGAGTCGCTGAAGCTGGTTCAGCCGGTTCCTTGTTGATCCGGGAAATCACCATGGATAAACCAGAACATGACCAGCCTGAGTTGAACGGACCACCGACCGAACTCTTGGAATTCTATCTATCGAAATTCGCATTGGAGTTTGTCGACGAAAATCGATCGCCGACCCTCAGACGCCAAAATGTCGGCGGCAAGTAAACGTGAAGTCAATTCGCTCGCAACGTCTCTGATAACAAATTCGTTGCCATCCTTTACATCATGACAACGGAGTTGTTGAGTGATTGAAACACTTCACGACGAGCCCTGAGATCGACTTCACATTCCTTCATTTCTCTTCCCTCGCCGATCGATTCGTCTGTAGGACTTGTGCTGACACGCCTGTATCGCCTTTACGGATGCCATCAGTCTTTCCTGAAACGTCTGTAGTAGTCGTATTGGCTGTATGAAACAGGCAATTTACGGAACAAGCCACACTCGCGACACGGTAGACCGAGTGGCATCGATCGTGCGAATCGCAACGAGACGTGGACTTTTGTCAACACGCCGCTGACAGGTGTCATGAGCCTTGTCAGATGGACCTCCAAGCCAGTGAGGTGTCCTTCGAATTCCGGCCGGATTCGAAGTTCAACTGGAACGGCGGCAGTCTTCACATTTATCCGTGATTACTGCTACCGGGCTGATTGACAGTCCTCGATCAGTTGTCCGATGCGAAATCAGTTCAAACAGTGCAAACCGTCCGTTCATTTTCATCACCGCGACCATCCTCAAAAGGGGCTTTAGACATGTTGAAGAATTTCTGGAATGACGAATCTGGTGTGATCATCTCCGCCGAACTCGTTCTCGTTCTGACTATCTGTGTTCTCGGTGTCATCGTTGGCCTGAGCAGTGTCACCGTTGCGGTCAACACCGAACTCCTCGACACCGCTCATGCGATCGGCGTTCTGAACCAGTCGTTCGGATTCACCGGTTTCAGTGGCTGCCGGAAGGGTGGAAGCCCCATCTCCTACACCTTCGGAGCAGTCAACACCGATGGCGTCGATGATTGCGATTGTGCGACCTCGTGCGACATGATCTCTGGCGGCGTCCCAAGCTATAGCTGGGGTGGCTGATTCATCGCCGACCTTCGAGTTAACGAATTTCAAAGAGGCGTCGAAACTCCCTGTTTCGACGCCTCTTTCCATTGAGCAACACGTGCATTAGTCCTTAAACAAGCGAGTTCCGTTGCGGATTTGTAGCGATTATTGGCGCG
>JBAWWJ010000261.1:0-9967 GCA_037146815.1 Planctomycetota bacterium
CTCCAGGCGGGGGTCAAGAAAGTCCATATCATCGATGCCCGGATCGCCCATTCAGTCTTGTTGGAAATCTATTCGAACGAAGGAATTGGCACTGAAATCGTCTTGTAGCACAGTCTTTTCCGCCCGTTGACAATCTACCTGGAACGCAATCTTTTGCGTTTGGGAATTGTTGAGGGTTCGCCGAAGTTTTTTTCACGGTCCGATCTTCTTCAAACCGACAGTCGTAATTTACATTTCACGAAATCTGGTTTTCTCATGCATCCAGCCGCCACTCGCACCAGCCAGGAAACGATCGAACAGTTCGGCAAGTACGTGATTCCCAATTACAAGCGATATCCCGTTTGTATCGTCCATGGGGAAGGTACTGCCGTCTGGGATGCGGAGGGAAAGCGTTATCTCGACCTGTTTCCAGGCTGGGGCTGCAATATCCTTGGGCACTGCCCACCGAAAGTTGTGAAGGCAGTCCAAGATCAGGTCGCGCACCTGATCCATGTTCCCAACACATGGTATACCGAAGCTCAAGGTGACTTTGCCGAGGCAATTTGCACTCGCAGCTTTGGTAAGGCATTCTTTGCCAACAGCGGTGCCGAAGCGAACGAAGGGGCGATCAAGCTGGCTCGCCTGCACTGCGGACCTCAGAAATTCCGCACCATCAGTTTCACCAACGGCTTCCATGGCCGGACGTTTGCTGCCGTCACGGCGACTGCTCAACCTAAGTACCACGAAGGACTCGGCCCGCTGCTGCCAGGGTTCCGATATGCTCCCTACAACGATCTGGAAGCAGTGCGACAACTGGTGGATGACGAAACCTGCGCCATCCTGTTGGAACCTGTCCAAGGTGAAGGGGGCGTGAACATCGCTGACGAATCGTTCCTGAAGGGACTGCGTCAGTTGTGTGATGAACGTGGCATGCTGCTGATTTTCGACGAAGTGCAGACCGGGATCGGACGAACGGGTCACTGGTTCGGATATCAGCATTCGGGAGTTCAGCCCGACATTATGACACTCGCCAAGGGTTTGGCAGCAGGAGTGGCCTGCGGTGCATTCGTTTGTCGCGACCACATTGCACCGAGTCTGCGTCCCGGAATGCATGCCAGCACCTTTGGCGGCAACCCCCTTGCCATGGCTGCAGGGATTGCGACCATTCGAACGATCGAAGAGGAAGGTCTGCTTGACCACTGCCGACGGATGGCAGATCGGTTCCGCACGCATTTCAGCAAGTTGCGGGAAGAGTTGCCGATCATCAAAGATCTTCGAATTCGCGGAATGATGATTGGTGTCGAACTGTCGATCCCGGCGACGCCCGCCGTCGCGAAGTGTATGGAACGCGGTATTCTCATCAATGCGACTCATGACACAGTCGTTCGGCTGTTGCCTCCGCTGAATATCACAGAGGAACAGGTGGACGAAGGGTGTGACGTCATCGCAACCGTGCTGCGGGAAATGGCCAACGAAGCATGATCGTCGCTCGTACGAACGACATTCGTCATGAGTGCTTGCTCTGACAGAGAATTGATCAACGACTGACTGAAGATATTGAGGGAAAATCATCATGAATCGCCATGACTTGCGTCCGCCATCTAGCGGGGCCTTCGCGACTCACCAGCGTGAGCCGCGCGAAGGCCATCGCTCCGTGGTGTGTCGCTGCGTCGTGAAATCTTCATGACGCTTGTTCTTCAATCTCGTTTGTCATTTGGATCGATTTGTCATGCGTCATTTGAATTCCCTGCTGGACATGAAGCCCGCAGATGTCGAAGCGATTTTCGCTGTTTCCCACGAACTGAAAGCTCGCAACGCCAAAGGGGACCGACCCCAGTTGCTGCAGGGACGGGTTCTGACTCAAGTCTTTGAAAAGCCCTCGCTGCGTACCAGGCTCAGCTTCGATGCCGCCATGATGCAACTGGGAGGGAACAGCATCTTTCTGTCGGCCCAGGAAGCGGGAATCGGCGGTCGTGAAGCGGTGAAAGATGTCGCTCGGGTCATTGGCGGCTACAGCGATGTTATTGCACTGCGAACATTCTCTCAGAAGTTGATCGACAACTTCATCGAGTTTTCGGGTGCGGCGGTCATCAATGGTCTGTCGGACGAGCGGCATCCCTGCCAGGCGTTGACTGATCTGTTCACGATGCGTGAAACGTTTGGTGAGCTGCGCAACCAGAAGATCGCATTTGTCGGAGATGGCAACAACGTCGCGAATTCATTGGCCATCGCGGCTGCGATCTGCGGCGTCGCCATGTCCGTCTGCGCTCCCCCCGGCTATCGCCTGGACGAAGATTTTCTGAAGAAGCTCAAGAAGCAGTTTCCGACCGCCAACGTAACTCAGACCGACGACTTTAAAGCCGCGTTGAAAGATGCTTCGGTCGTCTATACGGATGTCTGGACGAGCATGGGCCAGGAGGCGGAAGAATCACAGCGACGGCAGGTATTCGGCCCGTTCCAGGTCAACGCCAAGCTGATGAAACTGGCCCCCAAGACGGCCCGGTTCATGCATTGCCTGCCTGCCAAACGAGGCCTGGAAGTCACCGACGATGTGATTGATGGTCCTCAGAGCATTACGTTTGAACAGGCTGAAAACAGAATGCATCTGGCGAAGGGTTTGATCCTGTGGGTCCTGGAGAAATCGGTAGGGTGAGTCATGGAAATGAACATCGATCAAGACAAGATTGACAATGCAGTCCTGGCCTTGCTCCTGCTTGGTCTCCACGACGGTGTCCGTACGTGGAAGGGGTTTGACTGGGAAGCGATGAACCGGCTGCATGAAAAGGGATTCATTTCCAATCCGCTGGGTAAGGCCAAGTCCGTCATTTTTACCGAAGAGGGGTTGGCGCAGGCCAAGAAGCTGGCGGAAGAATTGTTCGGCGAACGCGACGAATCTTGATTTGCCGTCGATTCCTATCGATCAATCAGGGCAGTCGTCGTTTTGAGTCTGGCCCCCTTTTTTGAACAGAATTGTCCCTGATTGATCACCCAAATGCCTTTTTGAAGCTGGGCAGGATGTAGGGTGGGACCAGTGGCGTTTCGCCGCGCAGGCCCACCATCAATTCTCGACGTTTCCTGATGGTGGGCCGGCGCTCGAAGCGAGCTGGTCCCACCCTACATTGAAAACGCCGATTGCCCTGATTGATCACCTCGCTTTCATGGCGTGAGCCGCGAAAAACGTGTAGGGTGGGCATGTGATGTCCCGAAAATTGGGGCTGTTGTTCGAAATGATCTGACGACTACGACCAGAAAGTGATTCCCTTGCGTCACGACCAGCGACAAGCCGACGAACTGCGATCAATCCGGGTTCAGCGAAAGTTTACCGGTGCCGCTCCGGGGAGCGTGCTCATTCAGGCAGGGCGAACTACGGTCCTTTGTACGGCCAGTGTCGACAGTACTTTGCCACCATGGAAGACCGCGAATCCTGCGGAAGCGGTTGGCTGGCTGACAGCAGAATACTCGATGCTACCCGGCAGTACGTCACCTCGCAAAAAGCGAGAACGAGACAAGATGGATGGCCGCTCGACCGAGATTCAACGGCTGATCGGTCGCAGCCTGCGAGCCGTTGTTGACTTCGCAGCCCTGGGGCCACGCACGATCACCGTCGACTGTGACGTCCTGGAAGCTGACGGTGGGACCAGAACGCTCAGTATCACGGGTGGCTTCATCGCTCTCTGTGATGCGATCGCTTCGATTCGTGGGGAACTCACTCCTGGTCGCCCGGTGCTGAAGTCAAGTCTCGCCGCAGTCAGTGTTGGTGTTTGTGACGGGACTCCGGTTCTGGATCTGGACTACGTCGAAGACAGTCAGGCTGAGGTCGATTTGAACGTGGTCATGACGGGTGCCGGTGAATTCATCGAAGTCCAGGGGACGGCGGAAGGAAAGCCGTTCTCACGCGATCTTCTCAACCGGCAACTCGATCTGGCCGCCAAGGGGATCTCACAACTGACTCGCCTTCAGCGCGAAGCGTTGGGAGATGAATGGCCATTTGAGTAATTCCGGGTATCGATTCGCGGCTCATTCGTCCCGTTAATGTTGAAACAGGAATTCGCGGGAATTCAGGACAGCCCAGATGATATCCCCCAGTCCTTCGCGTCGATCGTTGACTGAGTGTAAATGACGGATGATTTGAGTCACCTCATCAGGTGACGGCTCGCGGCTGAATGCGGTTATATACAGATTTATGACGAACGCCTGATCGAGCACATCGGATTCAGCGGTGGGGAGATCAATCAACGGCGTGGCTGGGGAATCGACGGAATACCGTGCTGCAAGCTGGCGGCTCAAGTCGGCCAGTTCTTCGTTCTTCAGGACGCGGTCGTAAACCAGCACTTCGCTGATCCGTCCTTGCCACCCAAACTGTGGATGGTCCTCACGATTGCCGATCGTGAATCCGACGGAACCTGAATCAGGTCCGACGCCTCCGGGTTGAGTCACCACCTGCGGCTGGCCATTGAGCCACACGACCAACTTTTGTCCGGCGGCTGCCGAAGCGAATGCCGTCACAAACGGCTGGCGAATTGCATCGATGGCGTTCGGAATGGTCGAATTCCCCGATGAATTCACGCCGTCAGAATAGACGTAGTAGGTGCCCGAATAGAGGACTTGTTGCAGCGCGCAGACCTGGACCGTTCGGCGAAAAGTGAACAGAGCTCCGCCGCCGCTCGTTTCGTTCGCTTGAGCCACGACCATAACTGTCCGTGCGGCACCCGTGGGAAGCAGGTTTGTAGAGACGTCGTGGAGAACATCGGTTCCATCAAACTGTAATGCGGGCCGATTTCGGATGCCCTTCACGATCAAGGTCGGACGAAGGGCCGCTTGTGACTGGACAACGCTGCGACCGAGCGGACTCTGGTCACGCCACGTGGCAACGGCTTCCCCGTCAGTGGCTTCAGCACCTGCTTCGTTCAACAGGCCGGCATCCGCGCGAAGCCATAATTGCAGGCCTGATTTCGGGGGTTGGACAGCGATATCATTGCGAGTCCGGTTGCGATCCAGATGTCGAGCGAGTCGACTTTGCGGCTGCGCCAACTTCTTCGCGATCATGTCCCCGCCGAGTAACTGCAGCGATTGCGACAGCTTGGGCTCACGCGTACGTTCGCAGTCACAGACCGTGTTGCGAGCTGGCCGCCCCGAAATCAGCAGGAAATCATTGCCAATATCTGGACTGGGCAATTCGATGGCTCGTGTGCCGGCGGGCCTGCCAGCATATTTCTCGTCGACTCCAGTGACAGTGCAGATTGCATCCAGCATCGGTTCTGCAGAGAGCATGCGGGCGTTTGCGTGCGAAAACAGCTTCTGGTCCCGTTCGTTGAAGGGATTCGTCTGGCTGCTCAGTTGATACGTGCGACTCTGAAGGATCAGCTTCAACATCCGTTTCTGGTCGAATGGGATATTCCCCGCGTCGCTGCGAACAAATTCACGAGTCATCCAATCGAGCAGTTCCGGATGCGATGCGGGGTTTGAGTCGCGAAAGTCATCGACCGGATCGACCAGGCCTCGTCCCAGCAGATGCCCCCAAAGCCGATTGACGCCGACCTTGGCAAAGAACGGATTCTGTGAGCTCGTCAGCCATTTGGCGAAAGCGACTCGTCGGTCGGCTCCGGGGGCGACAGAAATCGGACCGTCGAAGGGAACGAGAGGCAGGATTGGCTGACCGGTTCGCAGATGAGTGGCTTCACCTGTATCAGAGGTCCAGATCGTGATCTCTTCCGAGTTTCGATCAGGCCGCCGCTGGACTCGACGAAAGAATGCACCGAGTCCGTAGTAATGGTCCTGGGTCCACCGTTCATAGGGGTGGTTATGACACTTGGCACATTGAATCCGAATCCCCAAAAAGACCTGCGACGTCGCTTCGCTGCACGAGTCGACATCGGTCGCCGCCCGGTAGAAGCTGGCGGGTGGGTTTTCATAGGTGCTGCCCGATGCGGTCAGCAGTTCGATTGCGAACTGTTCGTACGGACGATTGTCACGCAGCATGCGGACCAGCCATTCATGAAACTTCGCGACACCAACTGGAGAGAGTTTACTCGCCTTCACCTGCAGCAGATCCCCCCACTTGATGGCCCAGTACTGAGCGTATTCGTCACGCTCCAAGACCCGGTCAATCAATGCGGTTCGCTTTGTCGGAAATTGATCCGCAAGAAATCCTCGGGTTTCGTCAGGGGTCGGCAACGTTCCCAGAACATCCAGATACAGTCGCCGGATGAATTCACCGTCTGAACAGAGTTCCGATGGAACAATCTGCAATAGCTTCTGCCGCTCATTCAGCAGTCGATCAATTTCGTTGTTGGCGGGAGGATTGGTCCAGGCAAATCCAGCGACCGGTTTCAAAATAGTGACAGGGGCAATGGCGAGTTGATCGAGATACCGAACCACGATCGTAGCGTCGCCGCCGGCAATCCCATGGACCTCATCGGACTTCGAAACGGTGGCAACGGTATCGTCTGTTGAATTGAAGTCGACGAGAGCCGTCACATCACGAACAAATCCGTCATCAAATCGTGCATTAACTTGCAGTGAGAATTTCGTATCGGGCCAGGTTCGTTTGAGTTCAGAAGGAGTCACGGTTAACTCGCGGCATGTGGTCCCTGCCGTTGTATCCACAGGGCACCCTTGAGCAATCCAGCGGTTCAGGATCTGGTACCCGGGATCTGTGTCACGCAGCTTGCGTCCTCCGCCGTGAGCAATCTCCATGAGCGGCTTGCGCAGCAGAAGACTCGCAGTGGAGTCGGAAGAATTGACGCGTCGCCCCAACGATTCGCGAATCACTGTTGTCTGATCGAGTTCCGGATCAAATCCGCGCAGTGACAGTCGAAAACCTCCCTTGCCTGACGGCGATCCATGGCAGGCCCCTGTCGCACAGCCGTACTTGGTAAGAACGGGAATCACTTCACGTCGAAACGAGACCCGTGGTTCGCTGGCGTCCAGATTCGCGAATGGCAGCAGAAGATAACTGAACAGAAAAACCAGCAGGCTCACATGAAATCGCGGGGACATACGTAGTAAGTTACGTCGACGCTTGTTCAACCCGTCAAGAACGGTTGGCACCGGGATGCAACCGTCTGGAAAGGTCCGACTCCTTTCTGAATGGTACGACACGCAAACCGCTGATCGAGATCTTGGGAAGTCGAACATGGCTAGACCTTGACCGTTTCAATTCGGGCCTTGCCAGTGAATTCGACGGAGACGTCATCAATCTGCAGGATCGCCATATCACCAACCGGGACAATCAGGACTCCCTCAGCAGTTTTTTCGATGATGATCGCAATCCCCATCCCCAGGCCGAACGAGAAATTTCCACCGGGACTGGGGTTTTCGAAGACCTTTTCCAAAGTGAAGATTTCATAGTCCTTCGGCTGCTCAGTAAATCGCGGAACAAAAGTGATTGAAGCCAGTTCCTTCCGCTCCGTGGCCAGCTTGGCTTTCGTTGTGAACTGGAAGAACTGCAGGCGAAATGAGAATTGTTTCAAAAAGACTTCGTCGAAGAATTCGCGGGATGAACTCGTGGCACGGACAGGGACCTTGAGCAGGTACTTTCCGGCGAACGGACTGCGAATCTCCTGCGCCAGAAACGCTGTTTCGCCCTTGGCGATACGTAACGGATTCGGACCGCGATGAATCCCCAACACCACGTGGTTACGACCGCTTAACGATCTGACAGGATCATCCGTAACGAGCGAAACACCAAACCGATCGGTCGGTGAATCAATCAAGGGGAAGCCACGCCAACCTTTGGGGCGATTCGTGTCACCAGAATAGAGCGGCACGTTCGCTTCAAAGTCTGTATTCAACAGTGTGATCTGGCTGAAGGGAGGAACTCGCGCGAGATCGCCCGTACATTCACGACGCTCGCGCGTGGCGGGGTCGAGTCCCAGGATCGGGTAGATCGGTGATCCCAGGGTCAGCTTATGTTCGCGACCTTCCCGATCATGGAATGTTGAGGAATGCGGAATTCCCAGCAGGTGGAAGATGGTCGCTGTCAAATCGCCACCGGAAACCTTATCACGTGCGGGATAGGCCCCGTTGGCATCACTGGCACCATAGGCCTGACCTGCGGCGATGCCGGCCCCGGCCATTGCAAAACTAAAAACAGGTCCCCAGTGATCACGTCCGCCGTTGGCGTTGATCGACGGTGTGCGACCAAACTCACCGATCGCGACGACAAGCGTTTCGCTCAATAATCCTCGCTGATCCAGGTCGTTGATGAATGCTGAAAAGCTGACATCAAACTGCGGGCACAATACATCCTCGACACGATCGGCATTCTGAGCGTGCGTGTCCCATAGAGGATTGTCGACGGCATTATCACCGGGTTCTCGAGGCCAGTTGACGTGTACCAGTCGCACGCCCGATTCAATCAATCGCCGTGCCAGCAACAGGCTTTGTCCCCAGGTGGTCAAGCCGTAAGCACGCCGTAATACGTCCGGTTCCTTCGACAGATCGAAGGCATCACGGGCGCGCGTGGAGGTCATCAATTCAAACGACTGCTGCTGAAACTTCTGATAGTTGCGAGAATACTCGCCCCGTTCGGCGGCGGCGAAATGCCGCTCCACTTGTTGCAATAGGCCTTCGCGCTGCCGAACTCGCAGTGGCGGCAGTGAACTGAGTTGCAGTCCCTGAACTTTGTAGTTTGTCGCTGCCGGGTCACCAACAAACACATCGGGATTCCACTGGCTACCAAGGAATCCCCCAGATTGGCCAGCAGGAGTGACATTTTCGTTCAGTCGCCACAAATCCGGAATGGTGACCGCCGAAAGCGGAGGCAATACTTCACTCGGCTTAAGCATCTTGACCATGGATGAAAGACAGGGCCAGTCGGTTGCCTGGATGGTCCGCGAATTGGGGCCGATGTATTTGTAGCCGGTCAAAAGCTGGTAGCCGCTGCTGTCGTGATTGTTGTCGTCCGTGGAGATCGAACGGACGATCGCCAGCTTGTCGGCAATCTGTGCGGTACGAGGCAAGAGTTCACAGAAGTCGATCCCAGGGACATTCGTATGAATCGGCTTGAACGGACCGCGAACTTCCAGTGGAGCTCCTGGCTTCGGATCGAAGGTTTCGTGTTGCGGCGGCCCGCCGAGCAGGTAAAGGAAGATCACATTCTTCGCTTTGCCAAAGGTTTTGTCCGTGGGAAGGACACCTGCGGGAAGTGAATCGCGTGCTTCAAGGAGATTCGGCAGTGAGAGGCCGAGGGTACCAAGCCCGCCAATACGCAACCATTCGCGCCGGGTCAGTCCATCACACAGCTTCGCCGAAGCACCAAGCAGCGAAAACATTTCCTCGACTCCCGCAACTTCGTGATGCCGGTCCGAGCCACGCCCGTCGTGGAACGACGAACTATATCGCTCAAGCATCGGCCAGATCTGATGGAAACTCTACCACACGCGGGGAACGGTCGCCACAGGGCTTTCAGTAAACGGAAAACAGGTGCTTGGCGCTGAACTCTGCAACCACGGATTCAATAATGCGAGAGTCCGACCTTCAAGTTAAAAATCGCGGCGGGGACGATTCGAAGTTGGTCCGCGTGGTCGAAGTACTCGCACCGCCACGACAGCAACCGCAAGAACCGGAAGAATGACTCTGAGTGGTACCTTTGAGCGAGCCACGATTAAAGCCCCCGCGAGAACGGCGGCCAGGGAGGTCAGTGAGGCCTTGCCAAGATTCTCATGTCGAGTGATGGATGGTAGTGCAAGCCAGAAGGAAATCATCACGAGCCCAACCTTCAGACAAGCCCCGGCCCAGATCTCCAATGTGCCATCGGCACGGATCAGAACCAGAATGGCTGCTGCAATGAGCAGAACGACACCGATCACCCCCACCATCGTTCGATTAACCGTCAATGGCTCTTGATTCATAGGTATAACACCAAAGGCAAAGTCGTCAGAACGGCCGAACCTGTTAGATCCGGCCCAGAAACCAATCCGAAATCCGAATTCGCTGAATGCTGATCGCTGACAGCTTTCAGCTGTAGAAACACCAACAGCCCGCG
>JBAWWJ010000262.1:0-9866 GCA_037146815.1 Planctomycetota bacterium
CTGGCATTCCACCGAGAACGTCTTCCAGTGAGGTCAAGCCGTGCTGGCGAGCCGTGCTCCATTCGGCGGATGTCTTGGGAACGGTCCGTCGCGCCAGCAGTTGTCGTGCTTCAGCCGCCGCGAACCGGGGAATCGTCACATAGTCATCGGGGCGCGAATCGCCAGGGAAACACCGCAGCATTTCAGGCTCTTCTGTCTTGATCTCGGGCTCGGTGATCGGCGAACCATCTCCTTCACCTTTCAGGTGCTTGTTCATCCACCCCAGCATCGCTTCGCGCATCGGTCGATTGTAGTTGTGCTCCGATTCGATGATCGTGTGCTTGACCGACGCATCCTTGTAGAGTCCCGCAATCACTTCCAGCCGAGCGAACGATTTTTTGGCCTCACCGACGGAAAACTGAAATGCATCACGAGTTGCACTGGTAACCATCACTCCACGGTGAGCAGCCAGTCCGAGAACATCCCCTTCTTCCGTAAATTTCAAAGCCCCTGGAACGACTTCGCACATGCAGCAGGCCGAGCTCAAATAGGACTGGTAATTTCCCACAGAGCACGTGGGAACCACACAGCGGAACCGTTCATCGAAGGCACCTGCGTACATTGTCTGGTTGCCCCCTCCGCTGGCTCCCGTGATCCCAATCCGCTGAGGATCGACTTCTGAACGAGTCAACAGGTAATCGACAGCGCGCATGTTTTCATGAACCTGCAGTCCAGACAGCGGCAGGCCGATCGGGAACAGGGTCGCGGCAACCATTTCTCCATGATATTCCCCGAGCTTCTTGCCCAAGCCGCGTTCACCCGCGCCAAAGGCATCGACACACAGCACGAAGTATCCCAGCTTGGCTGCAGCGATACAGCGCGATTGCACGACCGGATCCTGCTTCGCACCGGACCAATGACCGTGCACATTCAAGATCGCCGGAAGTCGACCTGGTTTGTCAGGAACATACGTATTCGCCGTCATCCAGACACCGGGCCGCGTTTGAAAGATCAGCTTTTCGACGCGGTATCCTTCACGCGAGAATTCTCCCAGCAATCGAGGCTCCAGCGGACATGGCTGCTCAGGAAAACCGCCCCACGCTGCGGCGAGTTTTGCCTTCAAGGCCGCTCGCCGATGTTCCCACTGGTCCTTGGACTCCGGAGCCGTGTCTCCCTTACGAAGTGCCTCCGCTTGCTTTTTCACGAACGGATTGAACTGCAGTGGCGCTGTCGCCGCGTCATCACCGCGGGCCGTCGCCAGCAGGCTGAAGAGACACAGACTCGTTGTTACGGCAAAACGAAAATGCATGGTCATTCTCCGTGTTTCAGTCATCGCGAACGGCTTCAATCCGGCGCAACGTACTGTATCACGACTGGTTCAACAGGTGCAGCCTGCGGAGACTTCAGGATACCGAAGTTGCATGTCACGTCGAAAATTGGCGCTGCACCCTCAGCCGGAACGCGCCAGTGTCCGGTTGGAATTTATTTCGACGTTCCACGCGGTTTCGCAGTAACAGCATCAACGTTGAGCGGCACGGCGTCGAGATGGACATCCAGCGGCAAGTCCAGAATCAAGGTTGGTGCTTCGTAAACAAATTGATATTGCGTGGCCGGGGATGGAAGGTGTTCCCAGCGATAGTCGACACCCACCGCACCATTCGCCTGCAGCAGTGTATCGTAATCTGTGAATTCAAAGCGACGATGGGCTTCGTTTTCCATGTAAACGACATTGTGGAACATCCAGGTCCGATGCGATTCAAAGGCCGGGCCACCGGCGTCATAGCTGACGGTGACTTTGATCTGGGCCTGAATCTCTTCTCCCTGTGGCGGCTCAAACGCGACTTCACGTAAACGGACGGTAACGCCTCCCCGCCGGCGAGCGGTTCCGGCACTTTGTGACGTCCGATCAAAAACAACTCGTTCGGTCCCTGCTGCGAGTTGTACAGAAAGCCGACCTCGCAGGTTGACCGCAGATTGACTCTCGCCATTTGGAATTACGTAATCGAGTTGCAGGGGGACTTCGCGTCCGGCATCACCGACGGGATGTTCATAACGGGCTGCCGGGTTCCAGGGCTGCAATTTCAGTCCGTCAGTTGTTACGGCACTGAGATCCCCTGCCGCAAAATGAAGGAATAGAGGGCGCAGGCGAGGCTCCAGACTGACTTTTCCTGAAATCCGTAGCAGCCGTGCCGTCTCATTTCCGACGATGGGACGAACCTCAGCAGCATGGATCGCCATGCGATAGGGCCCGCTTCGCTGTACTGCCAGTTCCACCGGAGTCTTTGGAGATCGCGACCCCAGGACCAAAACGTTTCGTTGAGCATCAAACGTCGACACCAGTTTCATTCTCTGACAAATGTCATCCAAGCATTCCCAGAAGGGGCGATTGTCATATTCGACGGACAATGTCTGGCTCGCCAATTTCTGGACATCCGTTCCCAGTTCGACACGGTTGCGCGTCTGTGCGGTGACTTCTTTGAGGACAGCCGCCAGTGTCATCTCGCCGGAAATCCGCACCAGCGACGCCAGCGCGGAATCGCGAGCGGCACGCCGCTCCAACTGAACTCGAATTCGTTTGACCGCTTCACGAACAGAAACACTGGGTGTTAATTCCGGGGGAGGTAAGTACATCAACGATTCCGGCCCCAGATCCAGCAAGGATCGTTCCGCCTGGACCCTTTCTGACAACATCTGGGAATCGAGTTGCTTGAGATGTAATTCGACGGATTGCCGCAACTCATTCCTGGCAGATCCCTGCTCTTCGGCGCACGCCGATCCTGTTACGATTACCAGGATCATCAGTGGGAATGCGCTCATCAGATCGCTCAGTCGTAGCACGATTCGTGCCCCCATGAACTTGAACATCATCGCATTGATAGCCCCCAGTCTTGCCGACCTCGCACTACGCTGACGACGTCGACAATCGAGTAAGGGCACTTACCACCATAGTATCGACTCAGATCCAGAACATGCCAGCATCGTCGCTTTGCGATCCATTTGAAGTCAGCCGATTGCACTTTAAACAGCGAAATCCCGGACGACACACGGATTGCATATGCAGCGACGAAGTTTACTTCGGAGTCGAAACGACTTTCTGATCGCGGAGTCGAGATACCGCTTCATTGACCATGATTTCCCCAGCATCCGCTGCGAGAAAGCTGCACTCGGATGCACCATAACCCCCTTCTTTGACCGCCTGTGCTGTCGGGATGTACACCACGAACGGTGTTCCCTTGCCGTGGTAAGCCAGACCAAGAATCAAGGTGTTCGGAATTGGAGACTTTTCGGTCAGGTCCAATTGATGCTGGATGAACGGCTCACCTGGGATGGTAACGAGTGCGAGTTCCTTGTTGATGACGACCATCAGCAGGCCCACTTCGGTGCTTCCTTTGCCATTGCGATAGGGAATGGTCAACAGGCTTTCTTTGCATTCGATTGAGACCTGATGTTGAGGCTCTGAACCAGTCCCCTTGAGTCCCTCGGCAACGCGAAGTGCTCCTCGGGCCAGTGAGATTCCTGCCTGGCGTGCGATGTTGAACCGGTTCTCGCCTCGCAGGTTGTGCAGGTCGTAGGGATCGATGTCCCCTTGCGCTCCCTGAAGATACATGGCAAGGCAATCGTCCCCCAGTTCCCGTTCCAGATGATCGACCATCGCACCAGGGAAATCTCGAGAAACGACTCCTGTTCCCATAAGAGTCACCGGGTGACAGGCGTAATGGACTGCAAATGCTCGCGGTTTGCCCGACATGTCATCGATCCGAATCACTCCGACTGTGGGGTCAATCGGCTGTGTTGGACGGCGATCCGGGTTTTCCCAAAGGGCGCTGACACGTCCATCGCGGACCAGTCGCCGATTGTGCGCCATATACGCACTTTCAAATCCGCCCTTACCCGTACTGATACGGGCTGCAAAGAGGTTTTGCAGAGCGGTACCGATAGCGGCGACGATCTTTTCTTCGGTCGCAGCATACCAGGGGTCTGCCGAAAGTCCGGGCCAGTCGATCGTCTCGGCCGGAGCCTTGCCACTGCGCGTCCAATCCGGCAAAGCAGGTGGCTTGATGATCATCCCACGAGGGACCATCCCCGCATGCGTATGCGTTGAACTTAGGATGACCTGGTTAAGCTTCCATCGTGCCTTGGCCTCAGCAATCACTTTGGGGGATGCGAAGACAATCGAATCAATTGAAACGATCGCCAGCGAAATCTGGTCGTTCTTGAGGACCAGCACACGCGCGAAAAGCGGGTCGCGCAGTTGCAGTGGTTTCCCGAGGATATCAACCGCTATAGCAGCAGCGGGTGTGATTTCGACCTTGGCCGTCCCAGCTCGAAGCTCTGTTGCGACGGGTGCACCCTGAGCGCTGATCGAAGGACTGGCAGCGACGATCATCAAACTCAAACTGGTCATCAGAATTCGCTGGTTCATAAAACCGGTTTCCAATTGCAAGGTTCCAGGAATCACTTCTTTAATTCGCTGCCAGTTGCCTGATGTTGAATCCACGCGGTTTCCTGCAGAGTCTTCGCGACATCGGCCGGAATCGAATCAGGTGCAGCGAGTCCAATGGGGTTGCGACCTGTCATGGCGCTGTAAAGCATGCACGAGTAAAGGTACGACCCCCACAGTCCGGGATGTGCTCGATCCTTGGCAAACAGGCTTTCCAGCCGTTCCGTCGAAGGAGTGTCTCCGAAGTAACGAATGTATGCGTAGCTGGCATCAACAATCGGCACAGTCAGTTCTTTACCCATCGAAAGATGCAGTTGATGTTGCCGCTCAAAGCCTTTTGGGTAGTCGCTCAGGATGGATGCCGTTCCAAACAACACCGTTTTCGAACCGCTTTCCTGAATCAGCTTGTGAAACTGTCGGACATAGGGCTGAAACGCAGGCTCCTGAACGTTGTAGATATCCTGAAGCACGACATAGTCCCAGGCACCGCTGGTAATCATGGCACGGGCTGTCCCTTCACCCGTACCGGCCTCCCAATGTGACCGCAACGATGCCCCCCCTTTGATACAGCCGCCAACTTTGATTGGACGCCCCCCTTTGTCGGATGCCGCCAGTTTTTCCAGCAATTGATTGCTGACGATCGTCGGGCATTGACTGTTGCCGATCAGCAACACGGTCACAGGCTTCGCTGATTCCTCGGCTGCGAGTGTTGTCCATGCCACGCAGCCAAGAAGTAATGTGTACAGGCAGATTTTCATGTTGGTCCTTCTGAGGATGACCTACTGTTTTGATTCGAGTTCAAGTGCCTCACGAAATTTCACCAGCGATTCCTTTTCATCTCCTCGGGCTGCATAGACATGGCCATAGGCCCGCAATATTCGGATGCGCCAGCCTGGTGCCATTCCTTCCAGATTGCCGTACTCGTTCAGAACTGCCAGCGCTTCGTCGGTCTTGACCTGATCAGTCAGCAGACGAGCCATGGCGACTGTGGCTGTCAGCGGTTGCCACCCATTTCCTTTGCCAGTGATTGTCAGCGATTGTCGATAAGCATCCAACGCCTGTTCGTCACTGCTCAGATTATTGGAATAGTTCTCGGCCAGCGTCAGCCATAACGCTGCATTCCTGGGTGCCAGCTTGATCGCCCCCTGCAGATCCTTCGCGGCCTTGTCACCCGCCTTCAGGAACGAATAAACCTGGCCACGCAGATGAAGCGCCTCGCTGGCTTTTTCGACAAGCTCCGCTGGCCAGGCACTAAAATCAACATCCTGAAACTGTTCGATCAGTTCGTGCCACTTTCGATCCTGATGAAGTACTCGCATCCGGCCAAGGATCGATTCGGGCTCGGCGGTATAGTCACGGTAATGGGCAGCAACTTTCGCCATGTCAGCATCACCATGATGAAAGTACAGGCGATGTCTGAGCGTGATACTTTTTCCTGCGGCGAGCGTGAAGTCGCCCGAGTGCGACGCGCACGCAGGACACGCATTTCCCGCGGGCCGACAGACGACGGTCTTGTGATCGTTGTAGTTGCCTTTGAAATGATCTGTACCAAACCGGTTGGCAGTGATGAGGCCGTAAGTCCGTGCATGCCAATGCGTGGGAAACCGCAAATTCGATGGATGGTCGAAAATTGCGATCCCAACCGTTTTGCCATTGTCATCAGGTCCATAGTAGTCTGCCCATTCAGCTCGCTTTCCCCAGGCACCAGCATTTCGGTCGCCACGACTGTTGATGATCGTCCCGTTAGACTTGTTCCCTTTCTCATCTTCAACTTTCATCCAACCTGCAACTCGAACCATTAGCCCGCCGTCTCGTTTGTCGCCAATCACGACGGGAGTATCGACAGCGTGCAGATCGATGTCATAGTCCATCAGCAGTTGTCGGTTTTCCAGGGGGATAAATGTCAATCGCACGCGCTCACGCAGAACGACTTTGCCGTTCCCCAGCCAGTGGTTCCAAAGGATTAGCTCTCCGGTTTTTCCGGACACGGTTTTTTCAATTTTCTCAAGCTTGATTTCAGCCGTATGTCCCGCCAATTCTTTGCCGGGTGCCCACCAGAAGTTAAAGCCATTAACGTCGCTATGCGAGAATCGAATCGAACGTTGATGGGAATGATCGGGATCTTCTCCTGGAATGCCTGCCTTCATCGGATAATGACGAGTGACATTCTCACCATTCGGACCCACGACGGGATAAAGAAAAGGGGCAACCCAGTCCTGATGCCGCCACTCGGTAAAAACCTGATCATCGATCTTGACCTGAATCCGATCAGGAAGTTCGCCGATGACGACCTCTGCATAGGACCTGACGTTGAAGGTCACGACCAGCAGAACAATTCGACATATCACGTGTTTCATGTTGTCCCGGTTCCTACTTTCTCAGGGACTCAAATACGAATTCACCGAATTCGTTCCGGTCGTCCATAACGCGGGTGCTATTCGTGGCGGACCAGAGTGAGCGTTGCACATGATCATCAGCGACGACATGCGTGTGTCCGATGTTACCTCGCCAGAATGACCCTGCCATCGGTCTTTCAACATTGAGGGTCGTAAAAGGAATAGCAATCAATGCCGTCCATGTCTGCTTTTCAATATCCACGCGTGACTGATATTGCCATTGGCCATTCCAATCGGGATCGTACTGTCCATACCGTGGATCAAGAGGATCACTGTTGAAACCATTAGCAGCGTCGACCTTGGAATCCATCCCGGGACTCACAGTGAAGCGATAAATAATCTCATGGGCCAGGCTTGCATTCGTCGGCGGACTTTCGGGCGTCTCCGACGCTCTTGGACGTGGAGAGCTGCGCGATGAACCGCGGAGTGGTGCCAGATAAAGATCAATGGCGTCCGGCCGTACTCCTTCTTTTGATGCAGGAGACTCCAGGCGAATAAAAAGATGACTTGCGTCTGCCATCGCCCGCACTGCAACCGGCCCGAATGGAACCACACCCCGCTCGCTGTTTCTTTGATCTGCCAATACGTTTGAAATTCGCTCCGTAGGGATGGTTGTCCAAAGTGGAGAGTCAATTGTGATGGGCACATCCGTCATGCGAACCGTCAGCCGTCTGGCGCCTGGCAGCGCCGCCAGACGGATCGATTTCGTGTCCCAATTCATGGGTGAATTCGCGTACGGCTCCTGATAACCATCATAGGCCAGTCGCAGATGCTTTGCGTCATGGCCCAGAGGAGGGAACATCACGAATCCCCATCCCGGCGTCGGTTTCGGGTTGGCACCTTTTCCATCAAAAAGCGAATTGATGAACGCGTTTCGGGAGTCGATCGCTTCAAGCAACCGATCGCGTGCGACGAGGTCCGGCTGAATCTGGTAGGCGTGGTAAAGATGGACAACTTTTGCGAGTCGCTTCAGATAATCAAACTCACGGCGGACCTGCGACAACCGGGTCTGGATCTTTTCATATCCGCTCTGTTCAGCGGCGGTTTTTTCGGCATGGACCAGATGCGTTTCCATTGATTCCAGCAGATTCGGGGTGTAGAGGAAGCCCAGGAACTGAAAGGGATCTGTCAGGAACTTACGTCTCTGACCGTAGATGTTGTGGTAGACCCAGGCTGGCGATCGTGTACCAAGGAATTCTGAGTAGAGTTCGATTCCGTGATAGAGCTGATCATAAAATGCGACCATCGACGGTGATGACTTATCGAATGCCGCCGTACAGAACTCCTGCATAAGCAATTTCGCCTGCAGGTGCTCGGGATCATCGAACATGCGGCCCATGGTGTAATACACTGGACCTTCCAGCCCATACAGGTCACCGGGACCATCACGGTAGATCGACTGAAACTTGTTCAGTGTCAGTCGCTTCACCTGGGATTCGACGAATCGTGGCGTCCGCATTGGCGTATAGCGCGTCCCGAGATTCGGGCACCAGTTGTAGATGTATGATGCGAATCCCGCCGGAACAACATGACCGCGCCAGGGGACAATGTCTTCTTCATTCGTACCGGTCAGGAGAATTCGTGTGTTCGTCGGAAACTTCTGAAACGACTTGGGCGGATGCTCGGTCTGGATGTAGGACATCATTGTCACCTGCTTGCCAGGCCGCGTCTGCTCGACACGTTCCGCCAGCTGGCGATGCAGAATCCATAGCTTTTCTCCCCAGTCACTCCCCGTGTCAAAGAGCTTTGTGCAGTTTTCACACTGACAAGCCCGAAAGCCATCGGGCTGGCCGAGATCGACTCCCTCAAACCCGCGATCAATCAAACTGATCAAGTCCTGGTAAAACAGCTCCTGGACTTCAGGATTCGAAATACAATACTGAGCGTTGCCGGTCCCCTTCGCCGTTCGTTCCCCGTTGATCAGTGCAAAGTATTCGGGATGTGAATCTGCGTACTTCTCGCGCGGGATCGCCCGTTCGTACGTGTGCCCACCAAAGACGGTGTCGACCAATGGAAAGCGATTGTTTGCGATGTCATAGAAGCTTCCGCGAGCAGGATGAGCTGTATTGAACTCCAAACGTGGTGACACGGTGACGTTCAAATCGGCGGGGACTGAAATCTTCGACATTTTGAGGAATTCAATCGCGGGCGAAGTAAGCAGGTCGATCTTCGCTGCGCCACTGATCGGCTGATACGCAGCAAGATCGGGATAAAGAAACCGTGTCCCCGCATACTGCCGCAGGAAATCCACGACCCCTTTCGCAGTCCCCAGACGATCCCACATCGGACGCCGCTCTTGCAGTGACTTAGCGGGAGAAGGCTGATCTCGCCCGGCGATGATCAGGTCACGCCCCGCCGTCTTGTGGACATAGCTCCAGCCCTTCAGGCTATCCAGTGAAACTCCCTGTGCACGTGCAAAAGCCGTATCTCCCAGAAAGATCGCCGGACGGGAGACGTCGCGCTTCTCTTCGGTTACGACAACGATTTCGCAACCGTTCGCCTGAAACGCAGTCTGAAAAAGCCGCGCTGTTTGCTGCAAACTCGCTTCGATTGATGGAGAGGGCGAGGAATTCGGCAATACGATCTGGTACTCCGATCGTCCCTCTGAAGCGACGATCAGGTCTGCCGCACCACAGTCCCCGCCATTCAGGAGCACTGTGACAGCGAGTATCCCTGCAGCAAATCGAACATTCGTAGACATCGAACAGTTCCTCGAACCGATTGCGAATTTCAAGAACCGGCCTGTTCTGCCACTTCAACATGGGTTCTGTCAACGAACTCGTTGATTTCGCGGATTCACGGCCGCGACAGACCTGGTCGGGACTCGAGACTGCCACACCTCCATCGTCACTTTGCGTGACGTGATCTGAACTCGCCGCTGCCGACATACTTTGATGGCATGGAGAGTTCTGCAGATCGGGCTGAATCTTCAAACGGCTGACGTTTAGCGAGGTCGTCAGGATCGCCGCTCGATCAGTACTGCAGCATCAGCTCGACTAGACCTCAAGTAAGCGAACCTGTTTAGCGGAGTTCGGAAAGAACGTGAAAAA
>JBAWWJ010000263.1:0-9751 GCA_037146815.1 Planctomycetota bacterium
CGATCTCGGGATTGAAGAACAGCGTAAACATGCTGCCGATCTGAGGAACCGTGTGGTCCAGTCCGGCGGCCGAGGCGAGTTTCGACAATTTCGATGTCAGTTCGCCAGTGACCTGCTCCAGCTTGGGATAAGGATCGGTCCCCTTCAGGGTCTTCAATGTGGCAATACCGCTGGCCATTGCTACAGGATTTCCCGACAGCGTTCCCGCTTGGTAAACCGGTCCAAGCGGCGACACGACACTCATGATGTCTCGTCGACCGCCATAGGCACCGACAGGCAGTCCGCCGCCGATGATTTTTCCCAGAGTTGTCATGTCCGGGCGGATCTGGAATCGTCCCTGGGCACCACCATAAGCGACGCGGAAACCTGTCATGACTTCGTCGAAAATCAAAACGGTCCCATGTCGATCACAAAGTGAACGAAGGGTTGCGAGGAATTCGCTGGTGGGGATGACTGTTCCCATATTGCCAACGACGGGCTCCAGAATGACACAGGCAATCTCGTCGCCGCGCCGGGCAAACAGATCCTGCAACTGTTGGCAATCGTTGTATTCCAGGCAGAGTGTGTCTGCGGTGCAGCCAGCGGGAATACCAGGGCTGGAGGGTGTCCCAAGCGTCAGTGCCGCACTTCCTGCCTTCACCAGCAGACTGTCGACATGACCATGATAGCATCCCGTAAATTTGACCAGAACGTTCCGCCCGGTGAAGCCTCGAGCGACGCGAATCGCGCTCATCGTCGCTTCGGTTCCCGAGTTCACCATCCGGACCATTTCCATAGATGGAACGGCATCGATCACCAGTTCGGCAAGTTCGGTTTCCAATTCACAGGGGGCACCAAAGCTTGTCCCCTTTTCGAGTGCCGCATGGATGGCACTGATCACCGCAGGATGGCGATGCCCCAGGATATGAGGCCCCCACGACCCGATGTAATCGACAAAGCGGTTGCCGTCGATGTCGTAAAGGTAGGCTCCCTCAGCACGATCCATCACAACGGGAGTTCCCCCGACGCCGCCAAAGGCACGCGCGGGGCTGTTGACACCCCCTGGAATCACTTTCTGTGCACGAGCAAAATGAGCCTGACTGCGAGTTCGATCCAATGCCATGACGTCGTCAACTCCCAATTTCGATGAATTGATCAGCCAGTTGGGTCACGGCTTGTTTTTCGGGTTAGATCCATCTGCCGGAACGCGATAGCGTCCGGTTCTCACCGTGGGCTGGCGCCTCGCGGTTGATGACCCAAACCGAATTCTAAACCGTGACAACTCACCAGCCGAATTGTGTACGATACGAATTCTACGTGGCAGGAGTCGACGAATCGCACCTGCCAGATGGACCAGGTCAATGTCCCCCTGCAGCCTCTTGACCATGCATCCACTTCACCAAAAGCGGCGAAAGGATGAAGAGTACCAGGGCCGAAACGCAACCGGCGATTGCCATAAAAGCGAAGACTCCGCCGTAAACATGGACAGATTCGATGGGGAGCGGGAAAACCGCTTCGACACCTTCTTCTCCGACCCCTGTCAACGCGGCGATCTTGCCCCCCAGCAAGTTCGCCAGAGCCGACGCCAGAAACCAGCCCCCCATGACAGTGCTCACCATGCGCTGGGGCGATAGTTTTGTCACCATGGACAGTCCGACAGGCGACAAGCACAACTCCCCGACAGTATGCAACAGGTATCCGAGTAACAACCACTCCATGGCAACAATGCCGTACTTGGTGCAGGACTGAGTTCCCAGCCAGAGTGCCCCGAATCCCAACCCCAGTTGCAGCAGGCCCAGTGCAAACTTGACGGCGGTATTGGGTTCCCAGCGGTATGTGGCCAGGAATGACCAGACGAGTGCCAGGGGGACCCCAAAGATCATGATGAAGATCGGGTTCGCAGCCTGAAACATACTGGCCTTCACTTCGCGGCCATCGATTTTCATTCCGATCATGTCATCGTTAACTTCGACCGATTCGAGGTATGGGGTCAGTTCTTTCGCGAGGAACGCTCGTTGCAATTGCGCATTCAGATTCGTCGCTGCGGCCTTCTTGGGCTCCTCTTCCTTTGCGGGTTCTTTCTTTTCCGCTTTGGCTTCGGTTGTTTCGGCTTTGGTCGTTCCCGTCGCTTCAGATTTGCAAAAGTCATCCACTCCCTTTAATGCGGCGATGTTGACTGCCTGTTGGATCTCGGCATTTGTCGCGTTTTCAGGGGCTTCGACAACGGTCGTCCTCGCAACGGAATGCGCGATATCGACCATTTTCAATTTCCACTTGCGGCCCGCAACCGTTCGGCCGAGTAACGCGGATGTCACGGGGAGTTTTTCCAGCTTCCGGCCGACGTCCTTTTGAGTCAGCACAACCCCCCCCACGGTTCGATCAATATTGCGGTCCGTAAAGTTACTGACGGAACTCCCCGCCTGCTCAAAAAAGGCAAAGAAGAGCATGGAGAAGAACATCAGTATGAACACGACAAACATCCGTTCTCGCTCGATTTTCTCGGCGCGAAGCGTGTTGTAGAGCAATGTCCCAAACGCGATCACGCTGAAGATCGACAAAAGCCAGTCGGCCAGTTCAGACTTCAATACCAGAATTGCCGCCAGTGGTACGGCAATCGCCGTTCCTACATAAACTGCGACGATGGATCGACCGGGATGCGGTGGACGCCCGACGTCATCAGGAAGTCCGCCCCCAGCCAGTGCCGCGATGGCGATGAATGCGGCGACGAGCAATGCGATTGCGACGGGGACATTGACCACCAGTTGCAAGGGGTCACTCATGTGAAACAGGAACATGCTCCCCGCAGTCAGGACAGCCGTCAGGCCAATCAGGACTCGGGCAATCGTGTGGTTGACCACAAACGTCATCAGCCCCGCGAGCATTCCGATCGTTGCCAGTCCGAATCCGTAGTGCCATCCGAACGTTTCGCCGATGTAACCGCAAATCAGTGGTGACATCGCGGCACCCAGGTTGATTCCCATGTAGAAAATCGTAAACCCGCCATCGCGACTGGGGCTACCTGCAGGATACATGGCCCCGACCATGGTCGAGATATTGGGTTTGAAGAAACCGTTACCGCAGATCAGCAGCGCCAGGGCGACTGAAAAAGCGGTCTTGTCCTCGAACGTCATCAGCAGATGGCCGGCCGCCATCAGCATTCCACCGAGAACGACAGCACGTCGAGCCCCCAGCAGTTTGTCTGCCAGCATCCCGCCAATGAACGGTGTGGCATACACGAGTGCTGTGTAGGCTCCGTAGATGGCATAGGCCGACTTGTCGTTGAGATTCAGAAATCCCTTGGTCATGTAAAAGACCAGCAGGGCTCGCATCCCGTAGTACGAAAATCGTTCCCACATTTCGACGAAGAACAGCAGGAACAATCCACTGGGATGCCCCATGAATGTGGCAGTTCCCGGTCGGGTCAGCGTTGCATCAGTCGACATGAAGACCTCTTTTTTCCACGTATCGAAAACGGCATTTAGTGCGGCGTTACGGCTAAGAATTCGGGTTTGGTCCATCCGCTGCTGGGCGCGAGCCCACGGTTAAACCGGACGCTAGCACGTTCCGGCTGATTGATCGAACCCTAAAAACAGTTCGTGACGCGATACCAGGCAGGAATTGAAACGGATCGCTTCAACGCTTTCCAGTCCGAGTGAAACTTTGGGCAGAGTCCCGCTGCTTTTCCTTGAGGTGCCATCTGTACGCCTGCTTTGAGCCGTTCCGTACGGATATCTGACCAGCCGAATGAAAGGATGCCAGTGCCGCGTTGGTGCCCTCCTTTTGGCCGAATCTGCTCAGGATTGCACAATCGGCGTGAAAAGTTCGATTTGGGGGCGAATCTTGGACTTTACGCAATTTTGCGTTTGTCCTAACTTCCCGACAACTTGCTGATCAATTTCAGCCTACCACCCGCCTTTCAAAGAAGGAGTTTTGGATGCGCAAGCTTGGTATTTGTCTCGCGTTGACCGGTGTCACGGCATTGATGACCGGATGTGGTTCGTCGGGTTCAGCCCCAGCCACTTCGCGAGGCGGTCTCGCCGTCGTCGATTTGGATAAGGTTGCCGCCGAAACCGGTCGCAAAGCTGAGATGGACGAACAATACAAGATGACCGCGAGTTCGGTCCAGCAGCAACTGGTTTCCGCTCAGAACAACTTCCAAGGGCAAATCGATGCCAAGGCCAAGGAGCTTGGAATCGATCTGACCACGAAGAAGCCTGAAGAAATCCCCGAAGAAGCGAAGCAACAAGTCGGCCAGATGACGTTGAACGCACGCAATATTCTTGCTCGCGCTCAAAACGAATACGGTGCGAAGCTGGGCGAATACAAGCAGTCCCAGATTGCCAAGTTCCGCAACGACCTGAAGCCCGTGCTGCAGGAAGTCGCTGCCAAGCGTGGTCTGAGCATTGTCGTTCCGAAGAACGAAGGTTTGTTGCTGGCCGTCGATCCTGGTGTTGATATCACCGATGACGTCATCAAAGCCTATCGCGAAAAGAAGCCTGCTCCAGCCGCTCCGGCTGCCAGTGCTGCTGCCGCGAAGCCAGCTCCGAAGACTGCTGCCAAGGACGCTGACGCTGACAAGAAGTGATCGGTGATTGATTTCATCCGGTTTCACTGATGTCGAAAACTGTTGTCGCAAATCTGATCGGTTTGGGATGCAGGTGGCAGAGTGGTCCGCAAGATTTCCGCCCTGGCGGCGAAATGATCGCCTCCGACGATGATCGTCGGAGGCTTTTTTTCTAACTTCGAATAATTCTCGCGATGCGCATTCCCTCACTTTGCAGAGTGTTGACCTGCCACGGTGGCGTGCTGCTCGCGTGTCTCTTGACCATTGTCGGTTCCGCGTGGTCGCAGGATCTACCATCGCCTGCAGTACTGCGGCCTGTCCCGGAACCTGCATTCGTGCAGAGCGGTCCCGGACATTCCGCAGCGGTTACCGTTCGAGGTCCCTGTGATCCCGATTACTGGATTGTCAGTGCCCGGTGCTGTAACGATCGTCTTGAATGTGGACTCGACTGCAATTATCAGGTCGTTCGATTTGATGGACCGGGACCAGGTCGACTGGGCAATCTTCAGGAAATGTATGCCTCACTGGAACCTGGTGTTCCTGTCTGCATCATGGTTCACGGTAGCTTCGTCCTGTGGGAATCTGTCTTGCGTGACAGTGCGGCGACGTATCGCTGGTTACGTAAGGCCGCACCCGAGCGTCCTGTAAAAATGATCTTTTTCTCGTGGCCCAGCGACGAGGCTCACAACATGGTGCCTCATGCGCTCGATACCGCAGACGCAAGGCGCCTGGGGCATCGAGCGGAAATGAACTCGCTCTATCTGGCGGATCTGGTCTCACGTGTTCCCGATAGCAATCCCATCAGCCTGATTGGACACAGTCACGGTGCCAGAATGGTCTCAGCGACCTTGCATCTGCTGTCAGGAGGGTTGGTGCACGGGCGATGCTTCAAGGGAGGCCCATATAACCATCAGCGAATCCGTACCGTTCTGGCAGCGGCGGCCATGGACCACGACTGGCTCAATCCCGGCGAACGCTATGACATGGCATTATGCCGGACAGAAGCGGTCTTGAACGTCAGGAATCGATTCGATCTTCCTTTGTTCTTTCATCCGACACACCATCTCTTTGCCAGTCGGGCCCTGGGGCGAGCGGGTGTCACGATGTACGACGAATATCGGCTGGGAAAGCGCGCCTGCCGGATTACCGAGTGCGATGTCACGTCACTGATCGGCTGCCGACATGTCTGGGGTCACTACTACAACGAGCCGAAAATCGCCTGCGCGATCCGCCATTACGTTTATTTTGACGAACGATGAATCGTGCCGTAATTAAACAGGTTCATCACCGAGTTCGAGATCTTCGTCCCCTTCGTTTCCCGCTTCGCTCATCTTGAGTTGCCGCATTTTGCGGTAAAGGTTCGAGCGATGCAGGCCAAGCAGTCTGGCTGCTTCGCTCATGTTGTTCCGGACTCGACGAATCGCTCGACGGATAAAGTCCTGCTGGAACATGTTCGTCGCTTCACTCAGGCCGAGATCGAGCGATGGTTCGTTATTTCGGTTCTGATCGGGGCTGAGAATAAACGCCAGGTCGTCGGCTTCAATGATGTCATTCGGAGCCAGAAACGCGACTCGTTCCATCAGATTGCGAAGTTCCCGGACGTTTCCCGGCCAGGTATGAGACTGCATCCGCTTGCGGGCGTCTGGCGATAACTCCAGTCGAGGCCTGCGGGCCTGGACAGCAAATCCATTCAGGAAATGCTCTGCCAGCGGCAAGACATCCTCGGGA
Organism: Planctomycetota bacterium; assembly: GCA_037146815.1. Classification (GTDB taxonomy): domain Bacteria; phylum Planctomycetota; class Planctomycetia; order Planctomycetales; family Planctomycetaceae; genus Schlesneria. Next base: position 6,272 of record JBAWWJ010000263.1, read on the forward strand.
CGATCACGAAGCGGAGGCAGGTCGAGCGTGACAACGTTCAGGCGAAAGTAAAGATCTTCGCGGAACTTGCGAGCGCGAACAGCTTCTGCCAGGTGAGCATTCGTCGCGGCGATCACGCGAGCGTTAATGGGGATGGCCTGTGATCCACCGACACGAGTGATCACTTTCTGCTCCAGCACTCGCAGCAGTTTGGCTTGTCCGCCGGGACTCATATCTCCGATTTCGTCGAGGAAGATTGTGCCTCCTTCGGCGACTTCAAACTTGCCGCGATGCATCTCGCGAGCATCGGTGAATGCTCCTTTCTCGTGCCCGAACAGTTCGCTTTCCAGCAGCGTTTCCGTCAGTGCCGCACAGTTCACTGCCACGAACGGGCGGTCGGCTCGCGGTCCCTGGAAGTGCAGCGTCTGGGCAACGACTTCTTTTCCCGTACCACTTTCTCCCAGGATAAGAACCGGCAGATCGATGGCAGCCAGCCGCCGGATCGTACTGCGCATGGCCTGCATGGCAGGGCTTTCGCCGATCAGCGATACGCCGCGCGTCAGTTGTTCCGTCAGTTGGCGGTGCGAGCGAATCAGCGATTCCCGCTCGCGAGTGTTCTTCAGTGCAATCGCGGCCTGGATTGCCAGATCTTCCAGTGTTGTTTCGTCGTCGGCTGTGAAGTCACCGGAATTCTTGTTGATGACTTCAAACGCACCCAGCAGTTTGTGTTCGGCATCAAACAGTGGGGCACACAACAGGTTGCGAGTCTTATAGCCACTCGACTGATCCACCTTGCGGCTGAATCGGGAGTCGTGATAGGCATCGTCGACTCGCAGCAGTTTGGCCGAGTGAATGACTTCACCCACGACTCCGGTCCGGTCTGGCAGTCGTAGCGAATTCCCTTCGACACCGAGTGCCGGGCAGGCGACAACTTCCTGATGTTCGCGATCCCACAGAAAGATACTGGCACGATCGCAATCCAGGATTCGCACCGCCTCGCGTGCGATCAGTTCGAGCAGCGGTTCCGTTTCTTTGACGGTTGATAAAGTGAGCGAGACCTTCAGAATGCCGCGCAGGCTCTCAATTCGCTTTTCGGATCGTGACCGATCTGCCAGCACATCCAGGCATGAACCGAGCGTCTTGCCCAACACGACTGCCAGCGACAGTGTCTCGGCCGAGAGATGTCGGCCTGTGAACGTCAAAACACCACCGGTACGAGTCCGGCCGCTGACAGGAACAGCCACCAGTCCACCTGGATTCGTACCTTCGATCGTCGTTGCGACCCCGGCATCACGATCGAGTACGTCTGCCAGCAAGTCTCGAGGAATATCAGCCTGGTTCCAGCGGCCCGTCTGAGCGGTACTGTTCCAGTGAGGTGATCGTTCCATGATGCCCGCACCGCTGGCACCAAGTTCTCCGCACATGTCTGACAGTTGTTGTCGCAGGAATTCCACCTCCTGTTCAGCAACTGCCGCAGCATCGATCAGGCGTTCGATCATCCCGATCAACTGGGGAGCATCGGCAGCGGGGAACTGATGACTGACGTCCGACCACGCAATCCATCGGGCGGTCACGGGAATCTCTCTTTCATCCAGAAATTGTCACGAGCATTAATCACTTCGACGCAAAGCGTCTGCTGTGGTTGTCGAAATGATATCGATGTTGCTGAGGAAATCCAGAGAGTGACGACACCTGTGTTATCTTTTCGATTTCGCGGGCGGGTCGCGACAGTTTTGATGGTCGATCATGCATCGCAGCGTGGCGATGCCGTCCGTTTGGTGCTCCCCGCGACGGGAGGGTGAGGCTCCTGCCGAACCGGAATTTGAGTAGGGCACCAATACTCAATCGCGGCTCGGCGGGAGCCTCGCGCCTCGCCCTCCCTTGTTGTCTGTGATGGGAACTAAACTCAACGATTTTCCGTGTGAGAGACGTATCTCCTTTGGGCGTCGTCTGTTTGGTGATCCTCGCGACGGGAGGGTGAGGCGGTGAGGCTCCTGTCGAACCGGAATTGGAGTAAGGCACCAATACTCAATCACGGCGGGAGCCTCGCCGCCTCGCCCTCTTGTTGTCCGTGATGGGAGCGTTCGGAAATAATCCCGATCGCTTTCTGTGATCCCAGATGTCACCAGAGCGGCATCAGCGGCGTCAAAGAGTGTGTCAGCAGTACGAGTCACTCAGAATCGCAAAAGGGAAACGACATGCAACAACTTACGCTCGCCCTGGCTTTAATCGGCTCCGTGTTCATGAGTCGAAACGTAGTGGCACAGGACTTTGGGTATGTTCCACCTGGCTTCGGGGGCAGTTTCTACGGTTTGGACGTCGGAAACGGAATCGGGATTGGTTACGGAGCGGGCTACCCAATTCCCTACCAGGCATTAACCGGGAGTGTGAAAGGCCAGTATGTTGGTGAGCAGTGCTGCTGGGAAAGCATCGTGCTGCCACAAGCCCCGTCAAACGTCGTGGCATCGCGCCCGTTCAAACCTCTCTCCCCAAAGCCACTCAAGGCCAAGAAGCCACCACAGACGAAACAAGTGAACGCGAAGAAGGCGGTCGCAGCGCCGAAGTCCTGAAAGCTGGTGGCAAGGATCGCGATCACGATGGTCAGTCAAAGGTGATAGGTGGGGTCTCGGCCATCGCTGTAGTGGGCGGGCTGATACGCAGTCGTTCCTTCCCTCTTGTTCCTGCGTCACCCAGACATCCAAAGCGATGTCTGGGCCACCCCCGTCACAAGACACATTGTTCTCACTCTCGTTCGGTTCGAAGGGCCGATCGGACATTCGATTGAGCTAAAGCGAATCGACACCGGGAACAACAATCGCGCGGCTTTTTTCGGGGCTGTGGTCGCAGAGGGGTTTGGCGGGTGGCCCAGACATCGCTTTGGATGTCTGGGTTGCCAAGCAACGAGAGGGGTTGACGGTAGGTGTTGGGCTACAGAAAATAGTTTTATGAGTACGCTTCGTCGAGTGGATGACGCCCTCTACGTCCACTTCATCACTTTTTCGTGCTATCACCGTCGGCGGTTGCTCGATCACGATCAGCCGAAGCGAATTCTTTTGGGTATTCTGGCGGATGAATTGGTCCGGTTCGAAGCTCGTTGCGTTGGATTTGTGATCATGCCAGATCATGTTCACGCCCTGATCTGGTTCCCAAAGACCGGACAACTGAGTCAGTTCATGCAACAGTGGAAAGGGCGAAGCTCAAAGCGGATTAAGGATTTTCTGTTTCGCTCGACGCCGGAATACAGTTCGAAGTTCCTCCGGACGGATCCGATTTGGCAGGTTCGGTTCTATTCATTCGAGATCTATAGAACAGCAAAGGTCGAGGAAAAATTGACGTATATGCACTTGAATCCTATCCGTGCGGGATTGGTAGAGAAACCGACGCAGTAGCGGTGGAGTTCGGCACGATGGTATCTTGAGCGCCGAACAGTGGGAATTCCGATTCAGTGGGTGGACTGATAGTGCCGTTTCTTTCCTCTTGTTTCTGCGTCACCCAGACATC
>JBAWWJ010000264.1:0-9563 GCA_037146815.1 Planctomycetota bacterium
TGTGTTACCCATGTCCCCGAACACCTGTTACCCATGTCCCCAGTCTATACAGCTTAAAGCCGGGTGCGCAGCACAAGAATCTTCAAGCCGAGCGTCGAGGCAGTAGTCGCGTCGAGCGTTGTCTGACGTCGGCCTGAAGTTTCTTGGACCTTCGGTCACGGAAACGCAGAATACCCATTATCCTGCTTTATCTGAGGCGCAACCGAACGATCAGCTCAACAGATAGCCTGATCTTGAGTTCCTTCGTGGTCATTCATTGTTGAGCCCCAACCGACTTGGCGCCAGAAGCTTCGCCCCGGAGAGCCACAACGCTTTCCGTCAGGTGATCGTGGCAATGACGGCTCGCCAGGACGGAAAATCGATCATCTGTTTCAGTGCATCGCGAGGACTCGGACCGCCGGGAACTTGAACCAGTGCGACGCTGCGTGCTGGCCTGCGTTCAATCTGGACCCGTCCCCAGCGGACAGTCACTCGTTGAATCGCCTCCCGTCGGATGAAGAAGGCACCAGGTGAATCTACCAGCATTTCTACCGGTGATCGAGGATCGTCGATATCTGTCGAGGCTGGCGCGGGAGTATCAACCTCGACCGGACGGCGCCAAGGTGGAAGCGACCACCAATGCAGTACATTGGCGACTCGACTGGAATTCTCGGGAACGTCGTCGGTCACTGCTTCCAGTGAACCGTTTGGCTGTTTGATAAATTGGGGAACAAACAGCAATCCCTCGGTTGTGCCGATCAGTCGGCCACAACTCGGCCAGCCTCGCCGAAGCAGTTTGACTGGACCAAGCTCACGCAGAGGATCTCCCATTCGATATACCAGTTCGTCCTGGCCGGGATCGGGATCGTCGACATTGACCGTACACCCGCACTCCGTACAACTCTGTGCGTGGGGTTCAACCCACGTCAGGCAGTGCGGACAGAGGACAATCAATGACGACATGGTACGTGGTTCCTGATTTGGCAGACCACGAACACTTTATTCCCAGTCACCAGAAACGAAAGCCCAGACCTCAATTTTCTGTCACTTTGACTCTGGCAGGTCACCTGCAACGGCGTTAATCATTCGCGACGGATCGATGTGCTTTCGCATTGCCGCCTGGACATCTTCCAACGTCAGCTTGCGAACCGACTCTTCGATTGCCGCTTGGAACTTGAGTGTCCGGCCCGTCACCAGCGTCTCTGCCAGTACCTGAACCAGGCGAGTATCGTCACCACGACTGGCCTGCTGCGACTGCAAATATCCCTTTTGCGACTCGGCCAACTCTTCCTTGGTGATTCCCTCTTTCAACAATCGATCGGTCTCTTCGCGAGCAAGTTTGACGACCTTCGCGACGTTCTCAGGATTACAGATCGCATAAATCGAAAACGTCGAACGTTGATCGAGTGACATCGCGCGGAAGGCAGAACCGACTCCATATGAGAGCCCTTCTTTCTCACGGATCCGACCCATCAGACGCGATGCAAAACCGCTTCCCCCCAGGATGTCGTTCCCGACGACCAGCGCGGGATACTCGGGAGCATCGTCTTTCAGCGGCAACAACAATCCTGCGAAGTACATCGCATTCGCTTTGTCTGGCGTCTTGATCGTGATCATTTCCGGCGGAGGAACCTTGTCCACGTTCCGGCTGATCCGCTCGTAAGGTTGCTTTGATTTCCAGCCCCCCAATAGTCCGGTGATCGCCTTTGAGGCGGTCTCTTCATCAAAGTCGCCGACAATTACGACTTCACCCGCAGTGGAGCCAAGGAACTCCTCATAAAGGCGCCTGACTGTCGTCAGTTCCAGATCGTCAACGAGTTTCAATTCCTCCAGCAAACCCGGAGCGTACCGAACATCGCCCGCCGGATAGGGACTCAATCGCTGTTGAACAGCCCGCATGGCAAGGGCCTGCGGTTCGGCTGATTGTTCGTCGAGTGCTCCATGACGCTGCTGTTTCAGAATTGCGAACTCTGCTTCTGGCAACGTCGGTTCATGCAGGACCTGTCTCAGGATCGCCAGAGCCTCGACCAGATGCTCACGTTTAGTCTGCATCAGAAACTCAGCTTCGCCAGCGCGACCAGAGGCTCCGAATGACGTCTGGAGCTCATCCAGTCGATCCTGCAATTGTTCGGATGTCAGTTGTTTCGTTCCTCGAGTCATCAAGTCGGGCAGGAAGGTACAGGCGGTCCCCAGGCCAAACAGTGACTTGGGAGTTCCATACCGCAGGTTTACCTTCAGCACGACTGAGCCACCGCGATTTTTCTTGGACAATAACGCGACTTTGACGCCGTCGACGGCCGACCGCTTGACGCGAGCTTCAATTGCGGATGGAGAAGGGTCGAAAACTTCACCGATCGAGTATTCCGGTTTCCCTTTGTAGTCCTTGACCAGCGCGGCGATATCGGGGGTGGCATCAACCGGGGTTCGTTGTGGTTCCGTTACGGGGAGATAAACACCGACCGTGCGATTGCTCGTCCGCAGATACTTACTGGCAACGCGATTCACATCGTCGAGCGTGACCTTGCCGAGTCGATCACGAAACAGGAACGCCAGTCGCCAGTCTCCGGCACCGGCCCATTCGGTCAGTCCGACGAGAAACTTTGGAGTGTCCGTCGACTGCTGGTCCCATAGCTTCAACAAGGTTCGCTTGGCACGAACAACTTCTTCGTCAGTGACGCCTTTTTCGACGACACCTTCAATCGTGTCGATCATTCCTTCAGCGACGGCATTTGGCTCGTTTCCCGCGGCGACTTCCGCAGTGAACATCATTCCGCTGGGGTCATGCCACGCGTAGGCGACCCCTTCGACCTTCGCTGCACGGCGGCGTTCCACCAGTGCCTTGTAGAGTCGGCCGGTCTTGTCGGCAGAGAGGATGGCTTCCAGGACCGAGACTGCCGCAAAATCAGGATCAGCGGCGGAAGGAATGTGATAAAGAACACCCGTCGCAGCAACTTTGCCGACGCGGCGCAGAGTCACCACTCGCTCACCATCCTGAGCAGGCTCTTCAGTGTAGGTTGATCGGATCGGTTCCGCTGGGCGTGGAATCGGGCCGAAATACTTTTGAACCAGTGCCACAACTTTCGCTTCGTCAATCCGACCGCCGACGAACAACACGACGTTATCGGGACGGTAGTACTTCTTGTAGAAAAGACGCAGACTGTCGGCCGGGACGCGTTCGATATCGGCTCGATTGCCGATAGTGCTCTTGCCGTAGTTGTGCCATTCAAACGAGGTGGCGAACATCCGCTGTTCCAGCACACCCTTCGGGCTGTTTTCACCCATTTCAAATTCGTTGCGGACAACCGTCATTTCGCTGGCGAGGTCTTCGGCCTTGATGGGGCAGTTCACCAGGCGATCTGCTTCCCAGCCGATGGCGAATTCGAGATTCTCATCGGATGCGGGAAGGGTTTCGTAGTAGTTTGTTCGATCAACCCAGGTCGTGCCGTTGTAGTCGGCACCCCGTTCCTGCAGGTCGCGGTCAGGCTGAGGATGCTTGGCCGTCGGCTTGAACAACATATGTTCGAGCAGGTGAGCCATCCCTGCTTCGCCGTATCCTTCATGGCGCGATCCGACCAGGATCGTCATGTTGACAGTCAGCTTGGGTTTTGACGGTTCGGTGAACACGACCAGTTTCAAACCGTTGGGAAACTGGTACTCAGTAAATCCTTCGACGCTCCCGATTTTCACGGGAGCCGGCAGATCCGCTGCTGTTGCGATCGCCCCGAACATCAACGTCAACGAAAGACACGTTATCCACTGCAAGTATCTCACCCCAGACTCCTTTCTCAGCATGCTCCACTCCTGCCAGACTCCGGCCTATAAAGGATATCCGCGCACAGTGTCGCTGGCGAGAGATCGCTGGAGATTGGTGACAGGCTGCCCGCTTTCGGATAGTCTCCTTGTTTGCGGAGCCTGTGTTGTGGCTTCGCAGACATGTAGCTCGCCACTGCGGAATGATTAATGACAGAGCCTCACATTCCGAAGCAGACCGAAACTGGACTTGATATTCCGCTTCGAAGAATCAGTGACGACGGGTCCCTCGCACGCTGGATCTCTCCCGTCCTGGTTCTGGTGGCACTGACGATTCTGCTGATGTTTCGGGGCCCCGATGCCTCAGGCCAGATCCCACTCACCGTTCGCTGCTTGCTGGCAGCGGTGCTGGCAATCACCGCTTGGACCTGTCCGCCCCGATTTACGATTGCAGTGAGCCTGGTGGCTATCCTCACCTGGTCATGGATTGAAATTGGTACCGGGGGTTGGCACGACGCACTGCCAGGGCATTTCGTTCGCTTGGTTGTCTCGATGGCGATGATCACGTGGGTGACTCGAGCAAGAGAACAACTCGCCATGGCACAAAAACTGGCACGCATTGACAATCTGACAGGATTACCCAATCGACAGGCACTGATCGAAGCGATCGAACGAGAGCTGAGCCGTGCGAAACGATTTGGTCGGCCGTTTTCCATCGCGATGCTGGATTGTGATGGCTTCAAGCAACTGAACGATCAGAGAGGACACCTTGCAGGTGATGATGCGCTGGTCCTTGTTGGCGAGTCGTTGCGGCAGAACGTTCGACCGTTCGACTGTGCCGGACGCTGGGGAGGTGACGAGTTTCTGATTGTGCTCTCGGAAGTGGACTATGATGATGCCCAGATGATCGCCGAGCGACTGCGAGCGTCCGTGCGCCACTTTGTCGAACGGGGACTTCCGTCGTTGACATTCAGTCTAGGGGTTCTGATCGTCCGCCAGCCCGAGATGGGATGGCAGGAATGCGTTCGACAAGCCGATCTGGCGATGTACGAGGCAAAACGGGCAGGCCCGGATCAAACACGGTTTGTGATTGCTCGCGCCGACAACCAGACCTCCCAATCAGACTCGACATCCGATCGTCAGCAGGACATTGGCCCATAGCGCCTGGTCGGCCGTTTGAATCGTCAGGACATGATCTCGCGACGCAACAGCTTCGTAGAAGTCCCATTTGCTGATTGGCTTCATTTCGACATTCGAACCGGCGGCCGCGATAATCTTCCGGTAATCATCCCAGACCGGGGGATCACCCTGAAGGGCATAAGGGTCGTCAGACGGAATTCCCATCGTGTTGATTTCATCGACGGGAATCGCGGTCAAGAGCGTTTCCAGGACTTGTGAGACGGTGACAATCCCGGGAGCCAGATTCAGGCTGACCAATGTCGCATTCGGGCCCAGTGTTGTTGACGCGGGATAGTTCCCGTCAGCGATCAAGACCCTGGCATGGTGTCCTGCTCGGGCAAGGATGGCCGAAATTTCGGGGTGAATCAGACGATGTTTGAGCATTTGAAAATTCTTACGGCCCAGTCAGGTCTTTTTGCGGGTAGCCATTGCCAGCCATGGCACCCAACACAGGATCTCAAAATACGATACGACTACACGGCTTCTTTGCGACGTGCCCGCAATGACCCGACACGATAAGCATCTGCCATCGCCAGTGGGATTTCGGCTTCTGCCAGTACGACCTTTGCCTGGTTCTCAACCGTCAAAGCTTTCATTTCCTGCTCTGCTGCGACGGCACGTGCTCGCCGTTCTTCCGCTTTTGCTCGAGCGATACGCATATCGGCTTCGGCCTGATCCGCCTGAAGTCGAGCCCCGATGTTATCGCCAACGTCGATATCAGCGATGTCGATGGACACAATTTCGTAGGCGGTCTGCGAATCCAGACCCTTATTCAGCACTGTCTTCGCGATCAGCATTGGATTCGCCAGAACTTCATTGTGAGTTTCGCACGAACCAATGGCGGAAACGATCCCTTCGCCGACGCGGGCGACGATCGTGTCTTCTGTGGCGCCACCGATCAATTGAGCCAGGTTCGTTCGCACGGTCACACGGGCTCGGGCTTTCAATTGAATACCATTCTTGGCCACACCATCCAGCGTGTTGCGTCCAAAAGACTTTGGATCAGGGCAGTCGATCACGCGAGGGTCGACGCTCGTCTGTACCGCCTCCAGCACATTTCGTCCGGCCAGATCGATCGCCGAGGCGGTATTCCAGTCGAGCGTGATCTTGGCTCGATGAGTAATAATCAGCGCGCGAACGACATTTCGAATGTTGCCACCCGCCAGATAGTGTGCTTCGAGGCGATCCGTGCTGACTTCGCGAAGTCCCGCCTGAACCGCCATGATTTTGGCGTCGACAATGGCGGTCGGATTGATCTTTCGCAGCGACATGAACAACAGTGAAAACGGACTGATCCGAGCACGTGTCACAAACGCCCGCAGCCACAGTTTGAAGTAAGCAGCAAATACGGCAATGAAGCCTACGGCTAGTAAGGCGCCGAAACCAACCGCAATGATGAATGCGATCTTGAGAAAATCATCCATCGAGACACTCCGTATAGCAGACGTGAACCCCGGATCGGGATGCATCGGAACGCCGGGCATTCTAAGCATCCACTTCACGCCGGTCGAGCCAACAGGCCATTTCCGATCAGTTCAAGTCGGTATAAACGTGAAGTTGCGGCACATTCCCTCGTGACTGAGATCTACTGAGATCTGTTCTAACGCGCATTTCTGCAGCCTCTGCGATACCATTTTCAATCCGAGTCCTGAAATACAGATCGCGTGCATTCCATCAAATCCATTCCATGATCTCGGTACACGAATTGACTCGTCATTTTCGTTCGAACGGGCGAACCATCGTCGCCGTCGACGGATTGTCGTTTCAAGTCAAGTCGGGCGAGGTCTATGGACTCCTCGGTCCAAATGGAGCTGGCAAGACAACGACTCTCAGGATGATCCTGGGATTGTTGGCACCTACGAGCGGGGATGCTGAGGTCAATGGATTTCGTGCAACATCGCAGCCCGATGAAGTGAAGCGACGAATTGGACTGGTTTCTGCCAGTTCCGGACTCTATCAGTGGTTGACGCCACGAGAAATGTTAATGTTTTTTGCCGATCTGTTCGGCGTCTCTCCCGTTCGAGCCCGGAGTCGGCTCGATGAAATGGTCGCGCTGTTTGATCTGGGCGAGTTTATCGATCAACGATGCGCGACGCTGAGTACCGGGCAGAAGCAGCGAGTCACACTGGCTCGGGCGTTAATGCATGATCCCCCCGTAATGCTTCTCGACGAACCGACACGGGGACTGGATGTGGTAGGAACGCACGTCGTGTTTCAGTACATCGACAAGCTGCGAAGTCTGGGAAAGGCAGTCGTCGTTTCAACACATCGGCTGGATGAGGCATCGCATGTCTGTGATCGCATGGGGCTCCTGCACCATGGGCGCCTCTGGCATGAAGGAACCTTTGCCGAGCTTCAGCAGGTGACCGGGTGCTCGAATCTGTTCGACATGTTTCTGAAGTTACTCGGACAGAAGCCAGAATCACCTGCAGAGGATGCGGAGGTCGTCGATGCCCCTTAACGTTGAGATGCCTGAGCCGATTGAAAAATCGTATTGGCATTCACCGCGCTGGTGGCGGCTGGCACTGAAGGAACTGCGTGAGATCCTGCGCGATCGCCGGACAATTATCACGTTGGTTGCAATGCCTCTGTTGATCTACCCACTGCTTGGCGTGACACTGCAGAAGCTGCTGATGGCGCAACTCGCTGCAAAGTCAAAGGTCGAATATCGGCTGGCATTCCAGTCACGCGACGATCAGCGACTGTTTCGCGAGAATTTTGGCCACGGCCACGTGATCGTTGCCCAACGGACACCGTACGAAGCAAGCAACAGAATTGAGCCACTGGGGACGACGGAAGATCCGTTTCTGGAATTCGTTGGACCTGATCAGGAAACGGGGAGTGTGGATGTCGGAACGATGATTTCCTCGGGCGAGGCCGATATCGGGATCATCTTTGCCTCGAACGCACAGCGACAGTCCGTGCAGATGGAAATCCTTTATCGCTCATCCTCGCCATACAGTTGCGATGCGCGGCGATTTGTCGAGGAACGTTTTCGAGCGATTAACGAAGAATTTGCTCGTAAAGAACTGGCCACGGTAAAGCACGGGCGATTGCTACCTTTCGAGATACGTGCGGAATCATTGACGCGATCCGGGAAGGATCATGGACCGACGTTTTCACTGGCAACGCTCGTCCCATTGATCTTGATCCTGATGACGGTGACCGGCGCAGTCTATCCTGCGATCGATCTGACGGCTGGAGAACGAGAACGAGGGACACTGGAAGCACTTGTTTCGTCGCCTGTGCCTCGGCATGAATTGTTGTTCGCCAAGTACATTGCCGTTGTTTCCGTCGCGGTCTTGACGGCACTGGCGAATCTGTTGTCGATGATTGCCACGGCATACGCGAGTGGCCTGGAAGGATTGCTATTTGGATCGGGCGGGCTTTCCCTGCGACTGGTCGCGTCAACTCTGGGACTGTTGCTGATCTTCGCCGCTTTCTTTTCCGCCGTGATTTTGGTTCTGACCAGCTTTGCCCGAAGTTTCAAAGAGGCTCAAGCCTATTTGATCCCCGTGATGCTGGTGTCGCTGGCCCCCAGTGTGATCTGCCTGCTGCCCGGGATTGAATTCAATGGCTGGCTGTCGGTGATCCCGCTGGCCAACATCGTACTGCTGGCTCGCGACGTGTTTGATAATCGGGTGATACCAATCTGGGCTCTGGCGACACTCCTTTCGACCGTCTTGTATTCCGCCGTAGCCTTGTCGGCGGCTGCCCGAATCTTTGGAACAGATGCTGTTCTGTATGGCAGCGATGGAAGCTGGCTCGATCTGCTGCGACGCCCTGAATCGTCTCGCCAACAGGCAAGCCTGACCCAGGCCACGCTTGGACTGGCAATCCTGTTCCCCACGTTTCTGATCCTGGGGGGGATGACCTCGCGGATAACGGACGTTTCGATTGGCTACCGACTCGGGATCAATGCCGGCCTCACGATCCTGTTGTTTGCTGGACTGCCAATCGTGCTGGCGGCAATTTCTGCAGTGAACTTCCGCAGTGGATTCTCATTGGGCGGCGCTTCGCCACTGTCGTTCGTGGCTGCGGGAATGCTGGGTTTGTCGTTGTGGCCATTCGCTTATGAACTGGTCCTGCTGCAGACTCCTGACCGGCTGAGTGAATTCGTAAAACTCTTCGAATCGTTCAAAACACAGCTCGATGCAGTCCCACTCGCCTGGAAGTTGATTTCACTGGCGCTGGTCCCTGCGATCTGTGAAGAGTTGTTTTTCCGGGGCTACCTGCAGACGGCGTTTCGCGAGGAAATGTCGACGCCCTGGGCTGTGGGTTTGTCGAGTTTGTTGTTCGGGCTGTTTCACGTCATTGTGAGGGACGCCCTGTTTTTCGAACGGTTTGCCCCGACCTGTTTTCTCGGCTTGATACTTGGCCTGGTCTGCGTGAAAACAGGCAGCCTTTGGCCCGGAATGCTGTTGCACAGCCTGCACAATGGATTGCTGCTGACGATTTCCAGCTACACCGCACAGCTCAAGGCAATGGGAATTGGAAACAGCGAACAGCAGCATCTGCCGACGCTCTGGCTGGTTGTCGCTGGGACCGTGGCGATCATCGCTGGTGGTTTGCTGGTCCGGCAGCGAAGTCGAACCACTAAACCTTAAACAAGCGAGTTCCGTTGCGGATTTGTAGCGATTATTGGCGCGCACGGC
>JBAWWJ010000265.1:0-9525 GCA_037146815.1 Planctomycetota bacterium
AAATGTGTCACCCATGTCCCCGAACACCTGTTACCCATGTCCCCAGTCTATACAGTTTCAAGCTGGGTGCGCAGCACAAGAAACTTCAGGCCGAGCGACCATACAGCGACGGCCTCTTTTCGTTTCAGTGTCGATTGCAGGATTCCTGTGCCTCTGGCCTTCCGAGCCCCGACTTACCGCAAGCCTGGCGACCCGACAGTTGCAACTGTAAATTGCCGCGCTGCTTGTAGAAATTCGTTCCTTAGAGAAGTAGTGTGGGTGCCGCGGATTCTTCAACAGTCCCAATGAGCGGCCAATATGTTCGTTCCGGAAGATGAGCCGTTTGACAAGACGTCGCTGGTCGCCAGGCTGAAGCAGCGATCAAACTCCGAGAATCGACGACGACGCTCGGTCTATGCGGCACTGTCAGCATCGCTCGTCGCATGGCTCGTGATTGGCCGTGAACTGCTTGGCAATCATTGGCTCCTGGAGGCCTTGGTAGGTTTAGGGATTGCCTTCGGTGCCGGTTTCATTATGAGTATTTTCGCGATCTATCAGATCTGTTCCGATTTGGCGGCCAATCCTGTTCCTGGTGGCTGGAATGTCGCTGCGACCCTGACAACATTCGTCGGCACCTACCTGACAACATCATGGGGTTGGCGAGAGCCGTAACTCGTACCAGGGAAACTACTTTTTCCGAGTCGCAACGTCTCTGAAGACAATCTTGCCGTGTTTCTGGAACTTTCTGGCTCGATCGGGCGTCTGAATCCGCAGTTGATTCGTTTTCAAAACACGGCAGGCTTCGAATGCCGTTTCTCATCAGGAGTTTTCCCGTGAAACGTCCTTTTTTTCCGGTGATCGCGCTGACTTTGATCGGGGTTTGTGTCTGGACCGCCACGGCTCAAAACCCGCCCGGAAAAGGGTCACCTCAACCGCCAAATTCTGGCGAGGGACTGAGCGGCGACCGCTATTTGACCTACATCAGTACGGACAAGCCGATTTATCGACCGGGTGAACAACTGTATGTCCGCAGCATCCCACTGCATTGCGTGACTCGCAAACCGCTTCTGACGGAGCACGCACTAACGGGCGTCGTGGAAATCAAAGGCCCCAAAGGCGATACCGTTGCGTCGGGCCAATCCCTGCTACAGGAGGGTGTGAGTGGTTTCAGTTGGGCGATACCTCAGGCACAGGCGGGGGGTGAATACACGATCAAGGTGAGTTATCCCGATGGTCAGCCACCCGCCGAACGCAAATTCGATATCAGGGCGTACCGTGCACCACGACTCAAGACACAGATCAAATTCCTTCGCGATGGTTACGGTGCTGGCGATGAAGTCGTCGCTTCGCTGCATGCTGATCGCGCCGAAGGTGGAACCCCCGCAGGAGTCCCTGTGACGGTTCTCGCCAGAGTCGATGGGGCGGAAGTCTTTCGTGGCACGACCAGCATCGATGCCAAGGGGAACTGCCAGGCTCGATTCAAACTGCCGGCGGAAATTCGTCGCGGTGAAGGGACATTGGCGATGGTGATCGAAGATGGAGGTGCGTTGGAAACGGCCAGTAAGACGATCCCGATTCTGCTGCAAACAGTCGATCTCGCCATGTATCCCGAAGGGGGCGATCTGGTGGCAGGCCTGACAAATCGAGTCTATTTCGAAGCATTCACTCCCGCTCGCAAGCCCGCTGATCTGGCCGGGGTTGTGCTCGATGCCAACGGTCAGGAAGTCGCCAAGTTTCGCAGCCAACATGAAGGACGCGGCCGAATCAGTTTCCAGCCAGCCGTTGATGGCAAATACCGCCTGAAAATCACCGAACCGTCCGGGATCAAAACACAGTATGAACTTCCTCCTGTGAAATCCTCGGGCGTCGTTCTGACATCGTTACAGGACGTGACGGCCAAGGGGGGAGACGCAAAAGTCTCGGTGACAGCAACGGAGACTGGTGTCTACCGCGTCGTGCTTCAGCAACGCAACGTGGAAGTTGCGATGCAGCAAGTGGAACTCAGCGCCGGGCAGAGTAAAGAGCTTGTCTTCTCAACGGGAGCGGCTGATGGCGTGTTGCGTGCCACCGTTCTGGATGCCAAAAGGAAGCCGCTTGCCGAACGCCTGATCTTTCGCGAGCCGACTCATTCCGTACAGATCAGTTTGACGGCGGACTCGAAGCAGTATGTCCCTGGGAGCCCTGCAAAAATTCTGGTGAAAACCAGCGACGAGAATGGTCAGCCCATCAGTGCGGTGGTTGGGCTTACCGCGACGGATGAAAGCGTTCTTGAAATGATTGACAAGCGAGAGCAGGCACCTCGATTGCCAGTGATGGTCTTGCTCGAAGGGGAAGTCCGCGAACTTGCCGATGCTCATATCTATCTTGATCCTGCCAATGATCAAAGGCACGTGGCGGTCGATCTACTGTTAGGGACGCAAGGCTGGCGTCGGTTCGCATTTGTTGAACCGGAAAAGTTCGCGGCAAAGCACGGTGATTCCGGCCGCCGTATCCTGGCACTTCGCGAAATGGGCGTAACAGAGTTCGGTGGACGTGGTGGCAGATTTGCTGGCGGGTTTCGTGGGCAAATTCCTAGTTCCGCGCCGCGAAATCTGAGTTTTGATGCAGAAGATAAGTCAGAGGCGGCGGCCAAGGCTGTCGAACCAGAGGCGGAACAACTGGCCGACGGTATTGCTGATCGGATAGCAGATAAGAAAGAGTTTGGCGACGCTGCCAACGGAGTCGAGGCAAGAGAGCCGGTCGGGGCACTTGCCGCATTAAAAGCCTTTCGCAAGATCGAAGTTCGCAATGATCTTGCTATCGTACGAATCTACGCACACCAGGTTCGACCCAATCGTTCGCCCGGTGATCGAACCGACTTTACGGAGACGCTGTTCTGGAACGCGGGAATTCGTACCAACGACAAAGGCGAAGCCTCAGTGGAATTCGCCTTGAATGACTCAGTGACCAGCTTCCGAGTTTCCGGTGATGCTTTCACCAACACGGGGGCGCTGGGAGCAGGGTCGTTGGTGATCGAGTCGGTCGCACCGTTCTATCTGGAACCCAAGCTTCCACTGGAAGTCACCATGGGTGATGTCGTCCGCCTTCCTTTAGGAATCGTCAACGCCACCAATGCAGAACTGGCAGATGCCTCCGTGAATTATCAATGGACTGGCGCAGCACCAATCGATCCTGGCGTGATCAAGTTCGCCTTGCCGGCAAATGGGCGAGTGCGACAGTACATCAATCTGAATATCGGCAAGCAGATTGGCGAATCGAAGCTCGTTCTCGCAGCGACAGCTGGTCCCTATGCGGATAAGGTCACTCGTTCACTGCTGGTTCGCCCGCGCGGATTTCCGAAGACCGATGGCTTCGGAGGATTGCTCGTAGCAGGTGGAACAGCTTCGCACGACATCACGATCCCTAAGACAGTGGTCCCCGGTAGCCTCGAAGCACGGGTCGTGGTCTATCCGACACCCCTTGCCAGCATGACCGAATCGCTCGCCGCCCTGATTCGTGAACCATCGGGTTGTTTTGAGCAGACCAGTTCGACGGCTTATCCGCTCGTGATGGCTCAGCAGTACTTCATGTCGCATCAAGGGGTCGATCCGTCGCTCATCGAGAAAAGCAGCCTGATTCTTCAGACCGGGTATGATCGACTACGCGGGTTTGAATCGAAGAGTGGTGGATTCGAATGGTTTGGTGCTGACCCCGGTCACGACGCATTGACCGCGTACGGCCTGCTGGAATTTACCGACATGGCGCAGGTCCGCTTCGTCGATCCCGAGATGCTGCAGCGGACTCGCACGTGGCTGCTGGATCAGCGTGATTCCAAGGGAGGCTATCTTCGCAAGACCCATACGCTGCACACCTGGATCGCTGATCCCGAATGTGCCAATTCGTACAACACCTGGGCATTGCTCGAAGCTGGCATCAAAGCCGATCTGTCGACAGAAGTCCAATGGATTCGTGATGCGGGTGAGAAATCGCTGAATACCTACGCAATTGCTCTGGCAGCAAACGTCCTCGGTCTGGCCGGGGACAAAGACGGCGAGAATCATTTGCTCGATAAACTTTCCGGCAAGCAACAAGCCGACGGATCTCTTGCCGGAGCAACGACCAGTGTGATTGGCAGCGACGGCGAGGCTCTGGCCATCGAAACGACGGCATTGGCAGTTCTCGCCTGGTTGAAGAATCCTCACTATGCCGACAACGTCCAGAAGTCGTTGAAGTTCCTGGCAGAAAACTGCAAGGCAGGTCGATTCGGTTCCACGCAATCGACCGTACTGGCCCTCCGTGCCATCGTGGCCTACGACAAATCGCGAGCCCGACCGACGGAACCAGGCAGCTTGCAGTTGATTGTTGATGGTAAGCCTGTCGGGGAACCGGTCACCTTTGATCGAAACACGACCGGTGCCATTGAGCTGCCTCGCTTTGCTGAACTGCTGACGCCAGGCAAACACCAGGTACAGGTCGCCATGAAGGGTGGTTCGCAGATGCCATATTCAGTGGCCATCGACTTCCACAACCTGCAACCTGATTCCTCGGACAAGTGCAAGTTGCATCTGGAAGTCGGCCTGCGAGACCATCTGATCGAAGAAGGGGCCACGACTGAGGCGACTGTTGTGGTTGTCAATCGCACTAGCGAGGTGATTCCGACTCCGATTGCAATCATTGGGATTCCAGGTGGACTGGAAGTGCGACATGACCAACTGAAGGAACTGGTGAAGAGCGGCAAGATCAGCGCCTATGAAGTCCTGGGCCGCGAAGTGGTCCTCTACTGGCGATCACTCGACAAGGAAGCTCGCGTCAACGTTCCACTCAGTCTGGTGGCCGCAGTCCCAGGAAGCTATTCCGGTCCCGCCAGCCGCGCTTATCTGTACTACACGGACGAACACAAACAGTGGGTCGAGAGTTTGAATGTGGAGATCAAGGCCAAGTGAGTGATGCCGGGAATCAGGTTTGCTCGGCGGCCTGAAATACTTGATCGACCGAGACAGTAAATCCGGGCAACAAGGTGGACGTGGCCAACTGGTTCGGTTGGCATTCACCGGCAACGAGATAAGCATCTCCTGCCAGTTCCAAAACGGTAATCGTGCGGAGTTCGGGATCGACAATCCAGTACTCCGCGATTCCCGCTTTGGCGTATTCCTGCCGCTTGACTTCAAGGTCGCGGTCCCGATTCTGAGCACCGGGGCTGACAACTTCCATCACCAGATCGGCTCCATCCGGTTGGGCGCGATTGCCAGCTTCTGCCAGTTTCTGTAAACGGTCTGGACGCAGGAAAAGGACGTCCGGTTCACGCATCTGGCCATCCCAGAGGCGAATCGGCAGGGGGGCACGCATCACCTTCCCCAAGCCACGCTCTTTCACAAATACTCGCAACAGGTCATACAAGAATTCCACGATCAGTTCGTGAAAGTATGTCGGCATTGGAAGGATCTCCAGACAGCCGTCATTGAGTTCCATCAATCGATTGCCTGGAAGAGCGAGATAAGCGGATTCTGACCACATCCCTTGTTTGGGGAACAGGGTCGCGATCTCCCATGCAGGTTCGCCGCGCACGGATTGGCGAGCAGGAACGTTGGTGTCGTCGATGGTCGCACTCATGACATTTCGCTCAATCCTGAGGCCGCTAGTAAGTCGTTCAGAATTTTATCAGGTTTGAAGTCACATCCGCAATATTGTTGCATGGGGACATTTCACGGCGTTCACTTCGAGTTCCTGATGTGACTCGGTATCCTCAACGTGTCGGTTACCCGCCTCGCACGATCCCCCGGTGCCCTGCCTTCGGAGAGCCACTCGATGAGATGTCGTTCTGGTACCTGTTTGCTGATGTTGCTGGCCCTAGTGTCAATTTCGTCGGTTGCGACGGCCGAGGATAAGCCGTTGGCAGAATTGCTGCCCCGAATTCCCGCGAAGTCGCCGGACGAAGCTCTGAAGAGCTTTGAACTGCAGCATGGTTTCTCACTCGAACTGGTGGCGTGCGAACCGCTCGTTGCCGATCCAATCGATGCGGCGTTTGATGAGCGGAACCGGATGTATGTCGTCGAAATGTCGGACTATCCATTCCTGCCAGAGCAGCGAGTCCAAAAATACCGGGACCAGCGAGCCGAAAGCTGGAGTCGCATTCGGCTACTCTGGGATACCAACGCCGATGGGACGATGGATCAGAGCGTCGTTTTTGCGGATAAGCTGCGGTGGGCTCAATCGGTCTGTTGTGCGAAGGGAGGCGTTTATGTGCTCGCCCCGCCGCATCTGTACTTCATGAAGGATACAGACGGTGACAATGTTGCAGACATCAAGGACATCCTCTGTACTGGCTTCAGTCAGTCCAACGTTCAGGGGCTTGCCAACGGACTCGAATGGGGGCGCGATAATGCCATCTATTTTTCGTCGGGACTGGCAGGAGGAGATTTGACGATCCCAGCCAGAGATGGACAGCCAGAACGAAAGTTCACCCCTGGACGACGCGATCTACGACTCGACCCAAAGACCAACAAGATTACGCTGGTCTCGGGTGGTCAGCAGTTCGGCCATACGGTTGATGACTATGGTGATCGGTTCATCTGTTCAAACAGCAACCACATCGTTCATGTCACATGGCCGCTTCATTATCTGGAACGCAACCCGCAACTGACGATCCCCAGTACGATCCGTCCCATTGCCAAAGAGGGGGCCGCTGCTGTGGTGTTTCGCAAGAGTACCGCGGAGCCATGGCGACTGGTACGGACGGCGCGACGGGCCGCGGATCCAGAGTTTGCCAAACGACTTCCTCCGACAGAACTGGTTCCGATCGGGTTCTTCACGTCAGCGACAGGGATCACAATCTATCGAGGGGGGGCTTATCCGGCTGAGTTTCAAGGAAACGTCTTTATTGGTGATGTGGGGGGAAACCTGGTTCACAGGAAGAAACTGACGGCCGACGGAATCAGCTTTGTGGCCGAGCGGACCGATTCGAATTGCGAGTTCCTCACATCATCCGACAACTGGTTCCGCCCGACAAATTTCGTCAATGCCCCCGACGGAACGCTGTACATGCTGGATATGTACCGTGAGACGATTGAGCATCCCGCTTCGATTCCGGAAGACATCAAGGCGCTCTGTGATCTGGAAAGTGGTTATGACAAAGGGCGAATCTGGCGATTGAAGTCACCAGGAACGAAACGCGTTCCACCTCCTGATCAAAGTCGCTCTACGACTCAAGAGCTTGTTACGGACCTGATGTCGCCGCATGGAGCAATCCGCGATACCGCTCAACGGTTGCTTGTGGAGCGTCAAAACAAGGCGGCAGTGGAACCACTGCGAGCTCTCACTGCGTCCTCGCTGCCGTGGATCAAAGATCGAAAGCCGGGGGTCACATCGGTCGCTCGCTTACATGCCGCGTGGACACTGCACGGACTCGATGCACTCAACGATGTCGATGTGATGGGATTGCTCTACGATCCCGATCCGCGAGTTCAGCAACATGGCATGATCCTCTGCGAAGAAACCCGCAACAGTGAATGTTTGAAACGGATCAGTATGTGTCTGGCGGAGGGTTCTCCACGGCTGAAATGGCAATGGGCGATGACGCTTGGGCAACTGGAACCTCAACTGGCCGTGCCCGGGTTGAAGGAACTTGCCCTCGCTGCAGCGACGGATGCTGACTTACGGACCGCGTGGCTCTCGTCCGTTCATCCTCACATGGCGAAGCTTGCTCTGGAACTGCTGACAGGTGACACAGAACCGATTCGTCCGTTACTGGTGGAGTTGGCCCGGTTGATCGGATCATCTCCCAATACGAACGACACAGTAAAGCTGGTGGCCGCTCTCGCTACGACAAATGTCCACGAAGTAACCCGTTCTCAGATGTTGACGGCAGTCGGTGAAGGAGCACGCCGTCGAGGCACAAGTATCGCCCGGTTACTTTCAGAGGCGAAGGCGATGGATACTGCGGACGCCTTGAAAAAGCAGTTCGCTGCGGCTGCGGCTGTCGCTCGGGATACGACTGCAGCCGAAGGAACACGACTTTCCGCGGTGGCACTGCTGGCGCTGTCGGAAGGAAGTCTTATCGAAGAAGCGTTGCCAGAACTATTCACACCGCAGACATCACCCACCTTGCAACAGGCGGCGGTTAAGTCACTTGTCGCCAGCGGTGCGTCCAGATCTGTGGAGTTGATACTCATTCCCTGGAAGGCATTCGGACCTGCCACACGGCGAGAAGTCGTTGACCAGTTGATCTCTTCCGCCAGCGGTGCCATTGCGTTGGTCAAGGCCATTGAATCTGAAGCCGTCAAGCCGGGAGAAATCGAGCGAGACAAACGGCAACTGCTGTTGAATCATCCGAACACTGGTGTTCGTGACGCAGCGCGTAAGGTTCTGGCGGAGACATCCGGAAACCGCAAGCAGGTTGTGTCAGACTTTCAGCCCGCTCTGGAACTCGAAGGCAAACCTGAACGGGGCCAGATGCTGTATGCCAAGACATGCGTTCAGTGTCATCGAGCCGGATCAAACGGGCATCAGGTCGGGCCGGACCTGGCGAGTGTCCAGAACAAATCCCCCGCAGATCTGCTGGTCGCCATCCTGGACCCGAATCGGGAAGCCCAGCCGAGTTTTCAGACCTACACAGTCGTAACGAAGCAGGGAAAGATTCACACCGGAATCATTTCTGCGGAGACAGCCGCCACGCTGACTCTGAAACGAGCCGAAGCAAAAGAAGATGTGATACTGCGCGAGACGCTGGATGAATTGATCTCAACAGGCCAGTCACTCATGCCGGAAGGATTGGAAAAGGATATTGATAAGCAGGCCCTGGCCGACCTGATTGCGTTCATTAAATCGCAAGCCCCGAAAAAGTAGCCATTTGAGCAACTGATTTGACCGTCCTAACCAAATGATCGAGGAGCAGAAACCCATGCCCCTTGGAATCAGCCCACTTGTCGATTTCGCATTCAAATTGATGCTGGCGAGTCGCGGGCATGAACGCGTGACGATTTCCTTTTTGAACGCGATTCTCGGGGAATCGATGCGGATCACGAGAATTGAAATCCAGAATCCGATCGTTGGCCCGAATTTCGATGGTGACAAATGGCTGGTCTTGGACGTACTGGCCGAGGACGAGCGAGGCCGAAGATTCAACATCGAAATGCAGACGTCAATTCCGGCAGGCCTGCGCCAACGCCTTGCGTTTTACGATGCTCGCCTGTACGTCGAACAAATGCGAGAAGGTGACCGTTACCATGAACTTTTGCCCGCAATCGTGATTTGTGTGCTGGATAAGTTGCTCTTGAAAGAGACATCAACGTTACACACGGATTTTCGATTGCGAGACGATAAGGGCCAGATCCTGACGGATGATTTACAAGTTCACTTGTTGGAATTGACGAAGCTGGCCGTGACACGCGAGAATCTGAGTCAGGCGACGCCCGCCGAGCAGTGGGCGTATTTTCTATTGAATGCCGACAAGCTGACACTCGACGAGATCCGCAATCTTTTCCCCGAACCAGAGTTTGAGGAAGCGGCAGGAGTTTAGGGCCAGCGCCCACTAAGTTGTTTTGCCGCATAGGACTTCGAGGAGGAAGTTAT
>JBAWWJ010000266.1:0-9507 GCA_037146815.1 Planctomycetota bacterium
GAAGGCCTGTCACAGAGATGGCAACAATCTCGAATCATAGATGAGTACAGCTTCGTGAGAAGGGTATACGATTTTCCATCGCCGAAATCGAGGGATATTCCTGGTACCTCCAGGCCCCCGTCATCCAGAGCTTCTTTCGAATCAATATCTGATTTCGTAGAATCGACTGCGATTCATCTGCAAGTCACATTCACCCACAGGTGCTCGCATGAATATTGGTGTCCACGCTTCGAATCGGAAGATGTCCCCGATTTCTCGTCAACGACAGACGGATCTGGTAACCCATTGGAATTTGATTCTCTACATCACCCTGATGTGCGCTGCCAACGAACTTCTCGCCGAGAACCCGCCGGCCGCGAAGACGGACGAACCGTCACCTTCACAGTCGGAACTTCAACGAGATCTGGTGGCGCATTTCCCGGTTGTCGACAAACCGCGCGAGGTTCCTGCTCACACTGCGGCGATTGGGAAGGGGGATTTCACGCTCGCTCTCTGGGCTCAATCCGACGAGTTCTCGGATCGACTGCCGGGTGACCTTGTCAGCCAATATGATTCCGTCAAACGTCGTGGGTTCCATCTGACACTCAAATCCAATCCGGGCGTAACTTCAAATCAGGCTAACTGGCGTCATCTGCAATTTGGCATCGACGACAATCGCGAATCGGCCTGGCGAGATTGTGGACGGCCGGGACGAGCACTGTTTGCGTTCTCGCTCGCCACGCATGAAGGATCGCTTTACGCCGGGACGTGTGAGCCCGGCAAAGACGAATCGGGGCGTGTCTATCGTTACGACGGCGACAACACCTGGGTCGATTGTGGTGCTCCCGACAAATCCAATAGCGTCACGTCGCTCGCCGTATTTCAGGGAAAACTCTATGCCGGGACCGGCAAGTACCGTCTGGCGGGATCGAGTTTGCCCGAATCCGAAAACCTGAATCCGGGTGGTCGCATCTTTCGTTACGAAGGTGATCGCAAATGGGTTGATTGCGGCCAGATTCCTGATGTTGAAGCTGTCGGCGGACTCGTGATTTTCCGAGGTAAACTTTACGCTTCGTCCCTGTACCGGCCTGCCGGATTCTTTCGCTATGAGGAAGGAACACGATGGACAAAACTTCCCGTTCCAGAAGTGCCCGATGCACAAACGGGTGGCCAGGTTCCGAAGCGAGTCGTGTCGCTGACAGTGTTCAACGGGTTCCTGTATGCCAGCAGTTACGACGGGGGACACGTCTATCGCTATGATGGCCAGAATTGGACTGACTGCGGACAAGTGGGTGACAACACCCAGACCTATTCGTTCACTCCATTTCGAGGCCACTTGCATGTGGCGACCTGGCGCAGCGGCCGCGTCTTCCGGTTTGAAGAGGTCGGTCGCTGGACGGACATCGGGCGACTTGGTGAAGAACTGGAAGTCATGGGAATGCTCGTCCACAACGGGCGGTTCATCGCAGGGACGTTGCCGCTGGCGCAGGTTTACTCGTACGAGGGAGAAGCCAACTGGAAACTGATTCAGCGGCTTGATCACACTCCCGATGTCACCTATCGCCGAGCCTGGACCATGGCCGAACATGCTGGGCAAGTCTTCTGCAGCGCTTTACCGTCAGGCAAAATCTATGCATTCTCGGCGGGTCAGCAAACGCAATGGGGACATACCCTCTCATCAGATTGGCACCACATCTGTGCTGTGAAGTCTGCCGACCATTTGACGCTCTACGTCGACGGTCGGCAGGTTTCCCAATCGGCAAAGTTCGATGCGGCGAGGTATCAACTCGACTCCAAGGCTCCATTGCAACTCGGAACGGGATTGAACGGCCCGTGTAACGGTCAACTGGAAGACGTCCGAATCTATCGACGAGTGCTGACTGCGACCGAAATCGAATCGCTCGCAAAGTCGCGACCTTCAACGCGATGAGCTCTTTCTGAGCGATCCTGAACCCTGGTCGTCGTACTTCCTGCGAAGTCCAAACGATTATTCCGAGGACGCAAATTTTACCAGAAGTACCGAAAATACCGTCAGGTGACCTCCGATGCCGTCCGATAACTGATTTAACCTGCAAAGTTCTCCGCGGGGACCTCAATTGCATACCAGACTTCCCTATGGCAGGAATTGCCGAAGTACAGATCCCTTGATTGGTAGACCATGCAAGACTTATGGGTACGGTTTCAGCGTGAAGTGAAAGCGAACGGACAGAAAGCTGGCCTGCTGGCAGCTCTGTTCCTGTTTGGCTGTTGCTTCTGGATTCCCATGGCCCTTCGCATGCTGTCCCCGGCCCCGGCTCATGCGGCCACTCGCCCGCCAGCACATCCTGCTGCAGTGACACCGAATTCATCAACGCCAGCCAACACTCCTGTGACCGACGCCGATACCAACAAGTTCTGGGCGAGTCTCTCGAAATCACTGGCAGAAGATTCGATGTTCCGATCTGCAGACGTTCAGGCACTCGATCGCGATCCGTTTCAGGTCGCTGAAGATTCGGAGCCGCTACCGGTTCTGTTTGCGGAAGAGCCCAAGCCAGCGCCCGCGATGGTTGCAACGACGCCAAAGTCGGACCCGATACCTCTGGAATTGACCGGGACCATCATCGGCCGGACTCGCCGAGTCGCTCGTATCAACGGCCAGCTTTATCCCCTGGGAAAAAGAATCCTTTCGGACGGGAAATCATTTCAACTGACAAAGATTGAGTCGCATCGCGTGGAATTGTCCGCCGGCGATCAAACCATTGAATTAACTCTGGCCCGACCACAACTCAAGGACGTGTTGAATCGCGGCGAGTCAGAGTCACCTTTGCAATAGACGTTCACCGCAGGCGCTGCCAGTGCAGGCGGTACGAATCGATTGAAATCCGGATGCGGACGCTGGCAGCGTTCGCGACGAGAACGGTCACGGACGACCCATGAACAGACATTCCTCACTGTTTCGAGTGGCATTTCTGTCGCTGCTGATGGCAGTCGCACTGCCACTGCTGGTGTTCGTGGCGGCACAAGTCCGCCATAAGCAACTCCATTCCACCGCCAATCCCCGCTGGGCTGGCTTCAAAATGGTCAATGGAACGCAAACATTGGACCATCCGCTGGCGAATCCGATTGCTGCTTCCGAAACACCGTCTGCCA
Source organism: Planctomycetota bacterium (assembly GCA_037146815.1). Taxonomy (GTDB): domain Bacteria; phylum Planctomycetota; class Planctomycetia; order Planctomycetales; family Planctomycetaceae; genus Schlesneria. The sequence continues at coordinate 3,109 of JBAWWJ010000266.1, forward strand.
AAGATTCAAAACCAACGCCCGATCCCAAGCCTGCCCCCAAGGCCGGCACGGATCTGCCGATCTCGTCGAATCGCCTGAACACTAACTTAGTGAGTTCGCCATCAGGAATGACAGGATCCGCGACGGGAAGCCTGCCAAAAATCCCGCAACTCGATCCCGTCACTGTCGAAATTTCTCAGCAACAGCCTCGGCAACCGATGGTACGAACGGCTCAGGCCGCTCCTGGAAGGCTTTCCTCCCAGCAAACTGCAGAACTGCAGCCGACGTCTCCCGATGCGAACCGTCCGGTTCCACAGCCGGATGACACAGAGGCCGCGCCCCGTCCGAGTACACCTGCCCCCAAGGTCGTTGCAAAACCAAGTATCGATTTTCACGTCGCGGACTCCACGCATGAAGCGAGCGAAGGATCGAGGCGAATCGAGACGCAACTGGCAGGTCTTCAGCGGCGACTTGATCAGCTTGCACAGGCTCAGAATTACCGCCAAGTGTCTGATCTGGAAAGGGCACTCAATCTGTTACAGCAGGCTCAACAAAGCCAGGCTCAACAAAGCCAGGCACAGCAAGGTCAGCCCCAGCCAGGCCAGATTCCGCAGGGACCCCGGCCATTCAATCCGCCTGCTGTCGGGGCCTACCAAACGCCCAACACGAACGAGCAACCACAAGAACAATCGACCAATATTCCGCCTGCACCACGCCCGGGACGAGCGAGTGGAACCATCAACAACAGACCGACCGGCCGTGAACCTTCCATCAAGATCGTACAAGGCGATCTGGGAGTCGACGACGAAAAGTTCTCCATCCAGGTTCAGGACGCCAACCTGTCCGAAGTTCTCGAAATGCTCGGACAACTGGCGGGCGTGAACATCCTCGCCAGCCGTGATGTTCAGGGGCGGATCTCGTTGAATCTTCAGGACGTGACGGTCACCAAGGCACTCGATGCCATCGTAAAATCTCAGGGGTTTGTCTACGAACGAGAAGGTGATTTCATTTACGTCCGCACGTCGGTTGAAGACGCAGCAATGAAGCAGGCCAATCGCAAGTTGATCAGCAAGATCTATCAATTGCACTATATCAACGCGAACGAAGTTCAGAAGCTGCTCGACCCGATCATGACCAAAGGGGTCGGACGACATGCCGTCACATCGCCACCACAAACGGGGATCGCTGTCAGCGCGACCAACGCCGGTGGGGATGGTCTGTCACAACGCGACACTTTGCTCGTCCAGGATTATCCCGAGGTCGTCGCAGAGATCGACAAAATCATTGTCGAAGTCGACGTTCCGCCACTGCAGGTCATGATCGAAGCCAAGATCCTGAGTGTGGCGCTGTCTGATACGATGCAGTTCGGCGTGAACTTCGCCATGCTCAACGGTGCCCAGAACAGCCAACTCCTTTCGGGGAATGGTTCGACATTGAATGGAACGGTCGGATTCCCGTCAAAGCCTGCCCTGGTGCCGGCGGCAGGCGACTTCATCGCCAATTCCGCCGGACTGAAGTATGGCTTCATCCAGGGAGACATCTCCGGCTTCATCAAGGCATTGGAAAACATCGCCGACACCACTCTGCTGGCTGCACCGCAACTGCGAGTTCTGAACAAGCAGAAGGCGGAAATGATTATCGGCCAACGTCTCAGCTACAAGACGCTGGCGTTTAACGGAAATCAAACTGTCGAGAATGTGCAGTTCCTGGATGCCGGAACAAAACTGATCTTCCGTCCATTCATTTCTCCGGACGGACTGGTTCGGCTGGAAGTACATCCGGAACGAAGCAAGGCAACGATCAACGCCCAGACAGGATTGCCGAATTCCGAAACGACGGAAGTCACAACCAACGTCATGGTTCGCGACGGTACTACCGTTGTCCTCGGGGGATTGATCTCTGAAGAAACGGTCGAATCGATTGATCGAGTCCCGTTCCTGGGAGCCATCCCCCTGGTTGGTGCCGCGTTCCGTAATAAGACCGAAAGCCTGCAGCGCAACGAACTGATCGTCCTGATCACCCCGCGTATCGTGACTGATCCCGAAGCAGCCATCGAAGGTGAAAAGCTGCAGTTTGAAACTCAGGAACGCGCCGCTTATTTCCGGGATCACCTGAGCCCGGTCAATCGAACCAGCCTGACGCGCGCTCATTACGAACGAGCGGTCGATTACTTCGAATCAGGCAACCTGCTCAAAGCGAAGCAACAAATCGACGCCGCCCTGCTGCAGAACAAGGGTGATCTGGAGTGCCAGCGAATGCGGCTGAAGATCGATCAGGCGATCCATGAACAACAGGCCAAAGCCTGGCGCTGGAAACCGTGGGGCAAGAACGAAAACCGTCGAGCAGAATCACGAACACCGACACCATTATGACCTATTCCGCCACGACCGTCGTAACGCAGGCATCACCTCTCTTCACCTCTGTCTTCATCAGCGTCAATCAGCGTTCATCAGCGGTTCAAATCATCACCCCTTCGGCAGATGTGCAGGAGCGAACTTGATTCTCTCGACATAGCGAGTGATCTGCTGCGTCGTCGGATCGACGCGGCCCGTGCAGCGCGAGATCGCTTTGACGATGTATTTGTACTGGCACTCGAAGTCGGCATCGATCGTAACTTCAAGATCTTTCGTCTGCGGATTCCCCGGTCGACCGATGATCTTCAGAATTTCCGTATTCAGCCGATCAAATGCGGCGTTGTCATTGCCGAGGTTGTTCTGGCCGAGAGTCAACTGGACCAGATTTCCGTCGCGATCGCTCTTCAGGCTGACGCGGATGTCCGCAGAGTGCACAGCCTCGCCGGGCTCAGCGGACGGCAGATTGACGCTGAAATTCCCTTCCGGTGCGACAATCTTCAGGTTGAGCATGAAGAAGATCAGCAACTGGAACACGATGTCGATCATCGGTGCCATGGGAACTTCGACCTTGGACTGAGCATTACTTCTGGACAGTATCATGAACTTCTCCCTGACAGGACGTTTCATTCAACCCGAAGAACAGGCTCAGCCGTCGAGATCATTTTGGCTTGTGCGGCGGAGCGAATTTGATTTTTTCAATGTAGCGAGTGACCGCCTGTGTCCGCTGATCAAATCGGCCTGTGCATCGAGAAATCGCTTTCACGACGTACTTGTACTGGCATTCGAAGTCGGCATCGAGTTCCACTTCGATGTCTTTCGTCAGTGGATTTCCAGGGCGACCGATGATCTTCAAAACTTCGGCATTCAGACGTTCAAATGCCGCGTTGTCGTTGCCGAGATTGTTCCCTCCCAATGTCAATTGAACCAGATTACCATCACGATCTGATCGCAGACCGACCTTGATATCTGGGAGATTGATCTCACTGGGAGCGTTTGACGGAGCGCTGACCGGGAGATTGATATTGAAGTTTCCTTCCGGCGCGACGATCTTCAGGTTGAGCATGAAGAAGATCAGCAGTTGGAACACGATATCGATCATGGGCGCCATCGGAATTTCGACTTTCGACAGCGAACTTGGCTTAGCGAGTTTCATGCAGGGCCCTTTCGGCCTGATAACCTGACATTTGCCGCGTCACGACTTTTTCGGGTTCTGATCAACCAGCGGGAAAGCCCAGCTGCTGACGGACGGAACCCGAATTCTCAGCCGTGACGCCACACTATTTCTCTTCGGACGTTGCCCGCAGCGAAAACTTCGTGAATCCATTGTCCTGACATTTCTTGATCAGTTGTTGAACGAGCCCCGTGGGAACTTCCGAGTCTGCTCGAATCAACACCGTGACCTTTCCGATGACGTCCTTGCCATGGATCGCCTCCATCACCCGCTTTTCCTGTTCCAGATCCGGGGTCAGTTGAGCCACTTCCACGTAACGTTCGTTATAGAAAATCGTCGGAGCGTTACCGACTTTATTCCCGGCTTTGTCGCGAGCGAATCCATAGTTCAATACCAGTTCGTGTTCTGGTTTGACTTCAGGAGGCTTCGCAAGCATGTCCTTGGGGAGCTTGACCCGTTCGTCCGCCTTCGTGTTTTCAAAATTGATGGCGACCATGAAGAACGTCAGCAACTGAAACACGATGTCGATCATCGGGGTCATATCGGGTTCTGTGAACCCCATCTCGATCTTGCGAACCTTCATTATTCCACCTCCACGGCGCCCGCGCCGCACTGCCAGAACTCACGTCACCGGTCTCGTCAATCAAAAGAGACGGACTACTCAGCCCGGTCGCCAGGAGCCCCCGCAGGAGCCGCACCACCGCGTGCTGCAGGAGCCTTGCCCATGTTCTGGAAGTTCTTCATCAGGTTGCTGGCCACAAAACCACATTCCATCAGGAAGCGGGCCAGACGATTCTTGAAAAGGGCATAGAAAACGATGGCGGGGATAGCCACAACCAGACCTTCCAGCGTCGTAAACAACGCCGTCGCAATACCGTCAGCCAGTTCGGAAGGCTTCGGTGACGTGGTCGAATTTGCGATAACCTGGAAGCTGAGCACCATCCCCTGCACCGTACCGAGCAGACCGAGCATCGGTGCTACCGAACCGATCAGAGCGAGGTAGCCAATCTTGTGTTCCATCGCCATCGTTTCGTCTTCGCCGATTTCCTGCATCCCGGCTTCGGCTTCTTCAAAGCCGCGTGACAGGCGGGCCATCCCGGCGGACAGAACGCGACCGATGAACGAATCGCTTCCCTTGGCAGCCTCGTAAGCCCCCTGGTAGTCCTTGGCCTGGAGCCGTTGTTCAAACTGCTCGACAAACGACGCCGGCAGGAAATTATCACGTCGCAACTGCAAACCGATCATCATGATGACCGCAACCATCACGAACGAAACGAGCATAATCAAGAAGCCGAAGATACCGGACGCACGGATCATCCATGCCAGGAACGATTCCTGGGGCTTGGGAGCTTCCTTCTTTTCTTCACCACCTGCTGCCGGCGCATCGGCCTTGGCGGCACCATCATCCTGAGCGACCACCTTTGAAACGGGACCGCCGATGATAAACAGGCACATCATGACGGCGACTGCCGCCCAACAGAAGCTGCCGAGTCCAAATGCGCGATTCAATTCAATTCCCTTCACGTTTGCCATCCCCTTGAGTTTTGCGATTCGTTGAACCGGTTGATGATGATCTGTGGAAACCATTTTCGAAATGCGACTGCCGTCTGCGAAAGCGACGACCGGAATTCTAAACCCTATTGCCCCCTGTTTCCAGCGGTTACTTTGTCAGTTTCTTGCGCCAGGAACTGTTGGGGTAGGTTTGCACCAGCTTTTGCTCGGCCTCGGCACTCCGATCTGGCAACTGTACCTGCTTCCATGTCTTGGTCAAATTGTACAGTGCTTCGGCGTGGAGTGATGCTTCCTTGGCGAACAGAATGTCAACGTGCAGGTAAGCGAGTGACGCTTCCTTCATCCGCCCCAGAGCCTGCAGTGCATTTCCCATCAGGACATAGGCTTCCGCCTGAAGTGCCGATTCGTCAGCAGGCCCCTTATCCGTCACAACTTCCAGGATTTTCAGGGATTCTTCGAACTTGCTCTGCGTGACTAGAGCCCGTGCTCCGGCAAGCATCGCTTCGTACTTTCGAGCCTGATCGCTGGGGGAATTTGTTGCAGCAGCGGCGGCCGCTTCGAATTCCTTGGCAGCTTCATCCAGCTTGTTTTCAGCGACGAGGATCTTTCCGAGCGAAATCTTGGAAAGCATCTTGTAGTCGTTCCAGGGAGCCTTGCCGACGACTTCGTATGACGTTCGAGCGGCCGCAAAATCTCCGGCGGCCAGTTGAACCTGTCCCAGGACGTTCATCGAATCGTAATAGCGGAAGTGGTCAGGACTTGATTTCTGAACGACCTGCAAGACCTGGCCAGACTTGGTCAGCTTGGTCATATCTCCTTCAGAAATCGCCTGCTTCGCGGCCGAACGGGCCAGAGCATATTCGAGCTCTGCCTTCAGAAATTCGCTCGGATTCTTGGCAGTTTCCTTGGCCTTGGTGTAACGGGTGATCGCCGTTTCGTACCGTCCACCCGCTTCATCTGTGTAGGCCAGACGCAATTCGGCACCGCCCGAGTCCCATTCCACCCCCTGAATATCGTTCGCGGCAATCTTGTCAGGTTCACCGACCGCTTTCTTGACGGTGACTTCTTCCTTCGAGACAGCGGAAATCACACCGCTGAGCTTCTTGCCGTCGCTTTTGCGGGTCACGGTATCGGCGGCGAACAATTGAGAGCTGGCGAGCAATGCCACCGAGGCGATGGCCCAAGTCTGACGTGTCATGTAACAAACTCCTGACCTGTGACGGGTCGATTGTGTCGGCTGTTGAGAATTCACTGGCAGATTTGCTGGAAACGGTCGCTTCACTTGCTGGCAGGTGGTGATGGCGGTTTGGGTTTTGGCTTGGGAGCCGCAGCGGCCCCGGGTGCCGCAGGTGCTGGGCCTCATCCTGGGGATCATCCAGCTGG
>JBAWWJ010000267.1:0-9331 GCA_037146815.1 Planctomycetota bacterium
TTTCTGAGAACTTTCCCCCGTGTCAACATCATTGCTTGACACTTTTGTCCTGAAGTTCCTAGAGTTCTCGGTGCATTGCTCATGATGTGGCAATGATGTTTCAGGAGCTACGAAAGCCCCACGTTGCGTTCAGCGCGACGGCGGGGCTTTTTTGTTTCCATCGTCGGGGAAGTTCATGCCAACGTCGATCCGTTCTCTGGTCCCAATCCTGGGGCTGGTTCTCGTGGTGGGATGCCATAAGGCCCCCGAAATCACTTCGTTCGTCGACAATCCGCAGATGAAATCGCTTCCTGCCGAGATTCAGGACGGGATTCGAAAATTCCTGCTGGAACATTCTGGAACCCCGTCGCATCCGCGAAACTACGTCGAAGGGGTTCCCGATACGAAAGCCGAACGACGGCTGGAACTCGGGAAACAGATCTATACTCGGCGATGCGTTCAGTGTCACGGATCGTCGGGCGATGGAGCGGGGCCACAGGCCGCGTATCTGTATCCCCGTCCGCGTGATTATCGCAAGGGGATCTTTAAGTTCATTACGACGGGCTATGGCAACAAGCCGGTCCGCGACGATCTGGTCCGAACGATCAAGCAGGGGGTCTCGGGGACATCAATGCCCTCGTTCCATCTGCTGAAGGATCCCGAAGTCCAGGCGGTGGTCGATTATGTTCTGGCACTGACTCATCGTGGCGAACTCGAATATCAACTGGCTCTCGATCATGAATCGGAAAGCAAGTTCGATCCCGAAGTCGGCAAAGAAGCAATCACGCTGATCAAGGGACGCTGGGCCGAATCGCAAGGGCTCGTTTTCAATCCGTTGTCACCGCAACCGGTCTTCACCCCTGAGCATATCGCTGCGGGTAAGGCTGCGTTCCTGACTAAGGGCTGTGCGAAGTGCCACGGCGAAGATGGACGCGGCCAGACACCCGACAATCTGGGGGGGAAATTGGTCGACAAGGACTGGGGTACCCCGACGCGTGCTGCTGACCTGACGTCAGGGATGCTTCGCGGTGGACAACAACCACTGGCCGTCTATCGCCGGATTTATGGTGGGATCAACGGGACTCCGATGCCCGAGTTCCGACGCGAACTGGCACAAGACCCTGAGATGGCTTGGAATCTGGTTGCATATGTCCTGCATGTCTCTGGCCGTCGCCGTGCCGGTGAACAGCCTCCTTCAGGCAGTATCGCTCCTTACATTACGACCCTGAGTACTGCTCAGCCCAAGTCGGATCAACCGGAATAACTGGCGCGAGGTAACCGAACCGTGGATCATAACACCGTGCCCACAAAGCAGCAGGAATTCGAAGAGCTCAAGTTGCGAGTGGCGCAACTTGAACGCGAGTTATCAGACGCCCAGTCCGATGTGGCCTGGAAGCCGACGGAGTTCTACGCAGCATACTACGCCACGACAGGCTTCCTGCTGGGTGGTGTTGCCGCGCTGATCGCTCTGCTGGTCAATATGCTGGGGGCTCCACTGGCGGGACGACATCCGCTGGAACTGATTCGCGTTTATCTCACTTTTCCGCTGGGTGAAAAGGCACTGCAACTGGCAACTGCGGGAGCGAAGAATCAGGCTGTCGATGACAACCTGCTGCTGATTTTCGGTTGCTGCCTGTACATCGGAACAGGCATGGTCCTCGGGATATTGTTCCAGGTTGCCATTCAGAAATTCGCTCAACCACCAAGTCTCGCCAAGCGATTGATCGTTGGTTCGGTCCTCGCCATCGCTGTCTGGGTGGTGGCCTTCTATGGAATCCTCAGTTGGCTGCAGCCAATGCTGTTCGGAGGGAACTGGATCGTCGATCCTAATCATCTGCCGATCTGGGTGGCTGTGGGAACTCACCTGATTTTCGGCTGGGCGATGGCGCTGCTGGCACCTCTGGGTGAATACGCCCCGTACCGCCGAGTTGGCGACACTTCAAACGCGTGAACATGGGTTTCGGACACTTAAGCGGACGTGAGATTAAACGCTGAATGACACGAACCACTGATTGGGTTCTGGAGCAAGTATGAATACGGAATCGGCTTCAACACCATTGCCACGGCACGACGACCTGGTCGACGAACGACTGGTCAGTTTGTACTTCGTCACGGCACTGGCCTATCTGTTCATCTCGATGATGGGTGGATTTCTGATGGCACTGCAACTGGTGCACATGAATCCCCTGCGCGGTATCGAGCTGATGTCACCCGGTCGTTGGCGCATGATTCACACGAATGCGATCGCATACGGCTGGCTGGCGAACGCATTTCTCGGTGCACTGCACTGGGCGGTTCCTCGCCTGACGCTGCGGCCGGTCTTTCACAAAGGACTGTCGTACCTGATTTACGGAGCGTGGCAACTGGTTGTACTCAGCACGGCAGTGGGGATTCTGCTGGGTGAAGCTCAAGGGCTGGAATGGGGTGAAACCCCCGTCTGGATTGATCCGGTCGCGCAACTCGGCCTGCTGCTCGTCGCAATTAACTTCATGGCTCCCATCGTCAAGATGAAGGGGCCGATGTATGTCACCCTGTGGTACTTTATGGCAGCGTTTATCTGGACCTTTCTAACGTATGCGATGGGGAACTTTATTCCTCAATACTTCCTCTGCGGTTCCAGTGCCGGCGCAGTCGGGGGCTTGTTCATCCACGATCTGGTCGGTCTGTTCGTTACGCCGCTCGGTTGGGGATTGATGTACTACTTCGTGCCGATCCTGCTCAAAAAGCCAATGTGGAGTCACGGATTGTCGCTGGTCGGCTTCTGGGGTCTTGCCTTCTTCTATCCGTTGCAGGGGATCCACCACTTCCTGTACACGCCCATTCCAATGTTCCTGCAGCACGGTGCGATCGTTTCTACCATCGCTGTGGAAATGGTGGTCATGACCGTTGTGATCAACTTCTTCGTGACACTGCGAGGAACTGGTCGGGCCTTCTACGACAACATGCCGCTGCGATGGTTCTATACAGGAATGGTCTTCTACTTCCTGACCTGTCTGCAGTGTGCATTTCAGACCACGTTGCCATTCCAGGCCCTGATTCACTTCAGCGACTGGGTCGTCGGACATGCTCATATGGTGATGTTTGGCGTCTTTTCGATGTGGTTGCAGGGGATCATGATTTACCTGTTCCCGCGCCTGTTCAAGACGGAGTGGTACAGCAAGAAGCTTTGTGAATATCACTACTGGCTGTCGACCGTAGGGCTGTTTGTGATGGCGGCCGACCTGATCCTGCTGGGGGTCTTCCAGGGCTTCTGGTGGGCTTCGCTGGAAATGTGGGAAGTATCAGTCGATGGATCGCAGCCATTCTGGATTCTGCGCTTGGTCGCCGGGTTGGCGATGGTGGGCGGGTTCCTGGCATTTGTTGTGAATATCTATCAGACGTGGCTGAAGTCGAAGAGTGTGACGACCACAAGTGCAGCCTGACTGGAAATAAAGCGGTAACGACAGCGTTTCCGAATGTTCGTGATGACTGGATCAAATCATGTTTGAAAGTAAGTCGGGTGTCCTGCTGATCGCCGGGCTGTTCTTCTTCGGCTTGGCGTTCGTATCGAACGTCGTGGTGCCGGTCATCATGTACCGAGATCTGCCAGAGAAAACGGCTCTGGAAGTCGTGAATGGCAATCTGCGTTACCAGTTTGAAGACCTCGCCCGGCGTTATCCGGAAGAATTCAAAAAGGCCTTCGGTGAACCACCGGCCAGCGAAACGGAACAGCAGAAGTGGTGGAACGAAAAGTGTGCCGAAGCGCTCTTGGCCGGTCGCAAGATTTATGTCGGCGAAGGTTGCTGGCACTGCCACAGCCAGTTTGTCCGTCCTGTATCCAACGAAGATAAACGCTGGGGTCCGGTTTCCGAATCGAAGGAATATCAGAACGAACTGCAACGGCCGGTCATGTTCGGTACGCGACGTGTCGGACCAGACCTCAGTCGTGAAGGGGGACGCCGCTCCAACGACTGGCACGCCGTTCACTTCTTCGAGCCAAAACGACTGTCTGATAAGTCGCCGATGCCTGGGTATCCCTGGTTGTTCGACGGATCACCCGACAAGCCGAACCGTCGGGGACTGGTGCTGATTGCTTATGTGCAATGGCTCGGTTCGTGGTTGGAAAGCTACCCCTATTTCGAACAATATGAACAATCGCCACTCAAGGATATTCCCCTGGCGGAAACAAAGCCGGATGATGCTGCAGCGAAATGAGATTTTTCGTACTCGCCGAAATTCGATTGTGTCCTGCTGAGTTGTCAGAGGAAAGGGGATTCACGATGTCCACTGCCGCAGTCCAGAAGAACCGCCGCCACCATCTGATCACCGCGCTGCTTGCACTGGCAGTCCTGACCCCCAGCTTATACGGATTCGCGGGCAAGTTTATCGAGTTCATTCACATCTACCGTGGTGAATCAGACGGCGTCTTCGCGATTACACCAATTCTGAATTACCTGCTGGCGAGTGTCGGTTTTTTCTGTCTGTTCTGCTGGGCCATGATGCAGGGGATGTTTCACAACGTTGAAGGTCCCAAGCAAGTGATGCTGGACAACGAAGCTCGCCTGGATCAGGCCTCGTAGCATCGGCCACGCCATGAACTGCGATTACTGCGGCCTGCCTGTTTCCGGCTGGATGTCGAGCGACGATACCGAGCCTCAGTATTGCTGCTACGGTTGCCGATTTGCCGCCGAAGTCACGCAGTCAAAAGGGGAAGAAGGGGCAAATCGAACCCTGCTTCTGAAGCTGGGGGCCGCCACATTCTGCACGATGAACGTTGTAGCGTTCACCATGGCCCTGTGGTCTCAGGATTTCTTCCCCGTCGATTCGCCAGACCGATTGGCTGCGCCGCTGGAGTCTCTCTTTCGATATCTGGGGCTGATCTTTTCACTGCCAGTGCTGCTGTTACTCGGTCAGCCACTGCTGGAGAACGCCATCAGCGACCTGCGGCGAGGGATCGCGGCCAGTGATCTGCTGGTCTGCGTTGGAGTCCTCGCGGCCTATGGATTCTCGGCGGTCTCGGTCGTGCGAGGAAGTGGCGCCGTTTACTTCGAAGTTGGCTGCGTCGTCCTGGTCCTGATCACACTGGGACGATGGTTTGAAGCACATGGCAAACAACAAGCAACGAGTGCTCTGTCGGAACTGGAAAAACTGCTGCCAGAAACGGCACGCGTCGTCCGGGGTGATGTCGAATTACAACTGTCACTGGCCGAACTGCGCATCGGTGACATCGTCCGAATTCTGCCGGGTGAGCGAGTTCCTGCCGATGGAGTCATCACCCATGGGACATCACATGTGGATCAGCAACTGCTGACGGGGGAAAGCTGGCCCGTCGTCAAGCAATCGAATGACCAGGCCCTGGCGGGATCACTGGCCCTCGACGGTGAGTTGAGAATCTGCGTGAGTGCTGATGCTGCACAAGGGGCGTTGTCGCGACTGCTGACGGCACTCCGTGAGGCTCGCACAGCACGCGGCGGCTATCAACGACTGGCCGACCGAATTGCCTCAGGCTTTCTGCCAGCAGTTTCGCTGGTCGCCATCGTGGCGGGATCGTGGCATGCCTGGCAGTTTGGTTTGGAGCGAGGTGTGATGACCGGTCTGTCGGTGGCCCTGATCGCCTGCCCCTGTGCATTAGGCCTGGCGACGCCGCTGGCGGTCTGGACCGCACTGGGGACTGCGGCTCGGCGGCAGGTGTTGTTTCGCAGCGGCGAAGCTCTCGAGCGACTGGCATCGGTTGCCGTGATTGCCTGGGATAAGACGGGAACAATCACGCGCGGCGATGCATCTGTCGTCGATCTCGTCACTGATCCGTTGTCGTTGGAGGAGGAGGTGATCAGCAGAGCGTCAGCGATTGCTCATTCATCAACACATCCCTTCTCCCGTGCAATCATCTCGTATGCCGGTGATCCTTCATGCGAAATCTCAGGGGAAGTCCGCCAGATCGCAGGACGGGGGCTGCTCATGAGCACTCCTGATGGCGATACGATCTGCCTCGGGAATGCACGGTGGATGCACGAGCAGCAATATGAATTCAGCCAGGCAATGCAGATCGCATTGAATGACGGCTTGCAATCGGGCCTCGCCGTCGCTCTCGTCGGATGGCAAAGCCGAGTTCGCGGCCTGTTCCTGTTTGAAGAACAGCTTCGCCCCGAAGCGGTATCAGTGATTGGCGAATTCCATGAACTGGGATTCGAACAGCAGTTATTGACCGGTGACCATTTCCAACGCGCGGAACGATTGGTCGAGCAGATCACATCGGGTGTTACCGAAACCCAGACTCCTCTGCGTTCCACCAAGCCATTCCGTCTGCGTTATGCGGCCGAGCTTTTGCCTGATGACAAAGTTCACGAAGTCCGCCGCCTGCGATCGCGGATGGGTCCCGTGGCCATGGTCGGTGATGGAGTCAACGATGCCCCCGCTCTGGCTGCCAGTGATGTGGGAATCACCATGCGATCCGGTACCGATGTCTCGCGCGATGTTGCCGGGGTTTGTCTGCTGAACAACGATCTCAGTCGACTTCCGTGGGCGATCGTATTCTCACGGCGTGCGGTGACTGTGATTCGCCAGAACTTATTCTGGGCATTCGCCTATAATACTGCGGGCGTCGCTTTGGCGTGTACTGGATATTTGAACCCGACACTCGCAGCAGTCATCATGGGAGGGAGCAGTCTGTTTGTGATTACGAATTCTCTGCGCCTGACGCGATTCGGTGAAACCGCAGATCCTTGTTCGAGTACAACGATCGCTCCGAATTCAGCAACCCGTTCGACACCCCTGGAGACCGTGCGATGATGGAATTGCCGTTGGTCTTCTTGAGTGGTCTGTTGGGATCGTCGCACTGTATCGGAATGTGCGGCGGGTTTGCGTTGTCGATTGGAATCGGGGCGCGCAACTGGCAGCAGAACCTGGCGCGTCAGGGACTGTTCACAGCGGGCCGGATGTTTACATACTCGTTCGCCGGTGCACTCGCAGCCTTTGCAGGAGTCCGTTTGACGCGGCAATTCGCCAGTGTCGGCGGGATTGATTTCCAGTCGATTCTATCCATTCTGGCCGGACTGTTACTTGTCATCCAGGGAGCCTCGGTTCTCGGTTTTCGCTGGCCCTGGCGACAAGTAAAGGGGAGTGGTGGCTGTGCTGCGGGAAAAATCTTCCGCACGTTCCTGACAGCACCGGGATGGAGTTCCGCGTTCCTGGCCGGGGTTCTGACAGGATTTCTACCGTGCGTCCTGGTCTATGCGAACCTCGCCCTGGCAGCCAGTTCCGGCACGGTGGCTCAAGGAGCCTTATTGATGGCCGTCTTCGGAGCGGGAACAGGCCCGTTGATGATGCTGACGGGCTGCGGCGGATCGCTGCTGTCACACTCGGCCCGGCAGTCAGCATTCCGGCTGGCCGCAGCCTGTGTGATCATCACCGGAGGCCTGTCAATCAGCCGAGGAATGGCATACTACGGCCATACACCAGGGGCAAACCAGCAGTGCCCGGCGTGCCATCCGCAGCTGCAATGAGACGCGCCTCGTCAGGCTCCGATTTCGCAACACGAGATGAAGTTTTTCAGCCAGAGAGACATTGCAGGCAGCCTGACAAAAGTTGACTCCTCACGAATTCTGGCGGGCGCTGCGATTGTCGGCAAGCCAGTCTTCGAGCTTCTGCTTCGATTTGGTGTCCGTTGGATCAACTTCAACAGCCCTTCGATAATGGTGCTCAGTACGTTCCCAATACCCTTGTTTGTCATACACGTCGGCGAGGCACCAGTGAGGGCATGCGACTTCGGGCAGCAATTCGATTGCATTGCGAAAGTAGGCTGCGGCCTCGTCGTAGCACGATAGACCGTAGCACAAGTTGCCCATGAAAAGGTGTGTCCAACCGTCGTCAGGATCAACCGCAAGTGCCCTGGAATAGTAGTCGTGGCATCGGTCAAATTGGTGTTGCTTCAGATAGTGCCGTCCAATAGACACAAGCAGATCGACATCGCGTGGCGAATGACGTTCCAGCACGAGCAACCCAGCCAGGTCGAGCGTGTCGTAGTGGTCAATGCGAGCATTTCGTTCGTCGCTGAACATGCGAGGGAGACACGAAATCAGCACGCGGGGTTCGCGCCGTTTGCCGCTTCGGCGGGGTGGCCCAGGTGGCCCAGACGCTGCTTCCGCGTCTGGGTTCACAAGAGGAACTCGGAGCAGGCATACTTCAATTTTTCCTCTCGTAAACCCAGACGTCCAAAGCGACGTCTGGGCCACCCCGCCACCGGAAGTTATGTGCATTTCCGGAATTCACCTTCCGGCTCCGTCACATGCAGATCATATCCGTTCTCGTCAAACGCATTGAACACTTCGAGCCAACGATCGCCTAGATCGAACACCAGCCGGGTCCAGATTTCAATGTCGCGAGACTCAATCGACATTTCGCCGCGACCGAGCGACACGCCCTGAATTCTTGTGCCGGTCACCGGGCGGATCATTTCGATAGCGTTTGATTTCCATCGTGTTGTTGCCTCTTCGGCAGCGAATGGGAGTGAGTCGTCATTTGCCAGCCACAAATCGTCGAACCGTGACCATGAAACTGAAAGCAATGTGTAGTCACTGCAGTAGAGGCGAATTGGAAGATCAGGCCAATCGTCCCATGTGCCGTCATCGTGAAGTATTTCAGCGGTCTCGAACCGTTCGATCGTCTTTCCAATGAGCGGCGCGCAGGCGTCACGTATCGTACTAATCTTGTCTTCAATCATCGCGGACGCCCGTTGCAAATAGCGATTGCGGTCACCTGATTGAGGCGAGCAACGCTGTAATGTGTGAAAAACAAACCACACCTCAACTCGGCGTGCATCGCGTTGCTATCTTGCTCGGTCATCAATTATGGATTGAATTGTGCAGGCGAGCTCCGAACAGGCGTGGTTGTCAACGAATTTGCGCAGCAGTTCAAGATCGTAGCAGGCGAAGAACTCTCCACGAAGCGAGTTTACAAACGTCGCCTGATGTTCGTACAGAAAACCAGCCGCGGCAGTTGCATGGCATGGTTCGGTGGCCATTTTAAGTGCCAATTGAATCACACCCGGGCAGCACGAATAGTGCTTTGGGTAATACCCGCGGTCGAGGATCCAACAATGGCACGATTTGCATCCAACCGGATAGTACCAGCCTGAAAATTCGCCGAGCCAATGCTCGGCTGGAACTGACGGATCAACTTCATGAGGCAGGTGGGGGAGTATGTCACCCGAGGACCGAAGTAATCCGATTTCACACCGGGGGCAATGCAGATCTTCGAATTGATCTCGAACTTCGAAGAACGAAAAAGCCCCGCTGCAGACAGGGCAGGTTTCAAAGGACTCCTTGT
Organism: Planctomycetota bacterium; assembly: GCA_037146815.1. Taxonomy (GTDB): domain Bacteria; phylum Planctomycetota; class Planctomycetia; order Planctomycetales; family Planctomycetaceae; genus Schlesneria. Next base: position 9,283 of record JBAWWJ010000267.1, read on the forward strand.
GGCGGACATCATTGAGTTGCTGGAGTTCCGCCATTTCAGGTGCAGTGAT
>JBAWWJ010000268.1:0-9269 GCA_037146815.1 Planctomycetota bacterium
CTTCAATCACAAGCAGGGACCTTCACTCACTGCTGATGGGGTGTGAACGGTTACTCATTTGACTCTCGTGAGAGGCCACAACTTGAGGAGGGCATCAAGAAGTGGTGGCGAGACCGCGCCAGTCGGAACGTCGCTACTCTCCAATCTGAGGCTGTGTCGTGGGAGCTTTCTAGAATCGACGCAGAAGATACTTCCGAAGCGACGGTTGTGTTTCTGGAGCGGCTCGAACGGAATCGAAAGAAATTATTGGAAATGCGTAACGCAATCCAGGCAGATGGCGGAGTTCGTGTTCGGCCGAACTGGACTCATTCCGACGAAATAAGATTCCTCAAGCCTCGATGAGTATGATCATTCTGACATCTCACCGTCACGCAACACTTAGACAGGCGGGTGACGTCCAACCAGGGCCACTCGAAGTGTTCGTCTATTCTGCGAGGGCCGTCTCGAGTCATTCACGGGGTGACGAAAGTCACAGGAAGTGTTGCGACACGGCGCGTTGCGCGCGAGTCTCGCGACCCCGCCGAATCGCTCGACCGAAGGCCCCGTTCTATAGCTACCGAATGATATTCGCATCATTAGCGGATTCGATCCGTGGTGGCTGGCCTCCGCGCAGGACGCTGTTTCCTTCAAACAGATTGCGCTGATCGATTGGTGGCGGGTTCAGCCAGTCAGCTTCTGTGAACTGGCCACTCTGCGAATAGGCCTTGAGGGCATTTCGATAACAGACCAGTTCAATCTGTTCACGCGGGACACCTCGTTCGGCCGCGAGCTTGGCCGTCTTGGGGACGGCGAGGACATCGGATTTCCCCCAGTCGGCGGAACTGTCGACGATGACTCGTTCGGCCCCGGCGACCTTCAGGATGTCGACCATCCGTTCATTGCCCATTTTTGTACCGGGATAGATCGTGAAGGCACACCAGTATCCGCGATCCAGAACTTCGCGATAAGTCTCTTCATTGTTGTGGTCGATGACCACCATGTGAGGCGGGATTCCATGTTCCTCGATCACATCCATGCTGCGATAGGTTCCCTGCTTCTTGTTTCGATGCGGAGTATGAATCAGCACCGGCAGGTCGACCTCTTTCGCCAGTTCTAGTTGGGCGCGAAAGAATTTGTCTTCGATCGGTGTCTGATCGTCGTAGCCGATTTCGCCAACAGCGACGACACCTTCCTTGGTCAGAAACAATGGAAGCAGGTCCATCACCTGTTCGGCCAGTGCTTCGTTGTTCGCTTCCTTGGAATTCAGTCCCATCGTGCAGTAATGGCGAATTCCAAATTGAGCGGCACGAAAACGTTCCCACCCGACGAGTGACGCGAAATAGTCGTGGTACGAACCAATCTGCGTCCGTGGCTGCCCCTGCCAGAATGCTGGCTCAATGATCGCTTTGACTCCGGAGGAAGCCAGGGCTTCATAGTCGTCCGTCGTCCGCGAAACCATGTGGATGTGGGGGTCGATGTACAGCATGGAATTCTCACTGTTGAAGCTCAAAGTCAAAACCGACGGTCGCCGCAGGAATGACCTGTTTGCTGCGACTCGTCATCCGGACAAGCCGGCGGATTCCTCAATTCGCGGCTTCGGCAGCCGCCACTGTTCGCCACGAGATCTCACCCGCAGCGATTGCATTTGCCAGATCGGGCGATGACGCCAAGATCCCCTTGGCCTTGGGATGGGGACTGACATTGAGAGCCAATGCCGCAGCCTGCTTCTCTGCGGTCGCCCCTGATGTCAGCGCGATTCGCAGATCTTCGACGGCCCTGTCATCTGCAAACGGACCGACACAACGCCACAATTCCGCTGGAATCGGCCGATGTGCCGCTCGCCGCTCATGAGCAAAGTCGACCAGCATTCCCATCAATTTTTCATTGGCTCGCTCATCGACGCCAATCACTGGTCGCAAGGACATGCCAATAAACAGGCACTTCAGAATCAACTGATTCCACTGATCATCGCTGAACTGTTCGGACGGAAACGGGTTGTTCTGAGCAACCGCCGAAAAGACCGCCTTGATGTTATTCCGAATCCCTTCCGCCGCACGAAGCACATGGGCCTTGGGATCGGGCAGCAATGGCAATGCCTGATAAAGTGCCACCAGTTCGCCGACCTCGCCCGTCGAAAACATCAGGTCGAGCGTTCGCACGTAGCTTTCGATGTCGGTCGAGGGGAAACTGAGGACAAAGTACGTTCGGACCAGTTGATCCAGGCTCCAGCCGGTCGGAGACCAGCCGGGTCGCGCCGCTTCGGCAGCATTGCGATCGACTTCCGACAGCGTCAGGTCGGTTTTTCCAACTTTGCGCGGAACGAGTCCAAACGCGATGAAAAGCGATTTCTTGTCACCTCTGGAAACAGCGGCGGCACGGTCGTCGATCCAGATCAATGCGGTCGAATCGACGCGCGATGAAATCCAGGACCGAAACAATCGGGTGAGTGGAGCAGTCGGCTCGGTCACTCGCATCCTCCTGACGTAAGAAGCAGTGTCTCAAATAGTTGCACGTCACATTGTGTTGCATGAACGGCATTACAATTTCAGTCAGCGGCGAAAATCGCGTGTTCAGCCTGAGCAAGGCCGCAGGCGTGATCCGTCGAGTTCAAGACGGGGCGAATCGCCCGATCAGTGCCCGTGTCCACATCCGGTCGGATTCCCGCAGCAACCTGCCATTGGCAGAGACGGCGCCGGGCTGGCGATTGGCAGCGCGATTCCACCCGTGATGAGCCGTTCCACCGGCGTCGCAGCAGGGGTGGAACCGAGGTCGACTCCCGCACGCTGGCAGAGTTCACCCCAGGTGTGAATCTTTTCTTTCATGCTGTGCTGAATCGAAACCGTGCGAGAATTCTGTTCGCAATGATAATCGTAGGTGGGCATCCGTTGTTCTCCTGTTTCAAGTCCCCGACCGATTCAAGGATATCCATCGGAACTTGCAACGGGCAAGGGCAGGGTGGCATGTCCGTTGAAACGAGTGTAGAAGATCTCGGTATTGAGAATTGGCAGTTTTGCAGGAGTCGCCGCCGCAGGGAGGGTTCCCAGCCGTTCCTCAATTGCTGGTTCCGCATAAGATCGTCGCAAGTTCCCTAAAATTCAGGTATTGCGAATGGCGTTGTCGGCCGGTCCGGTGCAAAAGGTTGCGCGGCCTGCAATGTCATTCGGTAAATGTCAGGTTTCCCCAGTCTGGACTGGGTGAATTGAGGATCGAATGCCACACAACTCGTTCATCACTATTCCCGGTCAATTTCCGCAGACTCGACCACGTCGCTTGCGTCGGCACGACTGGTCACGACGACTGGTGAGAGAAAACCACCTGACGGTCAACGACCTGATCTGGCCGGTCTTCGTTCACGACGGCGAAAACCGCCGAACCCCGATCGCCTCAATGCCGGGTGTCGAACGATTGTCGATCGACCTGCTGGTAACAGCGGTTGCCCACGCGGCCGAACTGGGAATCCCCGCGGTGGCGATCTTTCCCGCGACCGATCCGAGTTTGAAGAACGAGGCGGCGACGGAAGCCATCAATCCGGAAAACCTGGTCTGCCGAGCGGTCCGGGCGATCAAAGCCGTAAAACTGGACATCGGCGTCATCTGCGATGTGGCTCTGGATCCCTACACGTCCCACGGACAGGATGGTTTGGTCCGTGATGGTTACGTCGTCAACGACGAAACGTTACGCGTCCTGTGCGAACAGGCGATCGTGCAGGCCCAGGCTGGCTGCGATGTGATTGCTCCCTCGGATATGATGGACGGACGGATTGGAGCCGTCCGAAAAGCCCTGGATGCCGCCGGATTTGAACACGTACAGATTATGTCTTACTCCGCCAAATACGCTTCGGCCTACTACGGCCCGTTCCGAGACGCCGTCGGCTCGGCTGGAAATCTCGGCCAGGGCGACAAACGGACTTACCAGATGGACCCCGCCAACGGGGATGAATCACTGCGGGAAGTCGCTCTGGATATCGCTGAAGGAGCGGACATGATCATGGTGAAACCGGGGATGCCTTACCTGGACATCGTGCATCGGGTCAAGTCGGCCTATGGGGTCCCCACGTTCGCGTACCAGGTGAGCGGCGAATACGCGATGATCGCCGCAGCCGCACAAAACGGCTGGATTGATCGCAAAAAAGTGATGCTGGAAAGCCTGCTCTGCTTCAAACGCGCCGGAGCCGACGGGATTCTTACTTACTTCGCGGTCGAAACGGCGGAAATCCTCGGCGGATGCAAGCCGGTCTGAAGCAGTTCCTCTTGACCCTACTAGTCCACGAAAAGAAACCGGTCGCTAACGCGTTCCGGCTGATGGTCGAATTTCAAATCACGTCAAGATGGCGTGCCAGGCTGCCGCGTTTATTTGACGTATGACGCCAGCGTGTTCCGGATACGAAAGTTGCGATCGTCGCTCTACCTGATGGGTCAATGGGACTGATTTCGGGAAGCTTGTCGTCTCAAATACCCCGAAGGAGTTACGTCCTATAGCCCAGGGTTGCCGCGTTTCGCGGCTACCCTGGGAATGCGTGCAGGAGTCTCATTTACCCAGAATGGGTTACGTCAAAAATGATGACGGAACCCCGTTGGGGTACAGGATGGTTTTATCGTCCAGACCCAGGGTAGCTCACTTTGTGAGCAACCCTGGTCTTTAAGACGCAACTCCGTTGGAGTTGAATGCTTTGATAACAGCGATCAAATCCAATTCCAGGATCGTCCGGAAATTCAAGCGAAATTTGCGGCTCCACGAATTGCAGGCCTGTGCATCGTTTTTGGGGGGTATCAGCCGCGGGGCGCTAGCTCGTGGCTGTAAAAGGCAACCACCTTGTGGGTATGGACGCAGCATGAGCGACTTCCGACTGACTATTGCATGTCTGCTTCGATCAGTTTCTCGGACGCAGAAATGATCGAGCGGCGTGCGGATTCGTCGCAGGCTCCTGGCTTGAAGCTGAATCGCTGAACGATCCGTCGGTCGTGATACGTGATGACAGAGATCGTCGCACCAACGGGGACGGCCACGCTGGAACCCTGCGTGGCGGCTTCGCCTGCTAACGTCAGGGGGACGTCAATCTTCTCATCAAAGGCCAAGGTTTGCAGGCGGGCAGAATCCTTTTGAGGTGTATCCGTCAGAAAAACCGCAAAACACCTCAATCCGTCGGCACGGTGCCGATTCACGGATCGATCGAGGTCCTTCAGCAGGGCGGCTGTGTCCGGCCCAAGTTCCTTCAGCAACACCAGCACGACCGGTCGGTCCCCGTTTCGACAGACGTAACAGACGGACTTTCCCGCCTGTGGACCCGTCACGGCACGGACGTAAAACGAGGGGATTTCGTCGCCAGCACTCATCGCCTCCATCGGGGTGACGCCTTCCCCGTGGACATCTGACGCCAGAAAAACGCCAAGCAGAGCCAAGACCCCAGTGGCACTTCTGAGCAAATAATGGCACAGCGATTGATTTGCATCGTAATGCGATCTGGCCATTGAGTCGCTTCTCCGCCGGGTTACATCGGGTTACATGACAACGTGAAGCATTGCGGAAGCCGTGAGCCCATGCACAACTCCGGTTCCCGTCTCCATTTCATCGACAAACAAAATAAACTTCTTTGGCCCCTTCGTCGAGTGGTGATTCCTCGCGCCAGGCATTCCCGAACCGCACCAGAGAGGCCCGTGGCGAAGTTTCTGACATAAACGGCGAAATACAATGTTCTCACACGGTGCTTTGGTCCCACGCCGCTGCGTTGAATTTCATGGCGGTTGAACGCTCTGGATGCAGGCTGTTTACGGTACACTCGCGCATGAACGACGTCACTCGAATTCTGTCCCGGATCGAATCAGAAGCCTCCAGCGGGGCGGGGTTGTTTCTGCCGCTGGTCTATGACGAATAGCGGGTGAAGGACCACACACCTGCCAGTTCGAACGAATGCAAAGGCCACTCTGGGCATAGTCAGATGCAGGCGAAACCTGCTATGCTGTCTGCCAGACTGACTGGCGTCGGTCTCGTTCACGATTTGCTGCAAGGATGCCGCTGATGCCTGCGAATGCGCCGCACTTTTCCACTGATCCTCGACCCAATATCGTTTTGGGGGTGGACCCGGGATTGAATCGGACGGGATATGCCATTCTCGAAAGGTCGTCCGGCGGGCCGGTCCTGCGCGAAGGGGGCGTGATCCGTTCCACTGCCAGCCTGACGCTGGCAGAGCGAATTCGTGAGATTGGCCACGGGTTACGAGAAGTCATTGCCGAGTTTCGGCCGGACGTGCTGGCGATCGAACAGGTGTTTTCGTCCCCGCAGTTCCCACGAACCGCAATCATGATGGCACATGCTCGCGGAGTGATTCTCTTTGCGGCCAGCGATGCCAATGTTTCTGTGGTGGACTATGCTCCTCGAGAAATCAAGCGTCTGCTGACAGGCAGCGGCAAAGCCTCCAAGGAACAGGTACAGCATGCTATTCGCAATGAACTGCGGTTGGATGCGGTGCTCGAACCGAACGACGTCGCAGATGCATTTGCGGTGGCCTTATGCCACTATTACAGCACTCGCACGATTGTGACACTGGTTGAGCCTAAGCCGTAACGTGTACAGTCCGAATTGGCCCCCGATCTTTTACTTTTTGCGGAACAGGAACCGAACTTGATTACCAGGATCACTGGCAAGCTGATTCGTCTGGGCGATGACATGGCCCGACTGGAAGTGGGTGCGTTCGAATACGAACTGTACGTTCCTGAATTCGTTCGCAGACAACTGCAGTCGTCCATTGGAGCCGAAGTCAGCCTGAAGACCATCCAGTACATCGAAGGAAATCCGCAGGGCAGCCGTTTGACGCCACGGCTGATCGGATTTTTGTCTGACGCGGAGATCGAATTCTTCGATCTGGTCTGCTCAGTGGACGGCATGGGCGTAAAGAAAACGCTACGAGCCATGGTTCGGCCTGTTCGAGAAGTCGCCGAAGCGATTGAAGAGCAGAACGTCAAAGAGCTGAGTTTGCTGCCGGGCATCGGGCCTGCAATGAGCGAGCGAATCGTTGCCAAGCTGCGTCGCAAAATGGCGAAGTTTGCCTTAATGATCGCCAAGGACTTTCCACAGGTTGCCACGTCAGAACGAAGTGTTCTGAACGAAGCCTTCGAAGCACTCCTGAGCCTCGGCTATAACTCGGTCGAGGCTCGCGAAAAAATCGACACGGTCGCAGCCACCAAGGTCAAACTCAAATCGGTCGAGGACGTCATCCTGGCAATCTACCAGCAGGACCGAAAGTAGCTGCCGTCACAGATCGGTCCCTTGGTCAAAATAGTGGGGCAGTGTTGGAATCTTCGGCAACACTGCTATTCTACGGATGAACCGCAAAACGCAACCTCGCCAGCTTGCCGACGATGGCAGGGCAGTGTTCTTGTGCCATTGCGGTCATCATTTCCTGAGTCCTCTTCAGAAGGAAGATCATGCGACGACTTGTTTCAGCCTGGGTTCTGCCTGCCGTGATTGGGGCAATTGTCTGCCTGAGTGGCCAGTCAGGGATTGCTGCCGACGACTATGACTACGACCTGGTTCATTCGTCCGTCAGTTTCAAGGCCCGACATCTGGATATCAGTTGGATCCATGGCCGCTTCAACGACGTCGCGGGCAAGTTCTCGATCGATCGAGAAAACCCCGCCAAGTCGACCTTCGAACTGACCATCAAGGCCGACAGTATCGATACCGCCAACAAGGCACGCGACGAGCACCTCCGTCAACCGGACTACTTCGATACAAAACAATTCCCGACGATCACCTTCAAGAGCACCAGCACCAAGCCGATCGACGGAGGCTATGAAGTGACCGGGAATTTCACGATGCACGGCACGACGAAAAAAGTCACACTGGTCCTGAAGGGTGGCAAGGAGCACGAGTTCAAAGGCGTCAAACGCGTGGCATTTTCCACGGAACTTCCCTTGAAGCGAAGCGACTTCGGATTCGACAAGAGTGCCATCGGACCGATTGGTGACGAAGCCTTGATCTTCATCGACTGTGAAGGGATGCGAAAGTAGTCGATGCCTGACCCTCTGGTGTACCTGCAAGCCACCGGAGTTGCCGCCATCGTCAGTGCACTGATCGTACTGATGGTGGCGCGTCAGCGGTTGCTCGTCGAGAATCACCGCTGGGACGCAGCCAATTGCGTGGCTTTGGGGTTGGGACTGGCAGTTGGCGGCCAGCTTTTGGCACAGCGCATTGCCTGGCCCCCCGCCAGCGGCCTCGACCGATTTCTTGTCATCATCATCCCGGCCCTGCTCGGAATTGAATTCATCGCAGCGGCTCAATCAATACCAGCGAGGCTCACCTGGATCTTGCGATTGAGTCTGGCGGCAGCGGTCCCGAGGATTCTACTGCACGATTCTGTCTACCTGAGCGGTCCTACGGCCTGGACGATCTGGCACTCATTGCTGATTCTGTCGCTGGGTAGCCTGTTGCTGGCGAGCGTTTGGCTATTGCTTGTGCGGTTGTTTGAGCGTTCTGCCGACGCGTCGATTCCGCTGTCGCTCTCCGTGGCAATTCTTGGTGCTGGCTTGTCAGTAATGATGGCAGGCTACATCAAGGGAGGTGCAACCGCGTTCCTGCTTGTGTCGGTACTTGTTGCCACAACCTTTGCCACCAGAGTGACAAGGAATCGCCAGGCCCCGGTGATTCTGGGAATCGGCGTCGTGAGCTTGTTCAGCGTGCTGTTCATCGGCACATTTTTCGGCCGACTGCCCCTTGATCGTGCGTTCGCATTGGGGCTTGCACCACTACTCTGCTGGGCGACCGAATGGAAACGTTCCAGCGACCGGAATGGGTGGTTTGTCGGCCTGATACGACTGATGCTCATCGCAATCCCTGTGATCGTCGTCCTGATTTTGATGAAACGCGATTTCGACCGCAACATTGCCCCGCTTCTGGGAGGCGTCCAGATCAATGTGTCAAATCTCAAAATTGAAAAGGTCACCGAACGCTGACTGCGTCCGCCGCACGAAGTGCTTCTGAATGACGGGTTCCTTCAGAGATCGTTTCCCACGATCGTTTCCGCAACGCCCACCGATTTGTCCCGAGAAACTCAATGCCAAATTCGCCCCAGCCGATGTGGCTGAAGACCCAGTCCCCTTCCTCATTTCGGCGCAGCGTTTCGACTGTATTGGTCTCATGAAAATGAACTTCGTTCTTCTGCAAATCGATCGTGATTCTGCCTAAGATTGCCGTTTCAAATGTAATGATTTGCATGATAGTTGAGGTTTCATGTGTTGTGAGAAGATCGAAGCATCGACCACGCTGGTGAAACAAGAATCGTACTGTTTGCAGCA
>JBAWWJ010000269.1:0-9262 GCA_037146815.1 Planctomycetota bacterium
TTGAACCTCGGAAATACTACCTTATTTCCTGGTCCAGTTTTCGGGGTCCATCGTAAACATCTATGGCTGGTGTCAGATGGACTTCTTGCAAGTTCTTGGAAGCAAGGATGCTGCGTTGCTGGAGAAAGCTATGTGGCTGATCTCCGAAACACTTCCGAAGGAACCTGCCCGGTCGCAGGCATTGGGATGGCTTCATACTCTCGTCGAGAACGGATATCCGCTCTGGCAGGACCGTAAGCAATCAGTGGAACCTGCGGACGGTGATCTGTTAACCGTGAAGATGGAAACCGAGGCCCACGTTTTTGCGAACTTCTGCCTGGCACGCGCCATTGCGAGTGACGGACAACTGGACCTCGCAAGTGTATCTTCTCATTGGTCTCAACCCGCGGTGGGAAAGCTTTATCGCGAATTGGCGTCGTGCGGGTTCACGAAATCGAGCGAGTGCTGTGTGCAGTATTTTTCATGGATGTCGGGGCTCAGCAACGGCACACCGTTATTTGGCGACGACTTCCGTACAGATTGGTCATTCTACACGCTGTTCATCAACAGCGATCTCGCGACCATGATCCCGGTTTTTCAAGCCGCCGCAGATTTTCAAAGGACTTTGCCAGAGGGCATCCCGGATGAATACGCCAGGACGATGGTCGCTTGTTTGTCCGATGGGAGCAAGCAGTTTACGCAAGACCTCGTGAATTGGTTTGGCCAGATTCAGCAGGCGGGACAGGATGCGTTTATTCTCTGGTGGTAGTCTGCTGGATCGTCAGCGGAGTGGCACGAAAACGGAAGCAATCTGACTGGCCGACCCACATTCTCACAACACCATAAAATCAGCGGGCAAATCAGGAAAGGCTTTGTATGGCAAAGCACCGAATCTATACGACGAGTGTCGCAAGTGTTTACCCCCACTATCTCGCGAAGGCCGAGAAAAAGGGACGTACGAAAGCAGAAGTCGATGAGATCTTTCGGTGGCTCACAGGATATACGCAAGGTGATCTTGAAAGAGAGTTCAAAAACAAGACGGACTTTGAAACGTTCTTTGCTCAGGCTCCGAAGCTGAATCCGTTACGTACATTGGTCAAGGGTGTGATTTGCGGCGTCCGAATCGAAGAGATTGAAGAACCGACGATGCGAGAAATTCGGTATCTCGACAAATTGATCGACGAGTTGGCGAAGGGGAAATCAATGGACAAGGTCCTGCGAAAACACGCGGAAGCGTGACGTAGGGGCCTATTGCGAAGTGGCATCCGTCGCACGCTTCTGCAGCATCAGCAGTCCGGCGGCAGCGGCATTACCGCCTGAATTCGCTCGCTGATCGGGATTACTCCCTCCAGAGCTGAACCCGGACGTTGCAGCCGAAGGAGTAGTGGCAGTCGGCGTCGCTGTCGGCAGTCGTCCTGGCTGCGGAAGGCTCGGAGGATTCGTCGGGTTGAACGTCGCAGGAGCAACTTTATTCGCCGAGTCCTTCGTTTTGGCTTTCGCAATTTCAGTGGCCTTCGCCGCGGCCAGTTCCTGATCTTCTGTGAATGTATTGCCAGCCGTAATCGAGATCCCAGGGGCCGGGACATGACTGTCTGCCGGCGGTCCGCCAAACCAGCGGACTCGTTGCCCTGCGAAGCTGGTCCCATTGTAAATGGAACCTCGCTGGAACGGTCCCGTCCCGAGAAACCACGTATCCCGAGAATCGGCCGTGATGGGATGGGTCCCCGATTGCCAGATCGCCTGACCCGTCTGCTGGTTGTAAGCGAATGCCGCCAGCTTCACGATCCCACGCTGCTGAGTCTTCTTTGCCAGCGGGATTTCTGGAATCGCCGATGGGACACCTGTCATCATGGATCCGGTCGGCAATGTCACTTGTGGCACACCGATCAGCACATCCTGACGATTCGTCCCAACCGTCCCGGCACGGGCTTCCACCACATAGACGGCTTCGTCGCGAGTCCCTTTCAACAGGACTCCATCTGCCAGCAATCGCTGTCGGATGGAACTGATGATATAGCCCTCATCCGAAACCCCCTTCAGGTACTGCGGATCAAAGTAGACTTCCTTGCCTTGCAGGATGGTAAAGTCCATATCGTTGACGGCGCGTTCAATGGCATTCGAAAGAAGCAATTGTTCTGTACCCGTTCGCAGGGTGTCAGAAATTCGCGTCGTCCCGCATCCGATTGCGGTGGCAATCAGGATGCAGCCGAGGAATCGGCAGCGTGAGTTCGAAGCGGTTCGCATCTTCGACGAGGTCGTTTTTTTGCTATCCATCAGGCGTCCACACCCAACAGTCGTTTCATCTCTGAAAAGGACCACATGCGATCAGCCAGAGTATCGACCCGACCTTCCGTCAACATGGCTTTGGCCAGATGGTTGATGGCGAAAGCCGTGACAGCCAAGCTTTCAATCGGTGAAACGACGATCTTGAAACCGAGTTGCTCTAATTCCACGGCCGAAAGAATCGGCGTTGCTCCACCGACCAGCATGTTGGCCAGTTGAGGTTTGGGGATTTCACGAGCAACTCTGGCCAATTCGTCTATCGACTGAGGTGCTTCGACGAAAATCATGTCCGCGCCGATTTCGGCATATCTGTTGGCACGTTCGATGGCAGCATCCAGTCCTTCAATCGCCCTCGCATCGGTTCGCGCGATGACAACAAATTTGGAATCGCGACGAGCATCCAGTGCCGCTTTCAGTTTTGCCGACATCTCTTCCACAGGAACCACTTGTTTCCCCTGGAAGTGACCACAGCGTTTCGGAAAGAGCTGATCTTCCAGAAGCATTCCCGCTGCACCAGCGAGTTCAAATTCCCTGACAGTCCGAATCACATTCGGGATGGCTCCATATCCCGTGTCTCCATCGACGATGACTGGAACATTGACGGCTGCAGTCATTCGCCGCGCTGCTTCCGCCATTTCCGCCATTCCCAGGAGTCCCAGGTCTGGCAGGCCAAAGGCACTGGCCGAAGCTCCAAAGCCACCAAGAAAGAAGAGTGGAATCCCTGCCTGCTCCATCACCTTTGCCGAAAAGGCATCGTGAGGAGCCAGGCTGCGAATAATTCCTGGATTGGCGAGCAGTTCACGCAATTGCGCGGTGGAAGAAGTCATGGCATCGCTTTCGAAATCGGTTCAGCGATGGTCAATTCGCTGTCCCAATTTCATCGGCCTGGTAATACTCGTAGAAGAACCGCCCGATTTCATCACTCAAGCGAGCCAGATATCGAGCCTTGAAATTGTTGTAGGTCTCTTCAGAAGTGCTGACGGGTTGCTGCTGAGGGAACTTGGAAACCTTTTCCATGCTGAAGATTTTCTCGCCGCTGCCGTCTTTGTCCATTTTCCAGGCACTGACTACCGCTTCCGAACGTCCGCGGTAAAGCGTGGCTGTCCCTTCTTCGAACACCGAGAACTCGTTCAGATCGACATAAATCACATACGTGGCGTTGAAAGCCGCGCCGATTTCTTCAGGTTTGTCCCAATCCTTGTTCTCTTCCAGCCACGCGCGAATATGGTCGGGAGAAATGATCGAGATCTTGTTTTCACGCAACCGGAAGCTGACGAACTTTGCCAGTTCGTGGTCGATGTTTTCGAAGGCATACTTCACTTCAGTCGGCGCAAAGCAGACAACCGCGACGGTCACATCTTTGTCCGTCATCGATTCCTTGGTCTGCTTGTCGAATTCCGGTTCAACTGTCGGTGGGCCGGCAATCAACAACCCCAGCAGCATCCCTACTCGACAACCGCTGAGCAACAGGGATACGGCGACGAGCGGCAGAATCAGTAAGGGACGAGTCGGCAGCGAGAGAATTCGGCGTGACATATTTTTGAATCCCTCAGACGGGTAAGAGCATGTTTACGATGCGAAATCGATGTGAGCTGTTGGTCTCGATGTTAAATGTCGTTTCCAGGGCGATGGTCGTAGAACTTCTCTGCCAGTTGAGTACAGAATCGATCCATGTACTCTTTCTGGAAGATCAATGAAGATCGGCCTTGTTCCGAGACGGGCTGATGAATCGGGTACGTCGACGCAAACTCGGTTCCGAATACTGAGCTGGCTCGTTTGTGTCCATTAATTTCCGAGACTTCGACGACACGAACAATCCCACTGGACTGGCCACGCAACAGCTTCGGGCTGTTGGGTTCGCGGTAGCTGAAGTGTTGAATTTCGATGACGATGATGTAATCAGGGTCAAATTCCTCGGCCAGTTGTGTCGGATCGATGTCCCCTCCGCCGTTCATATCCAGGTAGTTGGCAACGAGATCTGGATTAACGACATTGATTCCGTGCAGCTTCATTCGCCGAGTGACCCCGTCGATCACATCGTAGGCGAGTGTCGAGTTTTCTGAATCGATGGACTCAGGAGCAGTACACACGACCAAGACGTTGTGTTTTCCCTTGGTCAGGTCGTCCTTCGTCATCTTGCGAAATTCGGCCGGGATCTTTGGCTCACCAGCGATCATTTTGCCCATCATCACACCCAGGGAGCATCCTGGTAATGTCGTGACGACGGCACTGCAAATTCCCGCTGTCAGGAACTGGAGTACCAGTCGTCGTCCGGGATTCAGATCGATTGAGAGCTTTTTCATAGGGCGATCCTTCGCCGTCGTTGAAACCGATCGTCAGAATTGACGAGGTTTCAATTGGCTTCCATTCCAATTACCGAAATCCTATCATCGAATCCGCTGGGTCATGATCAGGCACATCAAGCATTACGCATGAATGCGAAAAACCATGCCAGCGACGCCACGACTCCGATAGCTGCGATCATCACAGCCAGGGAGGTTAATGGCTCGTCGACCATCCAGAATCTTCCATGCACGGCACTCGTGATACTCCATGGAATCATCATTACGCATAACGTCGCCAGCAAGACTCCCGCCGGATTGGCTCGAGCTGCTGAGGGTAAATCACCACGGACAAAATACGAAAAGCAGGTGGTCATCCCGCAACCAGGGCATGGCCGCGAAAACAACATTCGAATCGTACATTCAGGTAAACCAAGTTGCTGATGCGTACCAAACCCACGTGGGTCTGGTTCCAGCCATCGGGCCACGACGAATCCACAAATCAGAAACACCGACCAGACCACAAGAAGTGCCCGTCCGATGCGACCAACTGCTGCACCCGTATGTTGAAAACTTGTCATAAACAGGATCTGGGAGATGAGGAGTGGTGATACTTTCAGTCCCGCGTGATCTGCAAGACCTTGCCTGATGAATCTATCAATCCAGCCTCTGTTTCGCAGCAAAAACCGCAGGGTTGCGGGAAATCACGGCGAGAACTGCCGAACAGATTCGGCGCCAGTGCTGGTTTCGATCTCGAACGGGTGCGGTCAGGCAGACCGACAGTCTCAGGCCAGTTTGGCATTTGAATGCCAGGCAGATTCGTCCCTAAGAGAGCAGAGTGATGCCTCGAATTGGCAAACTCACGCATCGCATTGCTACTACGCATGTTGTGGCAATTTGGCTGTAACAATCCGCAGATGGTCGTGTTGCTGCAACTGTAGTCTAAGAAGTATGTTACGGCTGCTCTGTTGATTTCCCCAACTCTCGGGAACCCCGTTCCGCCGTAAACCCAAATTGACACTCTAAAACGGGCTGCCATATACTCGCAGCCCACTTCCACCGGGGTTCTGTCGCGAACCAGTTGATGAAGAGATTCGCGGAGGCGAGGCTCTTCAACACCAAAAGCTGGTTCACGGCTGAGGCTAGATTCACCAAGGACGGTCGATTTCGGACTCAATCCACTCGGGAGCGCCCGTGCGGGGCAGTCAATTCCAGTTGCGGACCAGATGGCTGGTTGCCTTCACTATCGCCTTTATGGCGATAGCGATCGTGATCACGCGCCCGCACGTGCATGGATTGGCTGATGAATCGCCGCAAGAGATCAGCGATGCCCCGATTCAAATATCGGCAGACTGGTCACAAGAATGGCGTGAAGCTGGGACAACCATCGCATTGTTCCGAGGTTCGTGCCGAGTGGCCCAGGGAGACAAAACCTATACAGCAAATAGTATGGTCGTCTGGGCTCACGACAAGGCAAACCGCAGCGATCAACGGCATCACGTGCGTGTCTACCTGGAAGAAGGGGTCCAGATTCAGTCATCTACCGAGTCGCGCAGTGAGCAATCTCATTGGATCGATCTGACATCGGGCCGCGGAATCTCGTTGTCGGTCAAGGGGCGAGTTCCCAATCGTCCGGGGCAAGACGATCCTTTGTATCGACGGGCTGTCGAACGGCCTGGAACTGCACGCACCGTCCTGAAGCAGACACAACTGACTGTTGCGGCCCCCGAGACCGCCGCGGTCGATTCGACTTGGCGAAACGTTCAACTGGATCAACAAGCGGGTCTGCGGCGCGTCCGTGTTTCACCTCGCAGCATCAACATGCCGTTCAATGTCCACGGCTACACATCGAATGACACGACTCCCCCGGAACAAATCACGCTGATTACAGGAGGCGTGAATATCGTCGTCGATGGAATGACCATCGGGGGCGAAGAGGGGTCAGGTGCAGTCGACTTGAGTGCTGACCGCGTGATCATCTGGACCGAAGCAACCGAAGCGGGGCAGTTCTCGCCCGAGATGCTGCAACGGCCGGAAAGTTCGTTTCAGCTCTACCTGGAAGGGAACATCGTCATTCGTCGGCAATCGATCCTGCCAGTAATGGGGAATCCAGAAGTCAGCAACGTGATTCGAGCGACGCGAGCCTTTTACGATGCCCGCGAAAACAGAGCCTTGATTCTGGACGCGGAATTGCAGTCCTACATTCCATCGATGGATGCCACGTTCCGTATCCGGGCAGATCGCATTCGCCAGAACTCATTGAAGTCCTACCATGCACAAAATGCATGGTTCACGACCAGTCAGATCGGTGAACCCGGTTATCGCCTGGAGGCTCAGGATCTTTTCCTCGAACCGCGTCCCTCCAATAACGCGGTGATTATCGATCCGCAGACGGGAATGGCGGTACCGCGTGATGTCTATTGGGTGACCGCTCAAGACGCGAGATTCGTCGCCGAAGGGGTGCCACTGCTCTACGTTCCACGATTGTCGACACCGGTTGAAGATCCAGGTGTGCCACTCGTTGGACTGAGCGTCGGACAGGATCGAATCTTTGGAACTCAGGTTCGCAGTCGCTGGGATGCCTTCGCCACGTTCGGCATACAGCGTCCCGAAGGAGTCGATGCCCGCTGGAACTTGTTGCTGGACTACTTGAGTTATCGTGGGCCGGCGCTTGGAACCGATGGCAAGTATTCGGGAACCGATCAATATGGAAACGCGTTCGCCGGGAACGGCCTGGCCTATTATGCGTATGATGGTGGCGTCGACAATCTCGGGCGAGACCGAATGGCACTCGACCCGGCCGATCCGAATCGTGGGCTGTTACAGTGGCAGCACAGCCATGTCTTCTCCGAATACAACGTCAAACTGCTGACCGAAGTTGGTGCCGCGTCAGACCGCAACTTCCGCGAAAGCTATTTCGAAAAAGATTTTGATACCGGCAAGGACCTGGATACGCTCGGTTACCTGCGATATCAACCGGACGAAAACTGGACGATGTCGCTGCTCGTTCAGCCGACGATCAATCGCTTTGAAAACAATACAGCGTGGTTGCCGCGTGGCGATCTGAATTCGCTGGGAATTCCCTTGCTGGGTGGTTGGCTGAACTGGAGTCAGCATACGTCACTCGGCTATGCAGCATTGAACCAGGCCCAGGCTCCAACAAATCCCCAGGATACATTTACTCCGCTCCCTTATTTCACCGACGCCAATGGTCTGGTGACGATGACGCGACACGAACTGACCGCTCCGTTCAACCTGGGGCCAGTCAAGTTGTCACCCTATCTGATGGGCGAAGCGGCCTATTGGAGCGACAGCTTTACGAATTCTGCGATTGACCGGTTCTATGGGCGCGGCGGTTTGCGAGCCAACCTGCAGTTCTGGAAAGCGTACCCTCAAATCCAGAGCGATATTCTGAATTTGAACGGCCTGGCACACAAGGTTTCCGTCGACGCAGACTTTGGGTACGCCCAGGCGAGTCGCAGCCTTTCGGAAATCCCGCAATGGAACCAATTCGAGGACAATGCTCAGGAGCGATTCCGGGAACGGTTCGTGACAAACACGTTTGGGGGCGTTGTGCCACCACAGTTTGATCCGCGGTTCTACGCAGTGCGATCCCAGGCTGCGACTAGCGTCAGTGCTCAATACAACGAACTCGTTGATACTCAGCAGGCACTTCGACTGGGATTAAGCCAGCGGTTACAAACCAAGGTTGGCCCACCGGACCGACAACGGATCAAGGACTGGATGTCATTGGACCTGGGAGTCTCATATTTTCCAAATCCGAACCGAGACAACTTCGGAGAGAACTTCGGGCTGTTCAGCGCTCACTATGCATGGAACGTTGGCGACCGGACCACTGTGATTGCCGATTCCATGTACGACTTCTTTAACAACGGTCAGCAATGGTGGAACATCGGTGTGATGAGCCAGCGCAGCTTCCGTGGCAGTGTCTATGTCGGCGTCCAACAAATCAAAGGGGCCTCGCTCGACAGCCAGATCCTGACCGGCAGTTACAGCTATGCGATGAGTCCCAAGTGGGTGTCGACAATGAGTGCCTCATACGACATCGCACAAAACCAGAGTCGCGGTCAGTCGGTCACGATCACCCGAATCGGCGAATGGATGCTGTTTCACTTCGGAGCGAACTACGACTGGAGCAAGAACAACGCTGGCTTCCTGTTTTCGGTCGAACCCAAACTTGGTCGCGCCAACTCGGCCACTCAACTCGGAACTCTCGGGGCAACTCCGACTGCACAGTGACCAGGTACTCCGAAGTTCAGTGTGATCGGCAGGCTGGCCGGGGCTGGACCAACGGGAAGCCGGTGGAATGTCGATCGACATTGATCACAAGCTCGGTGTGGATAACACGGGCTTCGCGAAGATCCCGGGGCTACCTTCGCAACGCCTCAGTCTCGCCCCGGCCTGTCGACAAACTCACCGAGTGGTCGCAGGTAGTCTTTGCCCATTGTTGCTGACAGTTGTTCGACACGACTGGTTGTTTCTCACAGAGTCACGGAGACACGGAGAGAGATAAGATCGAGCTCGGCTGCTCTGTTCGCATCGCTGCAGCATTTTAACTCTGTGGCTCTGCGCCTCTGTGAGAACCCGCTTTGCAAGACTTGTTGGTCGGTTGATCGCGCCTTTCAGTTGACGGCTGGGTGGCCAACGCTGTGAAGCATTCTTGCAGGCTAAAATTGGGATTTCCATGAGTGGAGCGG
>JBAWWJ010000270.1:0-9190 GCA_037146815.1 Planctomycetota bacterium
GGGGGGGGGGGATTCATGCAGAGTCTCGCCGGCGGGATCTTCGGTGCAGTCGCTGGAAACTGGCTGTATAACCAATTCTCCGGTCACCAGGCACACGGGAGTGATTCCTGGACGAATACCGATTCGGGCATGGGTGGTGGAGACAGCGGACCGTCGATTTCGGACTCTGGCTTCAGCGGAGGAACTGACTTCGGGGGTGGTGACTTTGGCGGCGGCGGGGACGCGGGTGGTGGCGATTTCGGTGGCGGCGGCGATTTCTGATGTCGTAAAGCCTGAGATCTTTCAGGCCATCAGACCTGTGACGATTTTTCCGGCCGAGACGGGTAACGGCCGGTTCAGCTTGTCGCGTATCTCTGCATGAGGATCGATCCCCATCAGAGCGAAGACCGTCGCGGCAAGATCGTCGAGTTGCACGGGATCCTTGTCTGGATACGCGGCGTTTTTATCCGATGTGCCGTACACAAATCCTCGCTTGGATCCTCCACCAGCCAGCAGCACGGTGTAACACTGCGGCCAATGATCCCGGCTGATGTTGTCGTTGATCTTCGGAGTTCGACCGAATTCACCCATCCACACGATCAGGGTTTCGTCGAGCAATCCCCGCTCTTTCAGATCCAGAATTAACGTCGGCAACGTCTGATCGGTGATCGGCAACTGATAGTCACGCAGGATCGGGTACATTCGCGTATTGTCAAAACCGTGAGTGTCCCAACCACCTGTCGTGGTCCGTCCGCCAATATTGTTGGCAAAATAAACGTTAATGAACTTCACTCCGGCTTCAACCAACCGGCGTGCGAGCAGGCAGCTTTGCCCATAGGTTGTCCGCCCGTATTTCTCACGCGTCGCCGCAGATTCCGCCTGAAGGTTGAAAGCATCACGCACGCGCGAGGAATTCAGCATCGCCAGGGTCTTGTTGTAGTAAGCATCCAGGCCGCGCGCGGTACTCGAATACTCCATGATCCGCGACTGACGATTGATCATTTGCTGGATCTCACGCCGGTTCTGCAATCGATCCGCTGAGACACCTGCCGGCAGGCTCAGTTCGGGAAGCGCAAACCCTGAATCGTTCGGGTCGGACGTGACGAGCAACGGGTCGTGCGATTTGCCCAGGAAACTGGCGTGTTGCCCCGGCGTGATTTCTCCATCACGCAGAACATGGGGGAACGCGACAAACGACGGCATCTCGTTCGATACCGGTGCCAATCGATCCACAACAGAGCCGTAAGCGGGAAACAGATCCAGAGAGTCTCGTAATCGAATGTCATCGAGTGGCGGCGCGTGTCCGGTCAGTGCGTAGTACGCTGCCGAGTTGTGATTCTTCATGTTGTGATAGACAGTCCGGGCCAGCGTCACTTCGTTCATAACAGTCGCCATCCGGGGCAGCTTGTCACAGATACGAATACCTGCTGCGGATGTCTCAATGACGCCGAACTGACTGCGAACCCCGGCCGGAGCTTCGGGCTTTGGATCGAATGTGTCGAGGTGACTGGGGCCGCCAAACTGGTAGAGGAAGATCACCGACTTCGCGCGACCGGGTCGAGTCCCAACCCCCTCAGCATGCAAGACTCGAGGCAGTGTGACTCCCAGCAGTCCTGCTCCTCCAATTGAGAGGGCTCGGCGACGGGAAATCGGATTATCGCTCATTTCCGTGTTCGCTTTCTTACTCGTGTCCAGAAGGCTGTCAATTACCTGCGCAGCAAAAACTCATGCGAATTCAGCAGGCCCCAGGAAACGTCTTCCAGTCCGACTCGCGGTGATTCGGCTCGCTCAATGTATCGGCTGGCTTGCTCGACTTCGTCATCTGTGGGTGGACGTGAAAGGGCGATCCAGTAGAGATCTTTGACCAGTTCCCCGGTCGGTCGTTTGGATCGGATCAGCAGATCGAGTCGATTACCTGATTCGGTCAGAAGTTGATGGACCAGGGAACCACTGATCGACTGAAAGGCTTGCGACAATGTTGTTTCGTCAGATCGCTCACAATCGCAGGACTGCAATCGAGGGGGTTTACCAAACGTTGTCAGAAACAGATCTGCACTGGTGGGCCCGCCGTCACGGCGTCGCGCGATCTGAATTCCGGGGAGTTGAGACGCTCGAGGGCCGACCGGATAACCATTGAATTTCAGCGGCGTGTTCAGCACCTTGCTCATCGCATCGATCAGTTGTTCTGCCGAGAGTCGTCGTACCTGAGCATGGCTGAAATTGGTCTCTTCGTCGCGATTCGTTTCGTTCGGACTGGCCGAAGCCTGGTAAGTGTTGGAATTCAGGATCAGCCGCAGCAACTGACGCAGGTCGTACGAAGTGCCTGACGAATTCTTCGACTGCAACTGGTTGCACAGAGCCTGGAGCAATTCCGGGTTCGAGGGAGGATTAGTCGCCCGGAAGTCATCGATCGGTTCGACGATCCCCCGTCCCATGACTTGTTGCCAGGTCCGGTTGGCGAGCATTTCCGCAAACCGTTTGTTACCGGGTGATGTCAGCCAATCGGCGAGACTTCTCAGCGGATCGGCTTGTGTTGGCGTTCCAGCACCCAGCAGCATTGGCGGGCGAGCCTTGTCGGTGCGAGGATCCTTGGCGACACCATCGTCGTTCAGAAAGACGATTTGTTCGCCGTCGAATTCGTGCTTGTCATTCTGATCCCGCCGTTTGTTTTCCAGAATCTTGTAGTCGACCCGCGCAAAGACGCTGGCCCAACTGTAGTAGTCATCTTGAGTCCACCGGTCAAACGGATGGTTGTGACACTTGGCACACTGCAGCCTTGCCCCCAGAAACAATTGGGCTGCTGCTTCACTCCGTTCAAACGGGTCCCGCAAAGCTCGATAAAAATTTGCCGGAGCGACTTCATAGGTACTTCCCCGCGCACTGACGATCTCGCGAACCATGACGTCCAGCGGCTTGTTGTTGGCAAACGCATCCCGCAGCCAGCCATGAAAGTTCTCGACCCCTTTGCGGTCGAGGGTCTTTTCTTCGATTCGCAGCAGATCAGCCCATTTCAATGCCCACCAGTCGGCAAATTCTGGTCGTTCCAGCAGTTCATCAATCAATGCCGCTCGCTTTTGAAGTGATGCGTCCGCCACGAACCTGCGAGCCTCATCTGCGGTTGGCAGCGAGCCGAGCAGATCGAGATAAACGCGACGAACAAACGTGACATCATCACAAGCAGCAGACGGGTTGACTTTCAACCGCATCAACTTGGCATAAACATGCTGATCGATGACGTTGGCCGGGGCTGGTTCCGCCCAGACAAAACCAGGTCGAGCATGAACAAACGCCAGGCGAACGGGAACCTGTAACTGCTGATACCGAACCAGCACTGTCGTCTCACCCGCAATGGTCCCCTTGACCAGCCCCGCAGGTGAAATCTCTGCGATCGGATTTGAACTTTCATATACCACGAGTGACGTGGCATCGCTCTTTGTACCGTCCGAGAATTCGGCGGTCGCTGTCAATTTCGTCTGCCAAGTGGGAGATGTCGTTTCGCCAGAGGGAGCTAAAAAAGCTTCGAGCGGGGTGACATGAAGTTGGATCAGTTTTCGTGTCCCCGGTCGATCATCGGGTGCCCCTGCTGCAATCCAGTCACGCAGGACACGGTATTCACGGGAATCGGCGACGAATCGCCGTCCCCCTTCATGAGCCACCTGCATCGTCGGCTTCAACAGCAACAGGCTTTCATCCGGTCGCCCCGAATTCGTCCGTCGACCAAGCCATTCTCGTGTGAGGACCAGGTAATCGCGCGCGGGATCTTGACCACGTAGAGAAAGCTGAAAGCCACCCTTGCCGCGAGCGTTTCCGTGACAGGTCCCGAGATTGCATCCTGCCTTCGACAGCACCGGCATCACGTCATTACGAAACGAAACATTCTGGGCCAGGGCTGACAGACTCAGGGCATGCAGCGTGGCAAGCATCAGCAAATGGAAATGGCGTGGTGGCATCTGAACACGATCAACGAAACAAGCGGTGAGTGAAAACGGGGTGGCGAAACTCAGGAACTTCAGTGTACGCTTCAGCAGAACCGACCGAAAGCCCAGTGTCGGCATGGTAGTAACTGTTCGGCGCAGGTCTCTTGACCACTGTCCGGCGCGGGTCTCCTGACCCCTGATCGGCGCGGGTCTCCCGACCCCGCCGAAACGCCCGCCCGAAGGTCTCCTCTGAAATCCGAAACGTCTCCTCCAAAACCAGAACAGATCGAGTCGTCTGAAATGCAGGTTCCCGTGGAGTTATTTGGAATCCCTCGCCAACGAGCCGGCGTGGCTCGGACCACATCTGAGGGCAACTGCCTGGGAGACGTTCTGGCAGATCTGGCAGAACGATTTCCGTCTCTCGCAACGGCGTGCATTGACGGTCGACACCTAAGATCTGGCTTCACGGCCAATCTGGGAGGAGACCGATTTGTCACAGACCCGGAAACCATCCTTCACGACGGCGATGCCGTCCTGATTTTGTCGGTAGATGCGGGGGGGTGAAGGGGCGTCTAATCGTCCAAGTCAATCGAACGGACTTCACTGATGATGCTTCCGCTGGCAAACAGCGTCGAAATCTGGTCGCCGATGGAAACCGTTGATGCATCGCGAATCAATTCGCCGTCAGAAAGTCGCTTCGACAGCGAGTATCCCCGTTCGAGGACAGCCAGCGGGCTGAGAGCATTCAATGACGCGGCGAGCGAGTTGACCTGCTGACGGGATGTTTCAAAGGCCTGACGTATTCCACGCTTCAGTCGTCCTTCCAGGTCATCGAGTTTGTGTGACAGGTCGTGGATGCGGTCCTGAGGCCGCGTGAAACAACGTCGTCCGGCGAGCGAATCGAGCCGGATTCTGGCTCGCTGTGCCCGTTGCCGAAGTGACGAAACCAGACGCTGACGAATCATGTCCAGTTCCATGCGGACATCCGATTCCAGTGGAACCACCAGTTCAGCAGCCTCACTGGGTGTCAATGCGCGCCGATCTGCCACCAGGTCAGCAATCGTGACATCAACTTCGTGCCCGACCGCACTGACAACAGGGACGCGACAGGCATGAATCGCTCGCGCTACAGTCTCTTCGTTGAAGGCCCACAGATCCTCCAGGCTTCCCCCACCCCGGCCACAGATGACGACATCGACTTTGGGAATCTGATGGACTCGACGCAGTGCCGCCGCAATTTGTCCGGCCGCCTGATCCCCCTGGACCGCGACCGGAACGATCACAATGTCGGCGCGAGGCCAGCGGCGTGACATGACCTGGATGATATCACGAACAGCAGCCCCAGTCGGACTGGTGACCAGAGCAATCCGTCGCGGAAATCGCGGCAGTGGCCGCTTTCGCTCGGCGTCAAACAAGCCTTCTGCGGCGAGTTTCTGCTGGAGCTGACGAAATGCCAGTTCCAATGGCCCGATCCCCTTGGGCTGCATCTGCTCGACAACCAGTTGGTGCTGGCCGCGTGCTTCATAGACCTGAATGGAACCGGCGGTGATGATCTCCATGCCATCACGCAGATCGAAACGGACTCGCTGAGCCGTGCTGCGCCACATCACTGCCTTCAACTGCGCGGCGTCATCTTTCAGCGTAAAGTAGACATGTCCCGAACCTGCTCGCATCAGGTTTGAAATCTCGCCACTCACCCAGACGTGTGGAAACGTTGTCTCGACGACTTCTTTCAGAACGAAGGTCAGCGCACTGACGGTGAGTACGGGTACGGTTTCAGTCGGAATCGTCGGCATGTCATGAAGGCTTTGTCACGAGCAGATCGTGGTACCAGTCCACGAAATTGGGATCATTTTCTGACGGAATTAAACTCACTGGATTCCGCGAACGAGGTTGGCCACCCGTTCCTGAATATCGGCCGGTTCGCGGTAGACCGACCAGTCGCGTGGATTCAGTCCAGCAAATGCGGTCTGCAACCGCTCGGATTCACGTGTTTCTTCACGGACGGCTCGGATAAAGATACTTGCGATCTGATCCGGTCGTTCACGCAAAAAACTGGCGTAGATTTCAGGGTCCTGTTCGCCTGAATCACCGATCAAGACGAACTTCCGCTGTGGAAACGCCGCCAGAATCGGTTCGATGGCCGATCGCTTGTGAGTCTTCTGAGGCGACATTCGAATCTTGCGGGCGCTGTCGCGAATCCGGAACCGCTTCAGGTGAAAGGAACCTGGGGGATACAATTCTTCCCGCATAAACTCGACCAGCGGCTCGAAAAGTTGCCAGGGGCTGCCGGAAACAAAGTGAAAGCTGGCACCCGCCTGCGCACAATCCTGATAAAGCTCGGGCATCCCTGTGATCGGAACAAACGTCCGAGTAAAGGTGTTCCGAAAAAGGTCTTTGCGGTTCGGCACATTGCTGTGCTTGATGGTGTCGTCAACGTCCGAAATGATCGAGACCCCGACAGGATCGACGAGTTGCAATGTTCCTTCGACCAATCGTTCGTCGGCGTCTGTCAGCAACGCCCGGTATTTCAACCAGTTGGCAGGTATGCCGTCGCTGTGCTGAATCTTGGCAAGTTCCTCGTTCGATATAACGATCTCGCCGCGAAACAGGCCCATGTAGTCCGATTCGCCGACGTGATAGACTCGCTCGCCCAATTCAATCGAGATCGACCGACCTCGCAAGCCGAACATCAGGAATTGCCGCATCCGGATTCGAAAATACTCTTCCGCTGTCCGGTCCATTCGTAAGACACGTCGAATGACAGCAAACATCGGTTTGCGTCGTAGCCATGAGATCCGCGGATCGTAGACGCTCCCCTGGACGGTCAGTATCCAGCCTCGGCCATCGGCAGTGCGCGCGCCGTAAGAAGGATAGAAGACAACCTGCTCGTGACGAGCGACAGCCTTCTTGACGGAGACCTGGGATTTTCGAAACAACGGCACGCGAAATACCTTGTCTGCTTCACGAGATTGTGCAGCAGTCCTCAGACCACAGCGACCTGATCGGCATCCGCCAATCAACGGAAAACAGTGTAACTATCTCAGCAGATCTGCGATCTCCTGCGATGTAAACTTTTTATGAAGGCGAGCCCCCATCTGCGCCACAACGCGAGCGGCGGCATGCGATGCCAGGTGACCGGCCTGCTGCCACGTCAGCCCATTCGTAATTCCGTACAACACACCGGCCGCGTACATATCGCCCGCCCCCGTGGTGTCGACTGCAGTGACTGGAACTCCTTCGATCGGAATCGTCTTTCCATCGTGGATCAGAAGCGAACCGTCTCCCCCCAGTGTCAGTGCGACGTCGGCAGCATGGCTGTGAATCTTCTGGGCACAGTCAATCGGATCAATTAGACCCGTCAGACTGCGTGCTTCTTCCAGATTACAAAACAACAGGTCAACTGGTCCGGCAATCAGTTCCCAGAACAAGTCGCGGTTGATGTTGATCAGGAATGGATCGGAAACGGTAAAGGCGACTTTGACCCCATGCTTCTTGGCAAGTTCGATCGCCTTGAGTGCCGCACCCTTCGTGGATTCGCCCGTGAAGAGGTACCCTTCGATGTAAACAAACTTCGATTGCTTGATTTCCGATTCGGAAATATCGTCGGGTCCCAGAGTCGAGGACAACCCCAGATGCGTCAGCATGGTGCGCTGCGCGTCATCCGTAATCAGGCAGACGCAGGTCCCGGTCTGACCGTTCGTTTGCGGGACCTCGATCTTGACCCCCAGATCACGCATATCCTTCAGCCAGAACTCTCCCAGGTCATCGCGGCCGAGCTTCCCGGCATAGGCCCCGCGTCCACCGAAATCTGCCAGGCCAGCGATGGTATTCGCGGCCGATCCGCCAGCGCATCGACTGATGGCGGCTCCATTAAGGGCGGAAAGAACGCGTGTTTGAGTCGATTCATCGACCAGCGTCATGATTCCTTTGGCGAATTCGAGACGCGCCAGCAACGACTCATCAATCTTCGCTTGAATATCGACGAGTGAATTTCCGACACCGTAGACATCGTACGCCATGCTGATCAGTTCCCTGAGTGATTGATTCTTGATTGAAAGGGAACTGCTCTACCAAATACGGGACGCGGTTGCCACCATCAGCGAGAATCGTTGCGCCAGGCCCGAACTGCGTCGATGCCAAGAATTTGTGTTGGGGCCATGAGAAGTTGGGGCTAATAATCCGATTCGTGCAATTCATTCTGACATTTCCGTCAGAGGTTTCTTTCTCACGTAGTATACCGTTCGTCTGGCTTGTTGTTGTTTGATCTACAGCAGGATCTCCACTTCTTGGAAATCACTTTCTTTCCGATTTACGAATGCACCAGAGATTGTCGTACGTTCGCAGGAAGAATTCCCCATTCGAAACTGCGATCGAAGCCAACGTCCGTTCAGGAATTTTGTTTCGCGCAAGGACTTCCAGCTTCTCGGTGTTCGGCAGAAACACAACCGATTCGCCATCCAGGCTGGTTGTGTACAGCCGCCCTTCGGCATAGACGAGGCTGGCCCAGGTTGATGAGGTCAGACGCTCGGTCCAGAGAATTTTTCCTGTTTTTGCGGCAATGCACTGTGCCGTCCCAGGCTCGTTGACCACGTAGATGTGCTCACCCACAATAACACCCGATCCGATGCGCTGCGGAGACGACGGAAATCGCCAGAGACGGTGAGTATCCGTGATATCGGTTTTGCCACTGGAAGGAAGGTCTACGGGAGGCTTCATTCCCAGCCATGCACCGGTGAATCCTCCCATCGCGACGATGATCTCCGGGGTTACCAGTGGTGTCGTATAAACGAGCTTGTCAGCCCCCTTGTCCTTGAACAGACCATCGCATGTCCACAGGATCTCGCCCGTTCGCGGCTGGTACGACTTCATCGTTCCCGGCCAGCTCAGAATCAATTCTTCGCGCGCCCCGAACTTCGCTAGGACGGGCGTACTCCACGAACCGATCCATTCCGAATTTCCCTTGTCTCCCAGCTTCCCACCAGATTCCTCAGCCCGCCAGAGATCCTTTCCGGTCAGTTTGTCGACCGCCAGCAGAAATGTTCTTTCTCCCGGCCCGAAGTTGAGAAAGACGACGTCATTCCAGATGACCGGCGACGCAGCGTTGCCCCAGATGTGATGACACGGCCCCAGATCACGATGCCATTGCTCATTTCCCGCGAAGTCATAGCAGTACAAACCTGCGGAACCGTGCGAGACAATGACTCGTTCGCCATCCGTCACTGGTGATGCAGAACAATAAGGATTCGTGTTATGTGTCGGTTCTGCGGCGGTGAATTCAATCGACTTCTGCC
>JBAWWJ010000271.1:0-9090 GCA_037146815.1 Planctomycetota bacterium
TCGGAGGGCCGAAACCGCTTGAATCCGCGACGAGTTGGGGGTTCGCGAACACATAATCCAGCACCTTTTCCAGCGCATCCCGGGGCCGATCTGCCTCGCCGTATTCGTTCTCAATCAGCTGCCGAACACCTTCAACAGGCTGAAGCCGACCTTCGGGCAGCGACCACAATTCGCAGGCAAGTTCGGCGGTCAATGTGATCGCGGCCAGATACGACAGATGACGCCCCGCCACGGCGTTCGTTGCAATCGAGGGGCTGAGTTCTTCCATGATCTGGTGACATCGCTGTTTCCATTCGGGCCACCTGGAGTGAGAGTTCACAAGGTGCTGAATGAATTCACGCCCCATGTGCCCGTAATTCTCTTTAGCACAGGTAACCCAACACTCGATCCGTCGCCGCCATTCTTCATTCCGCTCGGGGAACGGGTAGCCGCGCAATGTAATAATGCGTGCCCGCATCCCAGGCTGATCCGCGAAGCTGGTCAGTGACTGTTCGCCGGTTGAGATCGTGGTCAAACTCCAAGAACGTTGGACATCGACACTGGTGGGATTCCCGCGCCCCTTGCCCTTGCCGCCAGTCAGGTCGTAGCACATTTGGGTGATCACTTCGGGCTTGGGCGCCCTCCGTGAATCATCGAGGAACACCGGCAGGGAATGGATGATGCTCGCCAATCGTTCCCCATATACCCGTGTAAGATCCCACGACACGATCACGGAGTCTGGCGCGACAATATCTGGATTGCCCCAGATCGCACCAGCCAGCATCATCGTTGTTGTCTTGCCAGCGCTTGTCTCGCCGCAGATGTCAATGAGGAATCCATTGATATCCAGGATTCGGAGCATTGGGCTCGTCATAGCAGCACACACCGAGAACCAGACGACGGGTACGGAGCTAATCTCCGTTAGGAGTTGATGAGCCCTGTCGCGATTGCCGCCAACGGAGAATCGACGAGATATCTGCATAACCGCCGGATCTGACTTGTTCGGCGATACGAAAGACATGGCCATTGTCGTATCTGACGGTGCGATCTGCGTCCCGCCCAATAAAAACGTCGTCGCGCTCTCCGAATCGATCCAACCCAGGTGGCCGACCATCATCCTGGATGGAATTCGGAATTCATTCGCTTGCAGGAACTCGACGAAGTATGTGACCAGCAATATAGAATTGACACTCGAAACTGGCAGGCCGCGGCTGGCGAGAGACTCGAGCCCACGTATTAGTACCAGGTTCTGGCGGCCGACTGTGGTACGGTACGTATGACCGTGCGATGTCCACACCAGCTCCAGAACCTGTTGGTCCTGTTCACGGTCGACGAATTTTTCTGAAACATATAGCACACCGTCGAAGAAGTCGACGGATTCCCCCCTGACCGGGCCCTCCATCCGATACGTCCGATCTGCGTTCTTATCGTAGTACCAGTTGGCAGGGAATCGGATATCCGGATCAATCGAGGGGTCTTCGAGTAACTCCGCGATACAAGGTGCATCGTCGCTGTTTGCATTCAGTCGCCGAACTGTCCTTGCCACGATTTGTTCAAGATTATCGGGAACCTTGATTCGAGAACCCTGCAGCCATTCCTCCAGTTCTGAGCGGATTTCCTCAACATCGCCGCCAAACCATGCTGAAGCCAGTTGTATCGCAAAGTTTCGAATCCTGGCGCTAACCTTATTTCGCGCGATGCCAGCTGCTATGGCAGTGACGGGCGATGAACATGCAGATCCGTCAGCATCAACGAACTGACAGCGGCCACGAGTTGCATGGCAGATCACATTGATTTGGCAGGCTTTCCTCGGTGTCAGTCGAGTGATATCTCCGAGCCTGATTTCGACACGTTCGAAGTTGTTTGCCTCCAGTCTCTCATTGAGTGCATCCGCATCGGAGCCGGAATTCCCTTCTGACAAACAGAATGGAACGCCATCAACGATGATTTGCGGTTCTCCTGCGTGTCTGGGACCTGCTGGCTCGATCGGCGGCCTGCCTGGCTGCTGATGAGACCCGTTGCTTTGCGTCGACAGTTCTGACATACTTTGTTCTCCTGATTGCGGGTGGTACTGCATTGGGACAGCCAGTTCGGTTGCTTCAACAACCGACTGGTTTTTTTTACATTCCGCGCTTTTTTAGCGCGTCCATTGCTGCCTGATCCTGACTTCGTCGTTGCGCTGCCATGTTCTGCGATGTAGCTGTCGGCTCACTTTCGGGGTTCAGGAATCGAGCGATCGCTTGTTCCGACGTGAATCGCCGGCCTCCGATGTGGACACTCTCGAGTTTTCTTCCTCGAACCCCCGCCAGAATCCACCGCCAGATCGTCGCTCGGGATGGTGGTGGGTGGCAGGGGATCATCGTGGCGGCGGTTGCAATTGGCACCAGTGTTTCGGTTTCGACATTGATCATTTCACCTCTCTTGATCGTGAATATTGACGGCTGAGACAGTTCAAGACTGTATCCAAGCAAGACTGTATCCAAGTCATCGCCGGAGTCGACGGTCTTTCAGCCGTAAATGCGGGCATAAATGACTCGCTGACGACGTCGTTTCGCCTAACACAGGGTTCTGTTATGAGATGCGAAATGGGGCCGAAATGGGGCCGAGCTTCAGCAAATCTCCCGCCTTCAGAGAGTTTCGAGCGGGGTGCTGGAGCCACCATGCAATACTCGATCGCGAACCCGGAATCAGTGTCATAGATGTCGAGAGAAATGAATTGGCAAAGGAAATCGCGCCGCGACCCCAATCCGAGATCAGAATCGCTGTTCGACATAGCCGAGCGACTCGGAAGTCAATCCTGCGAATCGATCGGCGTGATTGATGTTGATCTCATCGCCTTAAGGAGTTCCGCAACTTGAGATCCCAAAGGAGTCAGCCGATACCCTGAAGACGCGCGTCCGGGACCTCCTGAATCGACAAGTTCGTGGTCGATTAGGGCTGACAGCATGGATTTGAATTGACCGGAGGGAGTTGCTTTCCGCAATACTTCAAGTGACAACTGCTTCTGTGTGCGCCCTTCCTTCAGATAGACCGCATGCAGGATGTCACGGGCCAATGGGCTCAAACGCGGAATAAGTTCTTGTGCCTCGGGCGGATGTTCCCTGTTCGGTCTCCAAATCCGATAGTACTCTTCAGCATCTTTCGGCAGTCCAATCTCTTTTGACAGACATCGCCGTTCCTGCTCCATCGCGGCCAAGAGTACTGCAGCATTCTGCTGGTTCCAGTCCAAGGACATAAATGCCGAAGCGAGATCGACACGACCTTCCTGATCGGAGGTAGCGTTGTCATCTCGAAACTGTGCGACAAATCGCACAAATAAATTAAACCACTCCCAGACGCATTCATGGGCAGTTGGAGTAGAGATGCCCGGCGGCCATCCGTAAAACATTTTGATGCCGGGATTGAGCAAACGCTCGGCGGAATCGTTCCAGCTCAACAGCGTGTAACTCATGGGCCTCTCTGTCGGTATCAACGTCAGGAAGGGGGCCCACTTGAAAATCACATTCTTGATAAATGGCTGCTCGCTCGTGAGGTAATTGATTGCATACGCCAATGTACCGTCATCGCCATCTTCAGAGAAAGCAGTTCCAACTGAAGGTAGAAATCGGAACGGATTGAGAAACATTGGCGTTATTGAACTGACGCAGTTGCCTGTAACACTTCCGCAGGCCTCAGCCATCCATTGCAACCAGTCGTCGAATACAAAGCAGGCCCGAACAAGATCGTCGAGCGGCGGATGTTTGAACGCTGGGGCAGGTTTCGATTGTCGCTTAGCCATCAGCCGGTTTCCTGATTACCCCAACACGGCGGCTGCCGCCGTAGCCTTGTCGCGAAGGTTGTTCGAATAATGCGCCGTCATGTCCGGCCGGGCATGGCCAAGCATCGCCCGAGCCGCTTCAAATCCCAGCTCATCATGGTAATGGGTCCCACCCGTGTGGCGAAGTTCATGCGGGACAAAACGCGGCACTCCTGCGCGATCGCAGGCGTTTCGAACGATCTGTTCGTAGGTGTTTCGCTTGATGGAGAAGAGAGGTTCGTCAGGTGCATCGGGACGCAGAAATGGGCTCAGGACCGCCTGAGCCTTCGGTCCAAAGGCCAAGATTCGAGACTTACCGAAATGTTGCGTCTTGTGACTCGTGAGTGCGACCGTCCAGACATCCTTGGACTGGTCGATCATCTGGGTCGTCAGCTGCAGGAGTTCGCCTGGACGTGCGGCCGTCGCCAATTGTAGATCGATCAAGGCCTTGGCCTTGCGGGAGCGGATCTTCGCTTTCACCGCCGCGATCGACGCTTCTGGAACAGAGCCACGTGGGCGTGTCTCCCGGGCCTGCGAACGCCCTGCTGTTAACGGTTCCACGGCCCGTAAACGCTCCAGTACACTGGGCTCCACCATGTCCCTGCCAACGGCCCACTTCACCATGTGACGCAGACGATTGATCTGGCGGTTGATATACCCACGTGACCAGTCTGCAGCAATCATCGCGTCCCGAACGGCGCGCAAATGGTTGGGACCGAACTGGCTGATGGATGTCAGCCCGTGAGTCTGTCGGAGTACGCGGATGAGGGAGCGGTAGCAATCCACTTCGTCGGTTTGCTGGCCGTCCTTAACGTAATACGACTCGGCAAAATCCAGAAATGCGACACAAAGCACGGCAACTGATGGCCCGGGATCGCCGACTACTGACTGCTGAGAAGGCTTGGCGAGGGGGTCGATGGCGACCCCGCTGGAGGCGGCGGCAAGAACCTCACCGTACTTACGGCGTGAGTCATCGGAGCCAAATGGTCCGAGATAATGGGTCTTTCCACGAATCGTGACTACCGCCTGCCCGCTGGATTTGTGCAGGCGATAGGAGGGGAGAATACTTCGTGGACGCCCACGTTTTGACGACTTCGACATGCGGGGAACTCCATTTGTTAGGTAAGACTACCTAAAAAATCAGACGTTCTGAGCCGCACTGCCGAACATCGGCAGGTAACGTAGTGACACGTTTCAGCAATTGGTAACATGCTGAGAAGAAAGGGCTTACGGTGTTACTCGTAAGCCCTTCCTCTCAAATGCCCAGGACAGGAATCGAACCTGCACGCCTGTTAAGGCACTAGGTCCTGAACCTAGCGCGTCTGCCAGTTCCGCCACCTGGGCGAGTTGTTCGCAGGCGACTTTTCGTGCTTTCTGGACTCCGTTTGGAATCGGCGAAAGCCCTTGGATCGCCTGCGGCGGGGAGAGTATAACGAAGCGACTCCTTTTCGCAAGGTATGCGGTGTCGGTTCACCGAAAATCAGTGGGCTCACGGCGTTCCGGCCCGCAGGAGCGGATCCCTTGACCAACGAGATCGAACATTCTCTGCGAATGTCATACTCGGTTTGGACTCTGTAACCTTGGATTTCTGCCCAAAGGGTAATGACAAAAGGCCTTCCCGAAATCACAATATTTTTGAAGATGTGTTTCGGATCAACACCCGTCCCGTGAAATCGTAATAACTTTCTGCTATTGTACTTCCGACTGAACGGCGGCAAGAAACCGGAGTCCTTGGCCGCTCGAATCTGCTTAATCGAAGGATTGGAAAGGATTTCAATGACCCAACCTGTGCCGGCACCGATCTCGGCGGCTGAACTTCCAGGATTGGCTCGACGGGTCATCCAGGCGGACCGGTTTCCGCTGCTGGCCACAATCGATGGTGATCAGCCTCGATTGAGACCGGTCTCCCCCGTTCGCACAGACGGGTTCGTCGTTTTTGTGGCCAACCTGCGGGCTTATCACAAGACCGTCGAAATCGTAGCAAATCCGAAAGTTGAACTCTGCTATCTCGACGATCATCATGATCAGGTGCGAATCACAGGAGTGGCTCAGATTGAGACGGATCGGGCTGTGATTCAGGAGATCTGGGAAGCCAACCCGCTGTTACGTCAATATCTGCGGAGTATCGATAATCCCGATTTCCTGCTCTACCGGATCGAACCGAAGCAAGTTCGATTCATGCGGGAATGGGCCCTTGAATATCACGACGTTCCACTGGATTGAGGAACGTCGTGACGTTGCGATGGTCTGTGAACTGAGCCGCACAGAAACAGGTCTTGAGCGGACTACTTGGGGGCGCCGTTCAGGATCGCATTGATTTTTACGGTCAGTTCCGTTGCTTTCGCTTCGGCTTCGTCAATGGGCAGGCCTTTGGCGACACCGGGGCGCAGGTGTCCCGCCGCGGAGACATACGCGTCCCGCAGAATTGCCGCCCGTTGCTGCACGAGTGGCAGCAGGCTTTCGGGAACCTGGCGTCCTGCCAGCATCGCATTCGGGTTTGCGGCCGATGCAGACTTGGGATCTCCGGCCCAGCGAATCACCGTTTGAGCGACGAACCAGTGTCCCGCATCGTTCGGATGGACACCATCAGGCTGCACGGTGAACTTGGGATCGGTCGTCCGTTGTTCCTGGATCGACTTTGTCATCGGATGATGCAGATCGATAACATTCCATCCCTCTTTTCGCTGGCTGATCAGCCAGTCGCTGTATCGGTCGAGGACTTCGTTATACGAGAACTTCCGAGGTGAACGCATGTCATCGTAGAAGGGAGGTGTCATCACCACAAACTTCGCACCGGCTTTTTCAACTGCGGCCTTCAGACTCTTCATTCCCGCCTGATATTTGGCAAAGCGACCTTCATCGAATGGAAGATAGATTCCACAATTGATGCCATAGCAGGCAATCACCAGATCAGGCTTCGCTGCCTTCAGAACTCGATCGAGGCGTTCGGCGAGGTCCGGCCGAGGAAAGCTGCCCCCCGCGTGCCCATCCTCACTGAGGCCCGAGACTGTTTCACTCGGCAGCCCGCAGTTAATCAACTTGGGGGCTTTGTCGCGCAGTTCGGAAACCAGCCACGCGTCGAACATGCCGATATACTGGCCTGCGGCCGTAATGCTGTCCCCGAGAAACACGACTCGCTTCGAATGAGTCAGCAATTCACGGCCCGCCGCCTCTTGTGAGTATCCCGCCGGAGTCGACAGAACGATGGAAAGTAGAGCCAGGCACATGATGTTGAAATAACCATGACGAAAGTTCATCGGCGGGCGCTCCGTGAGTGGGGGGCAAGTTTTCAGCTTTCAGCTTTCAGCAAGCAATTGGTCAGCAACGTCCGATGAATCGATAGCAAATTCGCTGGTCGACTGCCAGCGAGCGGGGAGCTTTCAGCAGCATTCAGGGATAGGCTATCAGCAGTCAGGAAACGCCGATGCACCAGAGTTGCCCCGCCGAAACGGAATTCAACGTCGCTGGCGCTAGTATGCAATCGGGTTCACCAACAATACTCAGGGTAAAATCCGGAGCAACGTATGCAACCTGAAACCACTCAAGAGTTCGAAGCGGAGATATTCAGGAAGTGTTCGATACTGGAATCCATAGCAAGCCAGTATGCTCCGGCATCACCTGAGTACCTGGCAGTTCGTGACGCCGCCGAAGCTCTGATTCTTGTGTTGCGACGCAAATCTCTGCGAACGGCATTTCAAAAGCTGAAGTCCATGACCGGCCTGACGCCAGAGATGGTTGAAAACTTGCGACGGATGGGTATCGATCCAGACGAGATGGATGAAGACGACGAATGTTGAAAGCGTTCCAACAACCGATTTGCAGGCGTTTTTCGTAGAGCCTTCCCGTTATCACGATGGAAATGTCGAAACTTGAAAGCGGACAGACGATAGGCATCAGTCAACGAGGGTGTTTGGGTGGCGGGGCGCACTGACTTTGCAGAAGCCCCCGAAACGGAATGCGTTTGAACGGGCTTCCCCGAAGCGGGTGCGCCCTCGCCACCCTGTCGTGCTGGTCACATGGATCGAAGTGAGCACGTCACAAAAGTAGGGTGAATGCGAACCAAGTCGCTGTACGATTCAGTTCCGGTTTGCGATTCGGCGGTGGTTCGCAGAGCGAACCACGACTCTCGAAATCCAAACTCTATGGATTTGCTGCAATCCCGCCGGTGCGTCGGATGGCCGCGAAGATCTCGTCGGCGATCGCCTTCATCCCCTTGTCACCGGGGTGACCACCAACGCCAGGATGTTCGATCTTTCGCTCGGAACTGGCCATGTGCGATTTGTCGGCTCCCAATCGGGAGATGTCGACATACGTCGCGCCTGCATCCTCGCTGGCTCGGCGCATGATGTTGTCCTTCACAGGATTCTGCCAGAACGAACTTCGCACGAAAATGGCAGGATTCCCGTGCTGCTTTAAGGCCGACAGAAGTCGCGCAAACGCTTCTGCAAATTTTTTGCGAGATTCGTCCGTGGATGGTTCGGAAACATTTTCACCGATGGCAATGATCACCAGGTCCGCCTGGAACGCCAGTTCCTCCTTGAACTCTTTTTCGATGCCAAAGGTCTCGTATCCCCGTTCGAAGTCGGCGATATTGCGAACCATCGTCTTGGGCTGTGCCCCTGCGGTCTTCGCGAGGTGACTCGTCAGTAGCTGAACGTAGTCTTTCTCACGGGCACTCGCGGCCATCCCCCAATCCTCCGTCCAGCCGATTGCAGGCGCCGGACCATGCTTTGTAATACTGTTTCCGAGAAACAGAACTCGGCCCACTGGCAGGCGTCCAATTGTCGGTTTGGTCGGCGGAGCATCCGCAGCCTGAATCGTGGTAGAGGCTACCAAAAGTAACAGAGCCAGTGGGAAAGCGTATTTCATGAAGGGCCTTGGTGGTCGAATTCTCTGGAAGACAAGCACGTCGATCGTGTCACGCTACAAGCGTAACGATTTGCCGGTCTACTTGAAAATGAACCTCTTCCCACGACCCTCATGAACTTCTGCGTCTCCGCGCCAATGTGAGAATCCAGTTCGAATGAATCGAATTGGTGCGGCGGCCGCGCACTGTCCCTGCAAACGAGCGGCTTCATTCCGTCGCACGTCCGTAAGGATGACGCACGTCAATTAGAAACAATCACGACGCCTGAGGCTGTAACCACTTTGATGGTGGAAGACGTGGTGACGGCTGGAACGGCAGTCCGCAGACTGAGCGAACCTTTTCCGAGGGTCGAGATCGAAATGATGCCGACCTGCACCTGGTCGACGTAGACGACAACTCGCTGGCCTTTCAATGCGGCAACATTTTCAACCTCAACCTGCAATTCCTG
>JBAWWJ010000272.1:0-9089 GCA_037146815.1 Planctomycetota bacterium
GCACCAACCACCATGCCATGATTCTCGTGTCACATGAAAATCAGATGGAATGGCCGGTCCGTTGGCCTGAAGGGCCTGAAGGGCCGAACATTCCATTGGTCGTTAGGCTCATCGAGAGGAACGGCCAGCCCTTCAGGCCTCATGAAGATTTTGGTGGGATCGATTCCAGGGCCGAAGGGCCCTGGCTGGGTGAACGACTGGCCCTTTGGGTCTTAGGGCCGCAAATCATGGCTGAACCTACCGGATGGCCCCGTGAACGGTGTATGCGGTCACATCAAGAATTCAGGGCCTTCCGCAAAGCCTCCAGACCCGGCCAGCCCGCCGCAATTGGCACTGCTTCTCCGGGGACTCCGAAGCAGTGGCACATCCATGTCGCTTCGAACGGGAAAGCAGTGCCATCCAGCCACTATTGCGATCAGTCCGGAAGGCGGCGTAGTGCACAAGCCCGCTTCCATCGAGACAAGCTCGAAGGGGCGGACAGAACGGGGCGAGGGCAGAAAGCGCGAAGTGCGTCGACGTATTTTTTTGCGATTCATTTCCGGAGCACCCACAACCCCCACCGAGTTCATCTCGGTGGAAACGGGCGTTTGCACTACGCGATCGACTGGGTGGCGGGGTCAGGAGCGAAGCGGATGGCCCCGTGAACCGTGCATGTAGTCGCATCAAGATTTCCGGGCCTTCCGCAAAGCCTCCAGACTCGGCCACCCCACCGCTTCGAACTCGAATGCGGCCTCCAGCCTGTCAGAACTTAATTTGTGTCCTCACGATAGAAATCTTTGGGAGCAAGGCTTGTCGGGTTGCTCTTATCGATTGCTACGCAACCGGTGACTGTAAGACACAGGTCACGCGCCACTTTCAGGGCGTTGATGGATGTCGGGGGCAAATATCGTATGGTGAGGCTCCGGTAGTCGTTTTCATGGTCGCTCACCTCGAAGTCGAACTCTTCACGCGACGCGCTGTGCCTTTCGATCAACGAATCTACAAGCCGTTTGTCGAGAAGTTCTAAAACTTGTAGTTCACGCTGGTTGAAATAAGCGTCGCTTGAAAATATGCCTACTGTGAGCAAATGTATCATGATCGTTTCCCACAAGTGGAGGCACGGAGTTTTGACTTACAACTACATCGACAATTGAGCATTTCACGTCATCTTGAAGATTTCAGGGCGATACTTGGTTGCAGGGATCTTCGAACTGAAACTTCTGAAATCAACCAGACCACCAGATCAAATAAGAATCTCAGGGACCAGTTGGCCGTGGACGTCGGTCAGGCGATAGTCGCGGCCCTGGATGCGATAGGTTAATTGCTCGTGGTCGAAGCCGAGTTGATGTAGCAGCGTTGCATGCAAGTCATGCACGTGCACTTTTCCCTCAACCGGGCCGAAGCCGAGTTCATCGGTTGTGCCGTGAATGTAGCCAGGTTTTACTCCGCCTCCGGCGACCCACATCGTGAACGCATCGACATGATGATCCCGACCGATAGACGCGCGGACTTCGCCCATTGGCGTTCGTCCGAATTCGCCACCCCAGATCACCAGAGTGTCATCCAGCAGGCCTCGCTGTTTTAGATCGAGAACGAGTGCGGCGCTTGCCTGATCGACATCGCGTACCACCTTTTCAAAGTCGGCGTTCAGAGTTTCGCCGGGGCCGCCGTGGCTGTCCCAGTTGGTGTGGTAGAGTTGCACGAACCGCACTCCGCGTTCGATCATTCGCCGGGCCAGCAGGCAGTTCCTGGCATACGATGGCTTGCCAGATTCCACGCCGTAACTCGCCAGAGTCGCGGGTGTCTCCTGTGACAAGTCCATCAGTTCAGGGGCACTCGCCTGCATTTGGAACGCAGTTTCATAGGCGTTGATGCGAGTCAAAATTTCAGGATCGCCTGTCGCCTGAAGCCGGTCTTGATTGAGAGCTGTCACGGTATCGTGGAATCGGCGTTCACGGTCGCGGTTCAACCCGTCGGGGCTGCGCAGATTTAGAATGGGATCACCCTGACCTCGAAAGGGAACCCCCTGAAAGGCGGTTGGCAGAAACCCGCTGCTCCAGAGTGAGGCACCGGCCCGCGGGCCTCGCGGGCCACTCTGCAGTACCACAAAACCGGGCAGATCCTGAGCTTCACTTCCCAGTCCATAAGTCACCCACGACCCGAAACTCGGTCGGCCGGGGGCTTGAAAGCCGGTGTTCATGAACAGCTTGGCAGGCCCATGATTGAAGACATCCGTTGTCATCCCGCGCAACCAGCAGACTTCATCCACGATCTGCCGGTGATGGGGGAGTAACTCGCTGAGCGGCATCCGGCATTCACCGTAAAGATCAAATTTCCGCTGAGAACCGAGCAGGGTTTCGTTCCCTTTCAGGAAGGCAAACCGCTTGCCGCTGAGCAGACTCGGCGGAGGTGCCTGGCCGGTCAATTCTCGCAGTTTCGGCTTGTCCTCGAACAACTCCAACTGACTGGGTCCACCCGCCATGAAGAGATAGATCACTCGCTTAGCACGGGGCGTGAACGGCGCTTTTCGAGGGGCCATTGCATGGGCAGGGTCGATTTGAACTCCAGCCGCGCGGCTTTCTTCTTGCAGCAATGCCTGCAGCGCGATCGTACCGAGTCCGATGCCAGACTGACCGAAGAATTGTCGGCGGGTCTGGTTGAGGTCTGCAGGAATTGGATTCATGGCAACCTCACGTCGTCTTTGGGGAAGCCAGCAGACGAAGCAGGCGTGCAGGGCGGAGACTTTCCGGCATTGTGTTGGGAACGATAGGCGGGGAGCGCGCTGCGGCTTGCTTCACGCGGAGCGATGAAGGCTACTTTGAAAAG
The DNA here is from genome assembly GCA_037146815.1 of Planctomycetota bacterium. GTDB lineage: Bacteria > Planctomycetota > Planctomycetia > Planctomycetales > Planctomycetaceae > Schlesneria. The sequence goes on from JBAWWJ010000272.1 coordinate 2,806, forward strand.
GCTGAAATGCTCTTGCATCGGTTATTCTCGAGTGATGAACGCATCTGCATTGAATAATACTCGAGCCAGCAGAACCAAGCCGGCCGCTTCTGAGGGTTTCAGATGCTGACGCAGTGCCGGGGTGAGCAGTTTCTCTGCGGCACTGGGGTCCTGTTCAAACTCGGCCACTTGAGCTGTGACGTAATCGTGCAGGACTCGTGCTTCGACGGCGCTGGGTGGTCTTCCGAAGCAGAGGAGGACGGCCTGTTCGATGCGATGTTTGAGCGTCGCAGGGAAGGGGGGAGTCCCCGAGGCTGGCTGATCTGGGGATGTCGTGTCTGCCGCCAGTCTGAGTGCCAAGCCCTGGGCGAGCTCCAGAAACGCGGCGTCGTTTGCCAGCGTCAGAGCCTGCAGCGGAGTGTTGGATCGTAACCGTCGCGTGCAGACCGACTGAAAATCGGGGGCATCGAATGTCGTGAACAAGGGGTACGGGGCACTGCGGTAGTAGAACGTATACATCGTGCGACGATATCGCTGTGAGCCGGTCTCTGTGGGCCATGATTTGTTCACCTGCGTGAACGCATAGACTCCTTCAGGTTGAGGAGGATAGACACTGGGGCCACCCAGCATGACGTTGAGTAACCCACTGGCAGCCAGCGCTGCATCCCGCGTGATTTCCGCTTCCAGCCGCAACCGTGACTGGCGAGCCAGCAACAGATTTCGAGGATCTCGTTCGATGAGATCCGGGCGTTCATGAGACGACTGGCGATACGTTTCGCTCGTGACGATCAAACGATGCAAGGCCTTCATGCTCCAGCGCTGTCGCTGGAGTTCCCGACTCAGCCAGTCGAGAAGTTCGGGATGCGAGGGCGGCGTTCCCTGAGTTCCAAAGTCCTCTTCAGTCTCCACCAGGCCGCGGCCGAAGTAACGCATCCAGACTCGATTGACGGTCACACGCGCGGTGAGGGGATTGTTCGGGTGAACGAGCCATTTCGCCAGATCCAGCCGAGTCCGGGGTGACGTGGACTGAGGTAATGCAGGGCCGACCGCCGAAAGGACGGATGGCGACAGTAACCCGGTCCCTTTATCGGGACGCGTGAAATCGCCACGGGCGAACAGGAATGTCTCGCGAGGCTGTGGCTGATCTCGCATCACCATTAATTGAGCAATACGTGGATTCGGCTCCTTTTTCGCGGGCACGGCTCTCGGCTCGGCCTTTTCGAATTCCGCCTGAATCAGATCCTGGTCCCGCTTGGACCGCCGCTCGGCAGGCTGCTGCAGCGCTGCCAATAGACGAACATCGGCCGGATTCGGAGCTTCAGACAGGTTCGAAGTGACATCAATCGCAAATCGTCCGATCAGATAGTTTTTGTTTGCCTCATGAGCAAGTTCAATCGTCAGTTTACGTCCACGCAATTCGACCGGCGCCGCGAGAACAAAGATGGCCTCATGGTCCGCATTCAACTTCGCCTTTGAGCTTGGACCAATATTGATTGCCCAGCCTGAAGCAGCATTTTCATCAATCGCTGACGTGATCGGATAGCCCGGTTGTTCGTGGTCCGCAGTCGCTCGAGCGATCTTCTGTTTTTCGCCGCCGACTCGGACGACGAAATCCGTCAGGACAAAATTGCCATTTCCGGAGGTGCCGGGACCGCGATTCGGCAGTGCGTCGTGAGTCAACGTCCGCAATTTTATTGCGACAACGCGTTCCAGTGAGGTCGCTCCTTCGATCAAGAAACGCTCATTAGGCGAACCACGCCGGTCATACAGCAACGAATCATCCGATTGCCGCTGAAACCCACCGTTTCCCGATGCGGTCTTGGTCATCCCGGGTTTTAATGGTGACCACTCCGTCGCTGCTTGTGCTGGTTGCGACTGAGGTGCAGCCAGTCGATCGCGTGTGGTCCGCTCCCAGTCGTCACGCAGTTTGGCAACCTGTTCTTTCGACAGAGCAGGGGGTTCGACAGGGATCACTTCGGGATTGCCAAAGACTTCACCGCGTCGGACTTCGATGCTTGGTCCCCGGTCGTTGGCATCCTGAGCGGAATTGAAGAATGCGAATAGTTCGTAGTATTCGCGCTGGGTGATCGGATCAAATTTGTGGGTATGACACTGGGCACAGCCGATCGTCAGGCCCAGCCAGACGGCACCCGTGGTATTGACGCGGTCCATCGCGGCTTCGACGCGAAACTGTTCGCGATCGGTTCCCCCTTCCTGGTTGATCAGGGTATTGCGATGAAACGCCGTCGCCATCAATTGCGATCGCGTCGGATCAGGGAGCAGGTCGCCTGCCAGTTGTTCGATGGTGAATTGATTAAAGGGAATATCCTGATTGATCGCGTTGATGACCCAATCCCGGAACGGCCACATTTCGCGTGGGGCATCCACTGCATAGCCGTTCGAATCGGCGTAGCGAGCCTGATCGAGCCAGTGTCTTCCCCAGCGTTCACCGTACTGGGGTGATGCCAGCAGCCTGTCAACGACACGTTCATAAGCATTTTCACGGGGATCATTCACGAACGCTAACACATCGTCGGGCGAAGGGAGGAGGCCGGTCAGATCAAGAGTGACGCGCCGTAAGAGCGTTGCCCGATCTGCGGGTGGTGAAGGCGTCAAACCCGCGACAGCCAGTCTGGCCCGAATAAAGGCATCAATCGGATGAGTGACCTGCGGTACAGACGGTGGCGAAGTCACTCGTAATGGCAGGAACGCCCAGTGGCCTTCGTATTCAGCCCCTTCTTCAATCCAGCGGCGAAGTAATGACAGCTCGTCGGCTGTGAACTTCGGCTTCTTGGCCGATGGAGGCGGCATCTGCAGATCCGGATCAGTCGAGGTGATTCGTTTCCACAGATGACTTTCCGTCGGCTTTCCCGGCACGATGGCCGCAGGGCCGTCAGCTTCACCGACAGCATTCGCCCGCAGATCCAGACGTAAATCAGCTTCGCGCCGTTTGCCATCGGGGCCGTGGCAGGCAAAGCAACGATCCGACAGCAACGGACGGACCTGCTCATTAAAGCGGACTCGATCCGCACCACAAGCTGGCGACAGCAATGCCCAACTGACGAGGACAACGGCGTAAAATCGAGTCAGCAGCATTTCGGTGGTCAATCAAATGGAAAATCTTTTGTGAATGGATTTCCCATTTTCCTACTGAAGACGCACGAACTCAGTGCTTTCGACGTTCATCGAGACAACTCGACATCGAATCAGCGCTGACTCGTACGCATTCAGTGACCAAAAGCGAGAAATCAACTCTTGAGCAAGTCTCGCAGGACCTTGTGCAGAATTCCGCCGTTACGGTAGTACTCAACTTCAACCGGGGTGTCGATTCGGCACGTGGCGACAAAGTGGATGGCCGTTCCATCGGGGCGAGTTGCCATCACTTCGACAGCCTGTAGTGGTTTCAGGTTGTCATTCAGTTGGATTTCGAACGTTTCTGTTCCATCGAGGCCCAGGAATTCCCGATTCTCGCCAGCGCGGAACTGAAGCGGCAGCACTCCCATTCCAACCAGGTTAGACCGGTGAATTCGTTCGAAGCTGACGGCGATGACAGCGCGAATCCCAAGCAGATACGTCCCCTTGGCGGCCCAGTCGCGTGAGGAACCGGTACCGTATTCGGAACCGGCCAGCACGACCAGCGGTGTTCCGTCGGCTTTGTATTTCATCGCGGCGTCATAGACTGACATCTGCTCGCCGGTCGGGAAGTACGTGCTGACACCACCTTCGGTCCCCGGACAGAGTAGATTTCTCAGGCGAATGTTGGCGAAAGTCCCTCGCGTCATGACTCGGTCATTCCCGCGGCGGGCTCCGTAGCTGTTGAAGTCAATCGGGGTGACACCGTTGGCCTGCAGGAATAGACCGGCTGGAGAGCTGGCCTTGATGGAACCGGCAGGGCTGATGTGGTCCGTCGTGACGGAGTCGCCGACCGACAGCAGACACTTCGCGTTGCTGATCCCCTTGATCGGAGATGGCTGTGCCGGCATGTCGATGAAGAACGGCGGCTCCTGAACATAGGTGCTCTTTTCGTCCCACTTGTAGAGTGGCCCGGTCGCACCTGTGATCTTCTGCCATTCGATCGGACCGAGTGCCGCGTGGCCGTATTCGGTCGTAAACATCTCGGGCGTAATCGACTTCGCAACGGTCTCTTCCACTTCCCGCGATGTCGGCCAGATATCCTTCAAATAGACGTCGTTTCCCGACTTGTCCTGGCCGATCGGATCCTTGGTCAGGTCGATGTCGGTCGTACCGGCAAGAGCATAGGCAACCACCAGCGGCGGGCTGGCGAGGTAGTTCGCTTTCACCTGCGGATTGATGCGGCCTTCAAAATTACGGTTCCCTGACAAGACCGCCGAAACAATCAGATCTCCTTCAGAGACAGCCTGCGAGACTTCTTCGGGAAGCGGGCCACTGTTACCAATGCAGGTCGTACATCCGTAGCCAACCGTGTTGAATCCCAATTGATTCAGAGGTTGATCGAGTCCCGATTTAGCGAGGTATTCGGTGACGACGCGGCTTCCTGGAGCCAGGCTGGTCTTTACCCAGGGCTTGCTCGTCAGGCCTTTGGCGACGGCGTTGCGAGCAAGCAAGCCGGCACCGAGCATCACCGAGGGATTACTGGTATTGGTGCAACTGGTGATAGCAGCGATCACTACGGCGCCATCGCCGATTGTGGAGTCCGTCCCCTTGATCGCGACCGGTGCTGCCGGAGTCGGATGCCCGAAGCTGGTTGACCGTTCGTGAATCCAGGCCGATTTCATGTTGCTGAGCAGCACGCGGTCCTGAGGCCGCTTGGGGCCAGCCATCGAGGCCACGACGGTGGACAGGTCGAGTTCCAATTTGCTGCTGAACCGGGGTTCTGGCGAATCGCTCGTCCGGAACATCCCCTGAGCCTTGTAGTACTTTTCCACCAGTTCGACTTCGGCAGCAGTTCGTCCGGTCCGCTGCAGGAATCGCAGTGTTTCGTCGTCGACAGGGAAGAAGCCCATCGTCGCACCGTATTCCGGTGCCATATTCGCGAGCGTCGCTCGGTCGGGGAGCGTCATCGAATCGAGGCCGGGGCCGTAGAATTCGACGAACTTGTTGACCACACCGTGCTTACGCAGCATCTGGGTGACCGTCAGCACCAAGTCTGTCGCGGTGGAGCCTTCGGGAAGTTTTCCGATCAGTTTGAACCCGACCACTTCCGGCATCAGCATGTAAATGGGTTGGCCGAGCATCACGGCTTCGGCTTCGATTCCGCCGACGCCCCAGCCGACAACGCCCAGGCCGTTGATCATCGTGGTGTGGCTGTCGGTTCCGACGAGGCTGTCAGGATAGGCGACCCCATCCTTGGTCAGAACACCCTTGGCGAGGTATTCGAGGTTCACCTGGTGAACAATCCCGGTGGCGGGAGGAACGACGCGGAAGTTACTGAGCCCCTGTTGAGCCCACCGCAACAACTGATACCGTTCCAGGTTACGAACAAATTCGAGGTCGATGTTCTGCTGGAGCGAATCGGCCGCACCAAAAAAATCGACCATGACTGAGTGGTCGACGACCAGATCACACTGAACAAGAGGATTGATCTTCTTGGGATCGCCACCCATGCGGATCATGGCATCTCGCAAAGCCGCCATGTCGACGACTGCAGGAACACCAGTGAAGTCCTGCAGAACGACGCGCCCGACCATGAACGGCACTTCGACCTGCTGAGGCTTGGTGGCGTCCCAATTCGCCACCTGGGCAACGTGCTCTTCGTTAACGATGAATCCGTCGACATTGCGCAGGCAGGCTTCCAGCAGAACTCGCATGGAAAACGGCAGAGTCTGAATCTGGCCGAATCCCTTTTCTGCGAGTTTGGGGAGTGAGTAGTACTTAAACTCACCACCGCTGGTCTTGAGAACACTTTCCGTCCCAAACGGATTCGCTGCCGCCATGTCCTGTCTCTCCAACTCAGTTTTCCGTACCGGTCCTAAGGAACCCGAATCGTATCAGGCAGGAAACGTCGAGAGAAGTCACCGGAATCCTCTGTCACCTGACATTTATGCAGGGGCACGGGCTTTATCATCTTTTTTTGACGAGCTCGTGAGTTTTGACAAGCTGGTGATGAGGTCATACCAGAACGGCGTCCCCAACCCGGCACAAAGGCAGGTCAATACGATCCCCAGAATCCACCGTGCCCTCACCCCCCACGAGGGGCAGTGCTTGCTGCCGTAGGGATAGTAAGGAAAATACTTTTGACCAATTGGGAAACTGCTGGAATTGAGCTGATTCTGGACTTGCCCAAGAAAAGTGGGCGCGAGGAGAGAGATTAGACGGCCTGCTCG
>JBAWWJ010000273.1:0-9047 GCA_037146815.1 Planctomycetota bacterium
GTGGAATGGGCGGGGGTGGTTTTTTCAATGTCGGGCCGACTACGGCAACGGCAAGTTCGCTGAAGTCCGCAGCGACGATGGGTACATCCGTAGCTGGGCAGGCGGGTAACAATGGAAACGTGAAATCGGCTCAGGAAGAAATGATCCAGGTGATTCGCGAGACCATCAAGCCCGAAATCTGGAAGGAAGGTGCCAAGATTACAAAGCTGGGAAACGCATTTGTGATCTCTGCCGACGAAGAGGCCCATGAGCAGATCGAAGCTCTCCTTAACTTGTTTCGTGCACGCTGGGGAACGCTGCGAACCGTTTCTGTTCGCGCCTGGTGGCTGACGTTGTCTGCTGCAGAATTGCGACCGCTGCTGGATTCTCCGACGGAAAAAGTCTCCCCGGATGGTCCCCCAGTATTTGGCGTCGTGGGTGAGGACGCCTGGAATGAACTGCTCCAGAATTGGGAGCAAGCTGATGACAATGACGCTCATCGATTGCGTTATCAGGCGACACTGACCTGCTATAACGGGCAGACAGTCAGTGCCGTTTCGGGAACACAGGATCTGGCCGTCACGCGCATGGAAACTCTGGTGACGACGTCCGATGGTGATAAAGCACAGGTGGGATATCAGCCGGAAGTTTCTCTGATCCAGCAGGGTCTGGCATTTCAGGTCACGCCCGCGGCTAACGTCACAGGTAAGACAGTCCTGCTGGATGTTCACAGCCGATTATCATTGACAGGCAATGAAGTTGATGCCATGAAAAAGCGAGGTTCAGATGTGATCTTCCCGGAAGATGTTGCTCGGCCGATTGATCGACGCCGGATCAATATCCATCGCCTTGCAACGACAGCCCGAGTTCCCGTGGATCGTCCCTATTTGATCGGCGGAATGTCCATGCCCGCAGCCGACACGGATGGGCTGCAATTGTATCTGTTCGTCAAAGTCAGTGTGCAGGAGTTGCGCAATGACCAGGAGCCCGCGAAAGATGCTGAAGAAAAAGTGGATGCTAACCCCACGAAAGCCGACCAGAAAGAGTGAATATCCGATTCGCTGTACTGCTGAATTTGGCGTTTTGCTCAGCGGTACCCGTGTGATGAGCATCTGAACCCATCAGCCGGAACGCGCTAAATCACCGACCACGATTGTGACTCACTCGCAAATTCAGGACTAGGCCGGGCCACCTGAATCTTTAAGTCTTACTCGTCGCTCAATTCGTCGTCTGAATCCTTTTTCGGCCGACGTTTCTTGACGGCGGGAACTTCAGATCGACGGAAGACGGCAACGACATCTTCGATCGGGACAACATACAGCAGGTTGTCCGATTCAAAGTCGACGGGGATCGCATTCTTGGGATGAAACAGCACCTTGTCGTACTTGCGGACCGGAAAATCGTGATCACGCTCGATCTGAACGCTGATCTCGACGACGCGCCCGGTGATGGTCGGAATCTCTGCCTGATCCGGCAAGACGATTCCTCCGCGAGTCTTCTGTCGTGCTTCATCCTTGCGGATCAGGATCCGCTTTCCAAGTGGTTCCACGTAATCGGTCACAATCAAGCTCCGGTTCAATATCAGGTCTTCCGAGAGAAATCATGGGGGGATTGCTCTGCGCCGTCAACCATTCCATCGCCAAACATCTGCGGCCCTGGTACGACGTCAGGTTCTCATATTGGGTCAGGGTCGCTGGGGCTGGGTTGCTTGAACTTGCTCTCATGTCTGTCACATAAGACAAAGTGGGATTTTGCGGTTTCCGGCACCTTCCGACCCAACTTCGCCGAATTCGAGATGCAGTCCTCATCGACTCACACTCTGGTTTGAATTTCTACTGTCGACATGACAGGTGACAGGTGTCCGGTGGTCAGGCAATGTCACTTCAAAAGTTGGCACGAGCGTTTTCGTTCTGTGGCGGTTTCACGTTAGAATGTGTCGATGAATACTGTCATCGAACCCGCCATTGGCGAAGGCCGGATTCCGGCGTTGAGGTTGCTGTTTGCTCGATTTCCGCTGGAGGAACAGGAGGCTCGCTTGCGCGATGCTCTGGCCGCCGGCGAAACCGGGAAGCTGCAGTTAGAGAACTTGCTGCTGGCCCAATGCGAAGGAATGTCGGTGGGGGCAGCCCTGGTGATGTTTCAGTCGGACGGGATTGCCCTCGTCTGGCCCCCGGTCGTCAGTTGTGGTGCGACCGATTCGACACTCGTCGAAAACCTGCTGATGCACGAAATCTGTCGGCGGATCGATGCGACGTCCGCGCGGCTGGGACAGTGTCTGCTGGCACCTGACGACGTGGCCGAGACCGCAATCCTGGTACGACACGGGTTTGACCGGGCGACCGACATGTTCTTTCTGGCGCGGGGGATTTCTGAAATCGATCGGAATCGGGAGGCGAACCCGGTTCGCGGAATGGTAACCCGCGAATCTTACCGTCCCGAAAATGCCGCACGGTTCGCCCGGCTGGTGGAGGAGACTTACCAAGGGAGCCTGGACTGTCAGTATCTGAGCGGGGTGCGGACCGGGGACGAGGCGATCGTCAGTCACAAACTTTCGGGGCAGTTCAATCCCGATCTCTGGTCACTCTACAGGGTCGATGGGAAAGACGCCGGAGTCTTGCTGATGAATGAGCACCCTGAGCAGGATGCCGCAGAACTTGTTTATCTGGGAGTCGCCCCGGACGCTCGCGGTCAGGGACTGGGCCGGTTGATGATTCAACAAGGACTACGGGAGTCCGCACAGCGGGGCCGGGGTGTGATGTTTTTGGCTGTAGACTGCGAAAACCGTTACGCAAATGCCCTTTACGGCGAATTCGAGTTTGTGGAGCTGGCTCGCAGGCGGGTCATGCTCCGCCGACCAGGTGCTTCCGCCAGAAAGTAATCCACAGCTTTTGAACAGTCGGTCGGCCGGGAAAAACGGGTGGCAGGATCGGGTCGAATGCTTGAACTCGTCCAATGGCAGGGACTTTCGCGATTGTGAATGACCAGCAATTTTTTCGTGAAGAATTTCTCGACTCCCACGGTTTGACTTCAGACTTCCGGGTAGTAGTATCGTCCCCACGACGCGACTGGTTCGCGAGCCGCGGACTGCAGATCGCAGTTGCTGTTTTTAATCATCAGGTCAAGCCTGACCGTCTTCTCTCGAACTCAACAATTCGAGCAACTGGTTTTCGTAAAGCGATTTCACAATCGTCAGCGGAGATGTTGCGCGCTGAGGTCCAGAGACGTGGGGTCGGGTTTTGTTTGGGGGTGGCAAGATGCAACCCGGCATGACGCCGTCATTGTGCGTGGAGACGATTTCCACGTCAGCTGCGACTACGGTTGTTCAGGCTCCTCCCTTGGGGCCAATGGAATCCACATCGGAACCGATGCTGGTAACTGCGATCCTGCACGAGTTGCATGAACTGCTCGGCGAGAAGCGGTACACCGTCTGGATCGACCGAAAGATCACGCTCACTGTTTGTGATGATACTCTGACGATCGGTGTCGGCAGTCCATTTCTGCTGAGCTGGATGCAGAAGCAATTCAAAGAGACCATGACGGAAGCGGCACGGAATGTCCTCGGACATTCGGCACGTGTCGTCTTTACGGTCGATGCCTCGCTGACGCTTGGTCGCACTGATGCCTCCGCTGCTGCTCCATCGATTACCAGCGATCGACAGCAGCGAACGGCCGTTTCGCCATCAAGTCCAGAGAACGCGGCATCGCGACCGATGGCACCGCGAAATTCGGCGGAATTGCAGCAGGCACTGCTTGCTGCAGATTCCACGAGCAACTCGAATCCGATCACGATGCCGGAATCGGTCACACGATCTTCCGGCTCACACCAACCTGGATTCGCACGTGGTCGGCGCCTGGCGGAACTGAACGACTTTATACCGGGCCCGCAAACCGAACTGGCTTTGACCGCTGCACGCCAGGTGGCGGCTGGTCAGGCGACGATGTTCAATCCGCTCTACATTCATGGGCCGGTTGGATCGGGCAAGACCCACTTGCTCGAAGGGATTGTCCGACAACTCAAGCGGAACAATCCGAATACCAACGCGATGCTGCTGACTTCAGAAGCGTTTGCGAACTATTTCACGCAGGCACTGCGCGATCGATCGCTTCCCAGTTTCCGACAGCGGTTCCGTGGTGTCGACGTCCTGCTCGTCGATGACATCGAATTCTTTGAATCGAAGCGAGTCTTTCAGGAAGAATTTCTGCACACATTTGCAGAACTCGTGGATCATGGGCGACAGGTCGTCCTGACAGGTTCGCGGCATCCACGACTGTTGACGAAGCTTGGCGATGAGTTGGCAACACGGTTCCTTTCGGGACTCGTCTGCCGACTGGATGTTCCCGATGCGAAGACTCGGTTGACAATCGTTCAGGCCAAGGCAGCCCGGATGTCGGGTGAGTTTGCTGTTGAGGCTCTCGAATATGTTGCCTCGCGCTTTCAGAGCAACGTGCGAGAACTGGAAGGGGCGCTCAACTGCCTGCAGACTTATCACACGATGACCAATAAGAAAGTGACGCTGGCAACGGCTCGGCAGATCCTGGCCGATCTGGAACGCGATTGCCTGCGGATCGTGCGACTGGCTGACATCGAACGAGTGATCTGCAGCGTGTTTGGGGTCAAGCCGAAGGACCTGCAATCGGAAAGTCGCGTTCGAACGGTGAGTCAACCGCGGATGCTCGCTATGTTTCTGGCTCGCAAACATACGCAGTCTGCCTATACCGAAATCGGCCAGCACTTCGGCGGCCGGAACCACAGTACTGTGATGTCGGCAGAACGCAAAGTTCAACAATGGCTGGATGAGAACTCAACCATTCAGGTGGCCTCACAAACGTGGACCATCGGTGAAATCCTGTCGACGATCGAACAGCAGTTGCTGGCGGGTTGATCGCCGGTTTCGGTGTCACGGGCATCCTGCCCGTGATAAGTGCTGATAAGTGCCTCTCTGCTTGCATTTTTGATGTCGGAAGCTGACAGTTCACTCTGCAGACCGGTGGTACATAACCAACGTTGAGGGGACAGATCATGGGATTCTTCGACAAGCTGAAGAGTGCGGTCAACGCAGTAACTGGCGGAGCAGCCACGGTCACGATTCAATTACGACAAGCCTGTGTTGTCCCGGGTGACTCCGTGTCGGTGAAGATCACGGCGACATCAACAGGGGCGGAAGTGAAGTCCAAAGGGGCTTATATCGACGTCTTCGCCGAGGAACGCATTTCGGTGAAGGATGATTCGACGAAAGAAACGATCAACCGCACCAAGACGACCGTACAACAGACAATCCAGATCGCACCTGCGTTTGTGTTGGCGCCGAATGAATCCAAGACGTTTGAAGGGGAGTTTCAATTTCCTGCCAACACTTTGCCAACGTTTGCAGGATCATTCTGTCAGCATGTCTGCCAGATCCGCGGTCGGATTGAAGCGTTTGGCAATGATCCCGATTCGGGCTATCAGGTGATCAACGTCGGTACCAAGAATTAACGTCTCAGCTCCTGCGAAACGTATTGATATTGGTTCCTCCCCTACTCTTATGCACCCCAAGGTGCGGGGAAACTACTTTCTGGAGAGACTTCATGCGCTTGCTGGTCCTGGCCTTTTCGATCTGTCTCGGTTCGAACCTGATTCTTGCTCAGGAACGTCCCGCGACGTTTCCTGGAACTCAGCCGCTGGTTGCTGAAAAGCCGCTCGATGTGCTGATGATAGAGGGGATTGACCGATTCTGTCTGAAAGAAATCAGCCGGGCGCGTGAACAACGGGAATCTCTCTGGAAACGGGACTATTCCAGCCCCGAAGGCTACGAAAAGAGTCTGGCGGCGTACCGCGAGAAGTTTCGCACCAATATCGGTGTCGTCGATAAACGTGTCCCCGCGCACCGGTTCGAATATGTCGATGACCCGGCAAAGCATCCGGTTGCCAATCCCGCCCCCGCCTTCACGGTACGACATGTCCGCTGGGGAGTCCTGCCAGGCTTGAATGCCGAAGGGCTGCTGCTAACTCCACGACAGGCACCTCGCGGATCGGTGATTGCCATCCCCGATGCACGCTGGTCGCCCGACGAATTCTGTACAGCGGTCGCCGACGGCAAGCCCGCGTCTACCTTGGCACAGGTATTTGTTGAGAATGGATTCCAGGTCGTTGTTCCCACATTGTTGAGTCGTGACGACGAGTTCTCAGGCAACCCTGACATTGCGATGACAAACCAGACCCACCGCGAGTGGGTCTATCGATCGGCATTTGAAGTTGGTCGCCACGTTGTTGGCTACGAAGTCCAGAAAGTACTGGCAGCCGTCGACCTGTTTCATGCGGCTGACAGTTCAAAACCCATCATTGCCGCCGGTATTGGTGACGGTGGCCAGATTGCCATGTATAGCGCTGCGACGGATACGCGTATCAGTTCCGTACTGGTGAGCGGCTACTTTCAATCGCGTGACGGGGTCTGGCAGGAACCGATCGATCGCAACGTCTGGGGCCTGCTCAACGAATTCGGCGACGCTCAGATTGCAGGCATGATTGCACCTCGACCGCTCATCATTGAGGCCGCTGCAGTCCCCGAAACGGATGGACCGTTGCCGATCAAGCAGGGCCGACGAGGTGGGGCTGCCCCCGGCCAGATCAAGACTGCGGACCTGAAGGCCGTTCAATCAGAATTTGAAGCGGCTCAGAAGATCTACGACCAGCTCAAGGTAGCCAAGAAGATTGCACTCGTGGCCAGCGGTGCTGATGGACGCGGACCCGCAGGAAGTGAAGGGGTAATCACCCGATTGGCAGACCTTGCAGGGATTGCAAACTTCGTTGCGGTAGCAAAACTTCCCGCTCCAAAGCTGGTGGAGCCCTTTGATCGTTCTGGCGTGCAGAAGCGACAAGTGGCTGAGGCGATCGAGTTCACTCAGAAGACTCTGCGGCATTCCTACAAGACACGTGACAAGCTGTTTGCTCAAGCGGATCGATCGTCGCTGGATAAGTACGTCGCCACCTCAGAAAAACTGCGAGATCATGTCTACCGCGAGTTGATCGGTAAACTTCCTGATCCCACGATGCCGCTGAATCCACGGACTCGCAAGGTTCTCGAAGAGAAGGAATACACGGGATATGAAGTGGTGCTGGATACATATCCCGATGTGATCGCGGCCGGTATTCTGCTCGTGCCCACTGATCTGAAGCCGAACGAAAAGCGGCCAGTTGTCGTCTGCCAGCATGGTCTGGAAGGGGTTCCGATGGACACCATTACAGGTCCCGGATCTCCTGGCTTTCCGCCTTACAAGGCGTTCAGTGCCGAACTGGCGAAACGCGGGTTTATCGTCTACGCCCCGCAGAATCCTTATCGCGGTCGCGACTTGTTCCGCACGTTGCAGCGGAAATCCAACCCGCTGGCCCGATCATTGTTCAGCTATATCATTCCACAGCACCTGGTAACACTGCGGTGGTTGTCGAGTCTTCCGAATGTCGACAAATCTCGACTGGCGTTTTACGGACTCAGCTATGGTGGCAAGACTGCCGTGCGAGTCCCACCGCTACTGCCGCAGCGTGAGAATGATCCGGGATATTGCCTGTCGATTTGTTCGGCCGACTACAACGAATGGGTCTCCAAGAATGCTTCGACCGACTTGCCGTTCAGCTACGTCTTTACCAACGAATACGAGATCTTCGAATGGAACATGGCTCACGTCGCAAATTACGCCGAGCTGTCGCTGCTCATGACGCCACGTCCATTTATGGTCGAACGAGGCCATGATGACGGAGTCGGGATCGATGAATGGGTCGCCTTCGAATACGCCAAAGTGCGCCGCCACTACAACAAGTTGGGAATCGGCGACAAAACCGAGATCGAATTCTTCAACGGTCCACATACGATCAATGGACTGGGAACCTACGACTTCCTGCATCGCCATCTGAACTGGCCCAAGAAGTAATTGGAGGATCAGGTCGCCTTGCAAATCCAAGTCACGGAGTTCGTGATCATTGGATCGCTTCCGTCAATTCACCGCTGATTTGAAAAAAGCTCCGGCGTGAAAGTGAGAGATGAACTCTCGCTCGCACGCCGGAGCCGCTTCTGATCAGGCCTGCATCGATTACATGACAGGCTGTTGTAGACTTTTCAGCCCACGTGATGTGGTCGTCAGATCTAATCCAAACGCCTTGCGAACTGCCGCAGAGGCAGGTGGTGCCAGCAGTGGGCCTGCTGGTGCAGGTAAAATGACAGGGGCGGCAGCAGGTGCCGCGGGAACGGACTTTGGAAAATTGTCCTGCATTGCGTCGCGCAGTTGCTTCGCCAGTTCATCTTGAGGTGCCAGCGTAACCGCCTGATTCAATTGATCGACCGCTTGTTGTGGGAATCCCAGGTACCCGTAGTGGTAGCCGAGCAGGAACCGCATCGCGGGATCTGCTGGCTTCCCTTTCACGGCTGCTTCGAGGGCTCGCAATTGCGTCGTGTAGTCATTCGGCTTCCCATAGAGTTCACGATAATTTCCGACGACGACGCCCCATTGATCCTTCGGCAACTGACCCATCGCTGTCTGAGTCGCCCCGGCCGCTTCTTCGTATTTGCCGGTGGCAAACAACGCTTGAGCATGCATCATAACCAGCACCGGATTCTGTGGATTGTCGATGACCGCATGTTGGAATGCATAAGCAGCGGCGGCATAGTCTCCCGACTTGAACGCAGCTTCACCCTGGTTGGCAAAGTTTGTCGTACCGCTGGAAGCTGTTGAAGAATTGGCTGCAAGAGGTGCCGCAGATGCGACGACCACAGGTGTGGACGTCGCGACCGATGTCACGTAGGGACTGTATCCATAACCACTGCCGTATCCGATCGCGCTGCCACCATACCCATAACTCGGATAGCTGTAGCCACTGTATCCGTACCCATTGCTATAGCCGTACCCAGATCCGTATCCCCAATTGTTGTAGCCACCATACCCGCCGTATCCGCCGTACCCGTAGCCACCAAGCCCGTAAAGCAGACCGGACAACAGACCGCTACCGTAACCATAGCCGTAATACGGGTATCCAAATCCCAATCCGTATCGACCGTATCGACCGTATCGACCGTATCGACCGTATCGACCGTATCGAC
>JBAWWJ010000274.1:0-9043 GCA_037146815.1 Planctomycetota bacterium
CTACCACGATGATCTATACCCACGTCATTCAGCGTGGAGCGTCAGGAGTCACGAGTCCGCTGGATCGGTTGTAGGGGCAGTGCTCCTGAGTCTTTCGACGTTTGCTGCAAAGTTGCCCCGCACAACTCAAGGCGACTGCTTACTGACTGCAGACCGCTCAATACGCTCTGCGTTGGCGTGATGACGGGATATCGAGTGCCTTGCGGTACTTGGTCACCGTACGTCGAGCCAGCGTGTAGCCGTGCTTGGAGAGTTCGTCCACGAGAGCATCGTCGCTGAGTGGATCGTTCTTGTCTTCGCCGTCGACGATCTCTTTCAGCTTGATGCGGATGATGTCCCAGGCGACTTCTTCACCACTCTCGGTGACAGTGCCGCCGCCGAAGAATCGCTTCAACGGATACAGGCCGCGAGGGGTCTGAATCCATTTGTCGTCGACGGCACGCGAGACCGTGGTGACGTGGACCTTTACGACGTCCGCGATTTCCTGCATTTTCAAGGGGGTAATCGCTTCGGGGCCGTATTCCAGGAACCCGTTCTGACGATCGACGATCGCCTGGGCAACTCGCTTCAGAGTGTTATGGCGTTGTTCGATACTTTCGATCAACCACTTCGCCGAATCGATCTTGCGCTTGATGTAGTCTTTAGTGGTCGAATCGACGCCGGCTCGCAACATTTCCTGATAGCGTTTACTGATCCGCAATCGCGGAGTGTATTCGTCTTCCAGGCGGACGGCCCACTTGCCATCGGCCGACTTGTCGACGAACACGTCCGGTGTGACGGCCTGTGCGGGGCGGGCTTCGAATCCCTTGCCGGGGTACGGATTGAGTTTTTTCAGTTCTTCGAAAGCTTCCTTGATAAGGGGGATCGGATAGCCCGTTTTGCGTTCGATCAAAGGAAGTCGGTTCTGGGCGAGATCCTCGAAATATGAGGAAATGAGCGTGATCAGTACGTCACGGTGTGGTGTTTCGTCGGTCACCTGCAGCAACAGGCATTCGCGCCAGTCGCGAGCTCCACAACCAGGGGGATCAAGGCGTTGAATTAATTGCAGTGCGGCCTGAGCATCGGCGGCGGAGATTGATTTGCCATAAACCTGGATCAGTTCTGGGAGTGTCGATGGCAGGCGGCCATTCGGATCCAGGTTCTGGATCACGAACTCGCCAAATTCGCGAACTTCGACGGGGACGCTGAAATAACGGAATTGTTCCAGCAAATAGTCCGAGAGCGTCTGCGATTTCTCGACAATATTTGCGATCATGTCATTCTGTCGATCCGCATTGTCTTCCATGCGGTTCGACGAAGGCTTGCTGCCTGACGTGTAATTGTCGTCAGGCCAGTCCTGCGAGATTTCGAGTAGTCGTTCAAAGTCGGCTTCGTTATTCGCATCGCTCTGCAGAACTTCTTCGCCGACATTCTTTTCAGACGCTTCTTCGCGAGCCAGTTCACGGTTGTGATCGGCTTCCGGAGCATCGGGATCTGCCGAGAGGCGTTCCAGGCACGGATTTTCGCTGATTTCCTGCTCGATCCGCTCATCCAGCGCCATTAATGGCAACTGCAGGATTTCCATCGATTGGATCATGCGCGGAGCCAGCTTCATTGTCTGGCTCATCTTCATCTGCTGTGAGAAATTCAGATGCATGATTTATCGAGGGCGATCTTTGGTGTCTACGTTAACAGGGTGTCTTCAGGTCTTTCAGCACTTCTCGCCTGCCGGCGTTTCCTTGGCGGGACGAGTCGAGCTGAACGAACTACGGTGAAATCGATTGTGGTATCAAAACGACTGGCGACCCCGCAGGGCATCCGCCAGCATTTCCCGGTTGGCAAACTCTAGCACACTTCCTGACGCGATCCCGCGAGCAAGTCGTGTGATCTTCACATTGTCATTGGCCAGCAAGTTCGAAATGAACAAAGCCGTGCCATCTCCTTCCAAAGTCGGGTTCGTCGCCATGACGATTTCACGGACACCCTGCGTCCGAACTCGTTTAACGAGAGCATCAATCGTCAAATCGTCGGGTCCAACTCCACTGAGCGGAGAAATCTTGCCGCCCAGGACGTGATAGACCCCGCCGAAGATCCCTGCCGCTTCCAATGCAAGCAGATCTCGTGGCTGTTCAACGACACAAACGGCGTGGTGATCTCGTCGCTGGTCAGCACAGATGTCGCACTGGTCATTTTCGGTCAAATTGAAACAAACCGAACATTGGTGAACGCGCGTCTTTACCTGCCGGATCGCTTCGGCCAGCGAATTGGCTTCTTCGTCGGGGCATGCGAGCAGGTGATTGGCCAATCGTTCGGCAGATTTACGACCGATCCCTGGTAGCGACGCCAGTCGGTCGATCAGGTTTCCGACGGCTTTTCCGTACGGGTGCTTCGCAGATTCGTCGAACTTTGCCATCCCTGTTACCTGTTTCCTGAGACGAGTCTTCCGTCTCCGACCTGACTTCCGCCTGTTGCTGTTCACTGAAAAAAACGGACGCTAGCGCGTTCCGGCTGATGTCCTGATTGTTCTCATGCTTACGGTTTAC
This sequence comes from Planctomycetota bacterium, assembly GCA_037146815.1. Classification (GTDB taxonomy): domain Bacteria; phylum Planctomycetota; class Planctomycetia; order Planctomycetales; family Planctomycetaceae; genus Schlesneria. The sequence continues at coordinate 2,523 of JBAWWJ010000274.1, forward strand.
ATCCCCATGCCAGTCAACGCGTCGCTCAACCCGGGAATGTTCAGTCCCCCGGTGACAGATTGCATTTCCTTGACCTGTGCTTCGCGAATCTTTTCGAGGGCCTGGTTTGTCGCAGAACAAATCAGATCCTCCACCATCTCACGATCTCCGGACTGGAACAGAACGGGGTCGATGCGGCAGTTGACGACTTTCATCTGACCACTGACTTCGACTGTCACCATTCCTGCGCCGGCCTGCCCTTCGCATCGCAAATTGCCAATCCGTTCCCGGACTTCCTGCAACTTGCCACTCATTCCCTGAGCCTGCTTCAGCATGGAAGCCATGGCTGCGAATTCTTTTAACATGAGCGATTAAGCCTCCCCACCTTGATCGGCCTGCGGTGAAGCCTTCCAGACCTTGATTCCGAAGACGCTCATCACGTCCTGCAGGTAGGGGTCCTCGGGCAACTCCACAAACTTACTCTTGGCGGAACTCGCTGCAGCAACAGGAGTTGCCTTGACCGGCTCCTCTGTTACCCGTTCCGAAACCTGAAATCGGACCTTCACATGGCGTCCGACAAGATCCGCCACAATCACTTCCAGCCGATTCACCACCTCGGGGCGGTCGCACAGCTTACGATCCAGATCATAGTTCGCGGGGAAGAAAAAATCCAGTTGAGTTGGTCCGGAAATTGCAGTTCTGGAAACTCGGCGTAGATGAGTTCCGGTCATATCGGTCAGTCGTTCCAGGATGGCCTGATGTAACTCCTGTTCGCAACCCGGCTTCCACTCAATGAGAGGAGGATTCTTCGGGGCGGACGGCGGTACTTCGATGGGGGGGTTCGCCACATCCTCTGCCGGATCTGGCAACGCTTCCGATGGTGCAGGCGGGCGACCTTGACCTAGGTCATTTTTTTTTTCCGCCTCCGGGCTGGAAGCGGGCTGAATCGCCATCTGAGGGGTTATAGCGGAACCAGGAGGTCGTGCGGCTGATGGAAGACTGGCTCCGGCACCACCCCGCAGCTTTGCCACCAGTTCATCAAGTCGATCGAGATCTTCGAGCATGGAAATGCGGACGACCGCCAATTCTGTCAGCGCGCGTCCGTATGTGACTCGCTGCATGCGGGCTTTCGTATCTGCCATGATCTGCATCGCTGCGACGATCGTCTGCAAACCCCACCGAGCCGCCTGTTCCTGAAGTTTCGGACGCTGATCTGTTCCGACACTCAACAGTGCAGCGTCTGTCGCACCGCAGGCGGTCACCATCAGATCTCGAAAATAGCCGACGAACTGGTCAGTCAAGGCCTCAAGCTGGACCCCTTCATTCAGGGCATCTTCCAGGCGAGAGAGTGCACCGGCACGGTCGCGCGTGATCATGGCGTCGATGATCCCGACAACTCGATCATCAGGAGCGGTCCCCAGCAGTCGGTGAACGTCCGCCGACGTAATGACTTCCGCACCAAACGCCAGCAACTGGTCAAACAGAGACTGGCTGTCACGCATGGAGCCGGCGGCACGCCGCGCAACAAGGTCCAGGGCGGCAGCATCGACCTTGAAGCCTTCCGCTTCCGCCAGTTGTCCGAGTCGAATCGAAATATTGTCGACCGAGATCGTTCCGAAATCGAATCGCTGACAACGAGACAGAATGGTGTCTGGAACCTTGTTCGGCTCGGTCGTACAGAAGATGAATTTGACGAGCGGGGGAGGTTCTTCCAGCGTCTTCAGAAGCGCGTTGAACGCTTCCTTCGTCAGCATGTGAACTTCGTCGATGATGTAGACTTTGTACTTTGAACGCATCGACTTAACGCCGACGTTGGCTCGCAGTGAACGAATGTCATCGATCCCGCGATTCGAAGCACCGTCGATTTCCGAGACGTCAACGTCTTGTCCGGTACTGATCCCCTTGCAGATTTCACACTCGTTACAGGGGACACCGTCTTTCGCGTTTGGGCAGTTCAGGGCCTTGGCGAAGATACGTGCCATTGACGTCTTGCCGACTCCGCGAGCCCCCGTAAAGAGGTACGCGTGAGCAACACGGCCGTCGCGAATGGCGTTTCGCAGGGTTTGCGCAATCCGCTCTTGCCCGACGACTTCGGTAAACGTTTGCGGCCGAAACCGCCGTGCGAGAACTGTGTACTGAGCGTCCATATCCGATGTGCCAACTGAAAGGAGCGTAGCAATCAACCTTGCCCGAATCGTCCAGCGTCATGACAGAACCCTCTGTCTTCGATGGAGTTCCGTGATTGTCGCAGCTAGGCCGCTGATCTGCAAGTTGCACACCGATTGCCCTGGCGTCATTGGCACTTCGGTTTTATCGAAACCTGTAATTCCCCGTGGGCCTTCAGCCCACAAACGGCCGACGATTGCGACATCGCCGGCAGGGTGGCGGGGGCGCACCCGCTTAGGGGAAGCCCCCGTTCAAACGCATTCCGTTTCGGGGGCTTCTGCAAAGCCAGTGCGCCCCCTGCCACCCAAACTCTGGTGCGGCCTCGAAAAACTACTCATCCTCCGCGAACCTGCTCCAGCCCCGCACCGCCCAAAATCAGCCCCAAAACGAAGACCACTCAGCGCCTTAACTCAAATTGACACGATGGGCGGACACCTCTAGATTCCGTTGTGGCGGGAAAAGTCCCCAACTGGTTACGGCCCAGTGAGTTCGTGCGACAGAGGTGAAACTTGCCCGCTCTATTTGCGATTACGCTGTTTGTCAGCGCGTTTCTGCTCTTCCTTGTGCAGCCGATGATGGGGCGGATGATCCTGCCAAAATTGGGGGGAACCCCTGCCGTCTGGAATGCCTGCATGGTCTTCTTCCAGGCAGTGCTGCTGGCAGGATATGGATATGCACACGCCAGCACGACGTGGCTCGGCAGTCGTCGTCAGGCAATGATCCACTTTCTGGTCCTGTTGCTTCCATTGCTGGTGTTACCGGTGTTGATCTCTGACGATTCGTTTCGAGGGACCGGAAGCAGCGATAATCCGATCGGACTTGTTCTGATGTTACTCACCACGTCGATCGGATTGCCGTTCTTTGTGGTCTCCACGACCGGACCGCTGTTACAGCGATGGTACGCCGACACGGGACATCCCTCCGCGAAAGATCCGTACTTTCTTTATGCCGCCAGTAACGTTGGCAGTCTGCTGGCGTTGATTGCATATCCGCTTCTCGTCGAACCGCAACTGCTGCTGGTCAGCCAGAGCAACCTGTGGGCCTGGGGTTATGGGGTGTATGCCGTGCTGGTCGTCTGCTGCGGTCTGGCACTCAATCGTTCTTCCCTGCCAACTCAGGTCGAGGAGACTTCGACGCCGATTCCTGCGTCTGCGCTGACCTGGACACGAAAGCTGTCGTGGGTTTTTCTGGCATTTGTTCCGTCCACTCTGTTGCTGGGGGCAACGACGTACGTTTCCACGGATATTGCTCCGATCCCGCTGTTGTGGATTGTCCCGCTGTCGCTTTACCTGTTGAGTTTCATCCTGGTCTTCTCAAAGAAGCAGCTTATTCCGCATGCCGTCAGTACGAAGCTTTTGCCGATTTGTATCTTACTGCTGACGATGGTGCTGTCGACGGGAGCCACTGAATTGAAGGGACTGCCGCTGTGGCCACTGCTGTTTCTACACTTGGCGACATTCTTTTTCACATCGATGGTTGGCCATGGAGAAATGTCACTGGATCGACCCGCTGCCTGCCAGTTGACCGAGTTCTACTTGTGGATGTCCGTTGGTGGAGTCCTCGGCGGGCTGTTTAACGCGCTATTGTCGCCCATCCTGTTTCAACACACGGGACTGACCGAGTATCCCGTGGCCATTGTGCTCGCGTGCTTTCTTCAACTGCCAGCGGCGCTGGTCCGGCAGTCGAAAGATTCTAAAGCGAGTTCGAATGCGTTTTACAAAGACATTGCGTGGCCGGTTGGTGTGGGAGTGTTTGCGGCGGCCTTCATCTTGCTGAGTGGCCGGATTGGATTGGAAGCGGGGCCGCTACGAACCGGCCTGTCGTTTGGGCTCCCTTGCCTTGTGGCCTACACATTTGTGGGAAACCCGCTGCGTTACGGGCTGGGAATTGCGGCGATCTTTTTGGCGGGAGCCATCAATCCCGATCAGAAGTTGCTGCATCTCGAGAGGAACTTTTTCGGCGTTGTGAAGGTGGCAGACATCACCTCGCCAGAAGGAATGCGATTCCGTGCCTTGTTTCATGGGACGACCGTTCATGGGCAAGTGAGTCTTGAGAACAAGGATGACGACGGTCGCCACGAGCCATCAACGTACTATCACAAAACGGGTCCGATCGGGGAATTCAGCTCGGGCTGGATTAAGAGTCGCCCCAAGGGACAGCGGGTGGCAGGTGTCGGCCTGGGGACCGGTTCGCTGGCTTATTACGCCCGCCCCGGCGACGAATGGACGTTCTATGAAATCGATCCCGCGATGCAGCGCGTGGCCGAGAATCCACAGTACTTCCCCTTCATGAGTGAGTGTCGAGCAGGTGTGCCCAAGGTCATTCTTGGCGATGCACGGTTGAAGCTGCACGACGCTGCAGACTCCAGCATCGATCTGCTAATTCTGGACGCGTTCAGTTCGGATTCGATTCCGATGCACCTGATGACTCGACAGGCATTTGCCCTCTACAAACGAAAACTCAAGAACGATGGAGTAATCACGCTGCATGTGTCTAATCGCTATCTCGATTTGTGGCCGATCGCCGCGAAACTGGCAGAGGACGCCGGATTGGTCATTTGGGGGCGTCACGATCGCGCCAGCGGCGAGTCACAGAAAATGGGTAAGTACACCTCACAATGGCTGATCCTGGCCCATCGCGAGCAGGACCTGTTTCCCGAAGAGGGCAGCCTGGACCGCAGTCGCTGGGAAAGCGTCAAATCCAATCCAAACACGCCGCTATGGACAGACGATTTCTCGAACCTGCTCAGTGCATTCGGGCAACGGGAGTGATCTGGTCTGGCAGCTTGGCGCTAACGGGTTTGTGTTCGCATGGCAATGGTCCTGCGCTGAATCCCGTGACGAGTTCGACCGTCACGCCGAACATTCCGCGAGACCGATGGGCGGCGTGCTTTCTGAAGATTACATCTCTGTCAACGACCAATAACAGGCGGTTGGCGGGGGCGCATCCCGCTTCGGGAAAGCCCCCGGCAGCTAACCTCTGTTCGGTGGCTTCTGGATGCTACCCCGGCGACCTCGCGCTCAGCTAACTTCACGCAGAGTGAGGAAGCCTACATCAACGTGCCGAGGAGTTTGCCCAACTGTGATCGGCTCTTTTCGACCCGACCGCAGACCAAAGCTTGGGCAGTCTCCGATGCCGCATCTCATTCCGGAAGAGTCCTACTTACTGGCCAACGAAAATGCTCCGTCCCAGCCTGCGGGTGACGTGTTGTCAAACTCACTCATGTGATCCAGAAGGAATTTCTTCGGCCCGTCGTCATCGGGGATTTGCTGCAGGAACTCCAGTGCGGCGGGCCAGTTTCCGCTGATGACGGCGTCGACAGCGGATTCGTGACTGGAGATGAGTTCGGGGGTGATTTCCGGCATCTCTTCCAGCGGTGGTAACAGCGCAAAGACGGTAATGGCAGTATCCATTCCTTTGGGCCGCACACGGGCCAGGCGACGCAGACGCCCTTCCGTGGGAGGCAGGAACCGCTTGGCAAATTCCGCAGTGGCTTCGTCCACACAGATCGGTACGCCGAACTGCTTGGTCAAACCCTCGAGTCGAGACCCCTGATTGACGACGGGGCCGAATACGCCAACCTTCGACTGCTGGTTCGTGCCAATCTGGCCTGCCAGCGCCCGACCGTGGGCAATCCCCATTCCAATCGAAAACCCAAACAGCAGGCTGTCGTTTTGAAGGACTCCCTGCCGGAACGCGCGAAAGATCGCCAATGCGGAACGGCAGGCAGGAACGGCCCCATCTTCCAATTCGACCGGCCATCCCCAGAAACCAAGCGCGGCGTCGCCCTGGAAGTCTGCGATTGCCCCATCGCGTTCGACAATCCCGCCCGCCATCACCCCCAGAGCGGCGCTGACACTTCGAAGCAGAGTCAACAGGTCACCCTGGAGAGACTCCGCTTTCTTAGAGAATCCGCGTACGTCGCAGAACAGAACCGAAATTTCCCGTTCGCTGGGACTGAGGCTTTCCTTGGATTTTCCGGATGTCAATCCTTCAATCACCTTAGGAGAGAAGAAGCTGCTCAATTGCGTCTTCTGCTCTTGCAGCATTCGGACCTGGCGGATCGAACCGATGAACTGGGCGACAAGCTGCGTAAACCGAAGATCTCCCAACAAATCTTCTTCGGTGATAATGAGTGCACCGGACGGCGTTCCCTGGCCAGAGACATACAGGCACCAGCCTTTGCTCGATTCGGCCTTGATTGGCGAGCAAAAGGCCCAACCCAAGCCTTCGTTCATCGTGAATTGCGATTCGCCAGAGCTTTCAAAGACATGCACGACACTCGACTGCGTCTTCAGGCATTTGAGAATCATGCGTCGACTAGGCCTTAAACAAGCGAGTTCCGTTGCGGATTTGTAGCGATTATTGGCGCGCAC
>JBAWWJ010000275.1:0-8988 GCA_037146815.1 Planctomycetota bacterium
GTCAGCTTGTCCGCGTTTTCAATTCCATCCCCCCAAAAAGTCGGATGAACCCAAATTGGCGAATTGAAGACCGCAATTTCACATAATGATATCTATACGGGCAGAACGAGAAAGATCACGTATGGAGAGATCTGCGAGTTGGGCGCGAAGAGCATTGCGTCTGATGGACCAGATCGGCCTCTTAACTGGCTCTGGAGATCTCGTATCGAAAAGTATGATCGCGATTGCTTTTACCTGCGGCGGTGGATTGCGAGGCTTTACGACGAACGATCACAATGGTTACTCCCTGAACTTACTAAGTCGACATCTGAATGGGTCACAGGTTTCCTCACCGAAAAAGGTGCCCAATTGTCCAATTCTCATGCGGCATACGACAAATTCTGTGATCACCTTGATGTTTTGATATCCGCCTTGCGGTGATCAGCGACTTTTACTAAGTTCCCGAATTGTCTTTCTGAGCACTGGGCTCTTCCTGACAAGGTTTTGAAGGTGACATGGAGGTCACTCATGGGCAATTCGCGGGACGCCACCATACAGAGTGTCTCCGTACTTGGGCGCGTACTTCAGCACGTCGCAAGTACTTGTGAAGTCATGTCTATTACTCACTGTCGAGGCTTGGGAACTTCTGTCAGCGTTGAATTCGACGATCCCGAAACACGGAAGCGAATGGCTGGCTTGGTTTCTGTTAGGCCCGCGCAACGGCAGAATGTGCCGATTGTTGCCATCAGCATCGGCCTCCAAGATTTTTCCGTCAGCTCAGCGGAAGAAACGGATTGCCTTCCGGCATTTCGTGACCGTATTTCCTTTCTCGAGTGCTTTCGCTCACCTCGTGCTGCGTGATACTTCTGTCAAATTCTCTGATAGCATTTGCAGGCCGATTACAATCGTACGGATCGTGATCACTCACACGCCGGATTGAACGAGAATTCTGCAAATGGAACCGACCGCCTATCATGAAGCGGGACATGCCTTCATGGCGATGCGACTGGGGGCTCGTGTCAGGTCGGTCACGATCGATCCCGACAACGACGACGGGCCTGAGCGATTTGGGGACACGCAGATTTACTGGAAGCGTTCGAAGTTCAGCGATCGCGAATTTCACGAGCGAGCCGTCAAGGTCTCACTCGCCGGGCCTGTTGCCGAGATGCTCTATACGGGCGACCCATTCCATCCCGGCCTTGTCGCGGAGTGGGCGCATGATTGGCAGGCCGCGTGGGAACTTGCTGCTGTGCTGATCCCCGACAATCGCCGTCGACTCGAATATCTCGAACAAACCACCGGTGAGCTCTATCGCTTCATGGATGCCGAGCCCAACTGGTCCGCCATCGCCGCATTGGCGGATCATCTGCTGGCTCACGAGACTCTGGAAACAGAAGAAGTGCGAGACATCATCCGTGACTGGATCGGGATGTAATCGCAGACTCAATCGGCGCGGGTCTCCCGACCCCGCCGAAACGGCTGACCGAAGGTCTCCTCTTCAAATCCGGACATTTGTCAGGAGAATGAGGGGCAGAACGTGGGATCTCGACAAGAAAACAGGCCGGGTTTCGACAAGAGTCGAAACCCGGCCTGCGATGAAAACCATCCGGCGAAACCAGATTTAGTAGCGGTAGTGATCCGGCTTGAAGGGGCCGTTCACTGGCAGATGCAGATAATCGGCTTGCTTCTGAGTCAGCTTGGAAAGCTTGACGCCAATCGTCCCCAGGTGCAGGCGAGCGACTTCTTCATCCAGCTCTTTGGGCAGGCGATGGACACCCAGAGGATACTTTTCGGTTTCGGTCCATAGGGCCAGTTGTGCCAGCGTCTGGTTGGTGAAGCTGTTGGACATCACGAATGACGGATGGCCAGTGGCACAGCCGAGATTGACCAGGCGCCCCTGAGCCAGCAGCAAGACGCTGCGACCAGTATCAGCGAAAGTATACTTGTCGACGGCACCGACTTCGGCCGGCTTGATGTTGATCTTCTTGGCTTTGCCCGATGTGACCTGAGCTTCCATCCAGGCGACGTCGATTTCGATGTCGAAGTGGCCGATGTTGCAGATGATCGCATCGTTCTTCATCTTGGCGATATGCTCGCCGCGAATGATGTCGCAGCAACCGGTCGTCGTCACGAAGATGTTCCCTTCGGACGCCGCGTCTTCCATCGTGGTGACTTCAAAACCTTCCATCGCAGCCTGCAAGGCGCAGATGGGATCGATTTCGGTGACGATCACGCGAGCACCGTAGCGCTGCATCGAGATCGCACATCCCTTGCCCACGTCGCCGTAGCCTGCGACCACAACAACCTTGCCAGCGATCATGACGTCGGTGGCTCGCTTGATACCGTCGGCGAGGGATTCACGGCAACCGTACAGGTTGTCGAATTTGCTCTTCGTCACCGAATCATTGACGTTGATCGAAGGAATCTTGAGTTCCCCTCGTTCGAGCATCTGGACGAGGCGATGCACACCGGTCGTCGTTTCTTCGCTGATTCCCTTGATTCCGGGAAGCAGTTCCGGAAACTTCTGGTGGACCATCTGAGTCAGGTCGCCACCATCGTCGAGAATCATGTTCAAGGGCTGACCGTCTGGGAAGAAGAGGGTCTGCTCGATGCACCAGTCGAATTCTTCGTTGGTCATCCCCTTCCAGGCATAGACGGGAACCCCGGTCGCAGCGATGGCTGCAGCAGCCTGATCCTGCGTGGAGAAAATATTGCAACTGCTCCAGGTAACTTCGGCACCCAGGGCGGTCAGTGTTTCGATCAGAACGGCCGTCTGAATCGTCATGTGCAGGCAGCCAGCGATGCGGGCACCTTTGAGTGGCTTGGATGCGCCGTATTTCGTGCGGAGAGCCATCAGGCCAGGCATCTCGTTCTCGGCGATCTCGATTTCTTTGCGGCCCCATTCGGCAAGGGACATATCCTTGACCTTGTAGGGAAGTTTCTTGTCAGTTCCTGCCTTGGGCAATGTCGCCGTTGCCATATCCAAATATCCTCCTGAAGCCGATAGCGGAACAATCCACATGATCGTTCCAAAAATTGTCATTGGACGCGTCTGGCGGGTCGTTCAGCACGCTTTTGACGCGTCTGGATCATTGACCGCAGGGACGTTAGAAACGCCTCCCACATCCGGGCCATCCACGATGAGTCCCAAGATTGTAGCGTGACTGTCCAGCGATGTCGCCCTCGTTGGCAGGTGTTGAGGAAGAAAACGCAGGAGACAATTTTTGCAGTCGGATGTGCAGGTCTAGTTCTCTGGCAAAGCGATCGAGGCCAGATCCTGTGCCAGGAGGTGACGCTCATCAGCGTCGGCGATTTCGTCCAGCAATCCAGTCGCCTCGCCGCAAGCAAGCCGTGCCTGCGGAATTTTTCCGGACAGCGCGGCGGCACGTGCCACGGCTTCCAAGGCATAACCCCGGTAAAACGGGGGCAGATCCTGACTGAGGGAATTGCAAATGCCGGCATATCGCAAGGCCTCATCAGCCAGGTTCAAGACCGAATGTACTCGTGAGATTTGCCAGTACCCAACGGAAAGTTGCTGATTGGCACATTCTGGACGCTGGGTCCAGTGATAAAGCGATGCAAACGCCAGCAAAACCATCTGCCGGTTCTCGTCCGGCGTCCGATTCGTCTTGTCCAACAGAGACCAGACCTGGTTGAAACATGTGGAGGCAAAATGGTGATGCGTCGCGGCAAAGTCCGGGGCAGGAGCAACAGACATCAGCGAAATCTCCTGAAACACGAATCCAACTCTTGATGTCCACCTGTTCGACGACACTCCACCGGTTTTCCACCCGCCGAATAGGTGATCGAGAAAGTCGATTTCAATCTACGTAACGGCGGATCGTTTTGGAATCGCGATCAAACGCAAATTGATCGGCACAACGGCGAGGCAGGACCGAAAGGAAGCGTCGGCCTTCTGCGAGTCCGTCAATTCCGAGATGAAATGCGCGGGGGAACCACTGATAAACGCTAATGAACGCTGATAAATCAAGATCATCAGGAGATGGAAAGACGTTCTTCATGAAATCTGCAACCCAGCTTCGTTGGCTCGCAGGATACTGTCTGCTGCAGGTCTATTTCGGAGATGATTAGTTGATGTGGCTCAAAACCATGTGAAGTGATTTTGGGCATTCAGCCCAAACAAAACACATTCCCTCAAATCTCCCACCCTTCTAAATCTACCTTTGAATTACATCAGCGTTCATCAGCGGTCGACGGCTCATCCGAAATGCGCCGGTCCCGCATCGCTGAAATTACCGGAAAATCCATGTGTTTTCGCCATGCGGACCTCTCTGCGCGGTCTTCCACTGAATTCTGTGGAGTCTTCGCATCATCCAGGTACAGACCGAGGGTGCGCTGTGGAACCTGTTTCTGAACAACAGGTTTCAGCGTCGAACCTATGCTTTGAATCGACTGAATGTGGCATCTTGGCATCATTCATCGGAGCCACCTGCCAATTCTCGCGACGCCACCTCTCATTATTCGCAACGATTTACCCAAGAACACGTTACAGAATAAGTCCATTCACGCACGTCACAAAAACTGAACAAAAAAACCATTTGGCATTCAATCTGCTTTACAGCATGTTCATCCTGCGAATCACGCAAACAACACAACACGAGACGGTCAGCAGGCCGCTCTAACGAATCCTGATTCAAGTCCCAGAAAGGACCAACACCATGTCGAACGTTTTCGCCACTCTGATCAACGACGAAGCCGGTTTCATCATCTCTGCTGAATTGGTCTTGGTCTCCACGATCGCTGTCCTCGGAATGATCGTTGGCCTGTCGGAAGTCGCTCTGAACGTCAACAACGAACTGGAAGACGTCGGCTCCGCGATTGGAGCGATGAATCAGACCTACTGCGTCAAGGGAATCCTCGGTTGCCAGGGCTATTCCAGCGGCACCGAATTCCGCGACAACATCGATCACTGCGACAACACCTGTGACGTCCAGGGTTTCGAAGGCCGTGGCGAATACTCGGAATGATTTTCAACTTGCAAATGCTCCTGAAATGAAGTTGAAGAAATCGCTTCTCTCCTGACTGCACCCCAATCTTCGCGACGTCGTTCAACAGTGATCAAAAGACCGCAGGTCTCTCGCACCACCCGAGACCTGCGGTCTTCACTTTTGTTCTCAACCGATAATCAGTGTTGACGTTGCAGCGTTCGCATTGCAGAATTTCGATGTTTGCGTGAAGTTGTCGACAATCCTCTGCCGACAACCCGAATAGCCTTCCTCGCCCACCCCGCCCGTTTTTTTGCCGGAGTCGCGTGATGTTATCCCTGACTGGCATGCCGTTTCGATGCTGCGATGGCATTCCCCGGCGATCCTTTCTGCAAATCGGTTCTCTGGCGGTCGGTGGCCTGACGATGCCGCAGATCCTGCAGGCAGAAGCGAATCGGGGAAGTTCCTCGAACAAGTCCGTCATCATGGTCTACCTCAGCGGTGGACTGGCACATCAGGATACCTTCGATCTGAAACTGGACGCCCCCAAGGAAATTCGGGGCGAATTCAATGGCATCGATACCAGCCTGCCGGGATACCAGGTGGGAGAGTTGCTTCCCCTGACATCGCAATGTGTCCACCGCATGTCGGTGGTTCGGTCGATCGTCGGGCTGCGTGACGAACACAGCAGTTTTCAGAACGTCACCGGCTACCCGATGGACCAGAGCAATCGGGAAGGGAAGCCCAACTTCGGTTCGATCCTGTCACACAAACTCGGGCAGTCCGATCCTGCGGTCCCCGCGTTCGTCGATCTCTTTCCCACAATGCAGCACAAACCGTACAACAGCCCGAAATCAGGCGTCCTCGGGCCAGCTCATCGATCCGTTCAGGCCGACGGAGAAGATCTGGCGAGTATGAAGTTGCGGTTTGTGGAACCAGGGCAACTGGATAACCGTCGCAAGCTGCTCGATTCGATGGATCGCTTTCGGCGCGAGGCCGATGCCAGCCCGGTCCGCAACATGGACGCGACATACGGCAAAGCCTTTGACGTGCTGACCAGCAGTCGACTGGTGAATGCACTGGACGTTACGAAGGAAGATCCTCGCATTCGTGAGCGTTACGGAGTTGGATCGTCAAAGCATCTCGGCGATGGCGCACCCATGTGGAATGACCAGTTGCTCGCCGCACGTCGACTGGTGGAATCGGGAGTCCGTTGCGTCACCGTCGCCTATGGGTTCTGGGATACTCACGGCAACAATTTCAAGTACCTGAAAGACCACTTGCCGCTGTTCGACAAGGGAATCTCGGCACTCGTCAACGACATTTATGATCGCGGGCTGGATCAGGATGTGACGGTGTGCGTCTGGGGCGAATTTGGACGCACGCCGAAAATCAACAAGGATGCAGGCCGAGATCACTGGCCACGTGTCGGACACGCGTTGCTATGCGGCGGCGGCTTGAAAGTCGGCCAGATCCTGGGATCCACGGACAAGTTGGGGAGCGATGTGCTCGACCGTCCGCTGCATTATCAGCAGGTGCTGGCCACGCTGTACCATACTGTGGGACTCGGTGAAGATCCGTCGATCAACGATATCTCAGGCCGTCGCCTGCCAGTCCTCGATCCCGGAATCCGACCGATCAGTGAACTGATCTGAGTTTTTCATGCCGAACGTTTTTTGAATCGATGAATCTGCGGGTGGCGCGAGCGGACGAGATGCGTCAGACACTGGCGGCCCAAGGCTGCCGCCAGTGCCACCCAACACGGGTGACGATTTTAGGGAACGTCAGCGTTGAAAACGCGGTATGGCCGAAACCGAACAGCTGCACAGTCGTAGCAGAATTCGTGAGAATTCATTCTTAAACGCCTCAATTGAGCAGCTTGGCAATCTTTGCATGTGCTTTGGCGTTCTGGCGGATCAGCAGCCCGGTCCCCAGCGGCAGAATGCTTCCCCCTTCCTCGTCAACGATCATCCATTTTCCCAGTTCTTTATTCCGTACCATTTGCTCTGCGAGTGCGGCAGCGGGCACATTCGCTCGCCGGACATCATACAACCGGTTGATCATCGTATCGTCCGCCTTGGCGACCGAAGTGATTTGAACCAGTTCATCCGCAACAGTCCAGGAAAGTTGATGCTCCATTGCGATGGCGTCCAGTCGTGCCGCCGTTGACAGCTTCTTCGACGCCGCGAACTTGGAGTTCAGTTTCGCCAGGTCGATCCCCTCATCTGAGATACCTGTCGCATCGATCCAGTAGGAAATACCATTCTTTCGAAGTAATTGTTCGAACAACTCGGGCAAAGGGGTTTCTTCTGCGGAAAACTGTGAAGGGGTGTTGAGCTTCTTGAGAAGCGCCTGTTCACTGCGTTCCTGAACAGTCGGCGGGCGAGGACGTCCGGTTGCTGCGGTGATCTGATCGAAGACATTTTGCAATTCTGCGTGGACCGCGAGCGACTGAAGAATTCGGAACGTCTGCGGATTGAACGCTGCAATTTCTCCCCCTTCGCCATCAACATCTTTCCAGGGGCCCGAAGTCATTTCAGTCAGGCCGGCCGACAAGAGTTGCGGATCAATTCCTGCGCCGAGTTGTGCCAGTGGGTAATCGCGAACGATCATCTTTACCATGTCGGTCTCCTTCGACATTACAGCTAGCCGCCCCTTCTCCATCGTCGCGACGAGAAACTGTGATTCGCATGCCAGATGGATCACAGAACCAAGGGTGATGCCATCCGCCCTCAAAGTGATTGGACCGGGGGCAAAATCCGGGATTGACGGATCAAGTTCGACTGGGATCTTGTATTTCTCACCGAGTTCACGCAGAAACTCATCCATCGGTTTATCCTTGACGTCGATCGACACCTTCTCCTGAAGACGTTTGTCCGTTCTCAGTTGAGCATCAGCGACTGCGGGGAGTACAACAAGAATTGTTGCCAAAGCAAGGTGCAATGAATGTTTGAACATGTCTGGAATCTTGTTCGAGGAGATTTCGATTCTGCAAGGTTGGGACAGATCCCGCGGCAGGGAACTGAAAAGAACGTGAACTGGCAAATTCCTGTTCTACGACACGATGTCTTGCGACGATGCAGATGATAGCTCAATGTGTCGATGGTGACGAGGATGCACTCCATGGAAGATGTTCGCCCGACATACCGAAGTGCTGTGATACTCGCGCTGCTCATTTTGCACACGTCGGCAGCGTCATCGTCAGGCCAGGTGCCCTTAATTTCTACTCGTGCGCACACCCTCGAGAAAAGCATTCTGCCCTGCCAGACACCGATCATCGCAAAGTCGTCAAACGCGTGGCAGCATTTGTTCGACCCGAGTTTCCAAGAGGAAACCTATGGATCGTATTGGGGAGGACTCGGTTCGTCGAGTGGTGCGTCTGTCGGTGGAATCGACGTTGGAAAATTCCAGATGCCGACGCCGTGGTCGACCGTGCGATACGGATTGATTGGAATGGTCGGCGACGGACAGGGAATGGGTGGAGGTGAAGTCGGAGTCCGCCTGCATCCGTCGACGCGACTGGCTCCTTATGTCGGCATGTCAGGAGTGGTGGAGGTCAACGGATTCTCAAAGCAAAGCAGATACAATCGCTACTATTACGACAGCAGCGGTCACCGCAGGACGAACCCGAGCTGGGGGTACTACCCGACCGGCATCGCTGCGATTGTTCCCGAAGCGGGGCTGTCGTATTGGATCACGTCATCGGCACGTTTGAATGTGGGAATCAGCTATTACGTGACGACTGGCAAGTTGCCTGATTTCGTCGCGGCTTCGGTTTCGATGGACTTTGCATTGAGTCCAGTCGGCCCCTTGCCTGTCAAATACCCATCGCGAACCGGGATAGATGGTGCCGAGTCGGATCCTTACTTCGTTTCCGAGACACCAATCTCGAAGGAAGTTGACGGTCGCGACCTTAATGGCAATCGTAATGTGACGACGGCCCCAGCCATCATCAATCCACCTGCAGTTCCTGCCGAATTCGTCGACGATTCACATCCTCGGCCACTGTTTTTCGGTTCATCCGACTTTTTGGGGGGATGAGGTTTTCGAGGACATTAGCCTT
>JBAWWJ010000276.1:0-8955 GCA_037146815.1 Planctomycetota bacterium
AATTCAGTGTCCAAAATCCTATGACAACAAAAAATGTGCCGTAAACTCAGGGTGATGCTGGGTCATCCGCCGCAGTTCCGACCTGGAACGACAGCTTCTGATGTCACTCGACGTTAATTCAGAAGCGAATGCCGAACCGGAGGGCCGCGGAATGCCTCACGGTTTGACAGCGACAGCATTTGGTGCTGATCTGACACCTTCGAAAACGGGTCGACCGTAAAGCACGTGTACGTACTCTGACCATCCGCGATCAACCGTCGCTGGCCACGTGGAGATTGGAAATCCCGTCCGTTCGGTGAGTGCTGCTTCCGAGATGTCGAGTAACCATTGGTTATTCGGCGGTTTGACGATGAACGCACTTAACGGAATTCCCTGCAATCCTTTATCTTTGGCTGTCACTTTCAATGCTGCAAACACAATGAGCCCATCGCGCTTCGCGATGGCAAACCCAGCGAGGTGGCCGAGTTCTGCTCCGCCTAAATTGCTCACTCGGATATTTTCAAGTGAGGTTGCACGAGCGAGCTGATAGTCGACGTCAGACTTTGGTTTGTCATCCTTGATCGTCCGTTCTTTAATTCCAAAATGATCGTAGACCGACGATGCCCAGTGCCGAGTCAGCAGTGTGGTGTCGTCCTTGGAATCGAGTTCAGGAGCGCGAGCGAGCTTTTCTGCCGAGCATCGTATTTGAATGCCGTTTTCCCGATTTCTCGACAACACCCCCCACGGAACAGCAATCCGTTGCGTTTTTCCAGATTCCAAAGGTTGACGAGTAATCACGACCGTCGAGATATGAGCGTGTTGCAAGTCCAGCAACAGATCTGAGATTTCCCCAACGAGATCGCCCTTTTCGGAAACAACTTTCGAATGCAGCACAGAAGTTGACACTTCAATTCGACCACGATCCAATTCATTATCGGAGTCGGGGCTCACTCCCTTGGCATCGGAATTCTTCTGCGTTTGAGCCCAATTCAGGGACGGTGCTGAAATGGTTACCAGCAACGCGATCAATACAACATTTCGAAACCGAAGGGACGCGGTGTCGCTCAAACCTCTGCTTTTACACATCATCATTTTCCTTTAGCGTCACTTGAGTCATGAGACGGAAATGAAAAAAGCCGACGCGACGGAATACTCAACGTATTTCGTCGCATCGGCCTACTTCGTAATCAGCCCCTCGGACGTGACCGAGTTGCTTTCTATTCAGTTTTCCAACGTGTTGGCGTGTGTCCAACGCTGTTCATGGTACGAAGTCGCGGCGTAATAGCAAACGGATTCTATTGTGATTCTCGCGAAGAGGCTCCGGCATTTGGCGAGGCCACGTTCAATGACGTGTGATCTCGTTCTTGAGTGTGTCTGTACGGCTGTTATTCGTGCTATTGCTGAAAGAATGTGAGCAGATCCTTGTTGATGTCGTCTTTCAGGGTGGCGCACAAACCATGGGGTGCTCCGGGATAGACTTTCAGGACCGAGCCCTTTACCAATTTCGACGTAAGGATTGCCGACGCTTCGATTGGAACGATTTGATCGTCGCCACCATGAAGAATCAGTGTTGGTACATCAAACCTCTTGAGATCGTCAGTGAAGTCCGTTTCTGAGAACGCTTTGATGCAGTCGATCACGGATTTGAAGCCTGCCTGCATCCCCTGCATCCAGAATGAATCTCGCAGACCTTGTGAGACTTTGCTCTCCGGTCGATTGGCACCGTAAAACGGTTCGCTCAAATCCCGAAAAAATTGCGAACGGTCAGCCATGACCGCAGCACGGATTTCATCAAATTTTTCGATCGGCAGTCCACCTGGATTGGCGGGTGTCTGCACCATCAGTGGGGTAACTGCGCCGATCAACACCGCTCTGGCTACGCGCTGCGTACCGTGGCGGCCGATGTAACGCGCGACTTCGCCACCTCCGGTGGAGTGCCCGATATGGATTACGTCTTTGAGATCGAGAGTCTTGATGAGCAACGCGAGATCATCAGCATAGGTGTTCATCTCGTTACCGTTCCACGGTTGACTCGATCTGCCATGTCCGCGGCGGTCGGGGGCGATGCAGCGGTAGCCGTGGGTCGCCAGATAGACCATCTGATCGTCCCAGGCATCCGCAGTCAATGGCCAGCCATGGCTGAAGACGACGGGTTGCCCCTTTCCCCAGTCTTTGAAGTAAAGCTGCGTATTATCAGTTGTGGTGATTGTGCTCATCGTCGTGGTTCCGTTCAGCATCCCGTCGAACACGATGAATAATGACCGTGAGAAAGGGAAAAGGGAGTTACAGATGGAATATGAGGGTCGCGTTTGTCGCTGGTCGGGGCGAATTAAAGGACTCGCAGGAATGCGACGAGGTCTGATTTTTCGTCCACCGTCAACTTGAGTTCGAGGATCAGGTTGAAGAACTCGACGGTGTCGTCGAGTGTGAGCAGACGCCCATCATGCAGATACGGTGGTGAGTCCTTGATGCCGCGCAGTGGAAAAGTCTTGATCGAACCATCGCCAATCATTGTGTGACCATTGACTGTTCTCGATTTGTAAAATCGCTCGGTCTTCATGTTGTGCATGAGGTTGTCCGTATAGTACGGAGCCGGATGGCAAGTCGAGCATTGAGCCTTGCCAAAGAACAATGTCTCCCCTCGCAACTCCTGTTCGCTCGCAAGCTTCTGATCCAGTTTTCCGAACACGTTCAGCTTCGGAGCTGGCGGGAAGTCCAATAGTTCCTGAAACTCGGCCATGAAGTGAACCTGACTGCCACGTTCGAGGATATTGACTCCTTTTTTCGTAGCGAGAATTGGATCACCGTCGAAATAGGCGCCGCGTTGTTCGAATTCCGTAAAATCTTCGACACTTTTCAAGGCCCGTTGTGATCCGAAGAGACGTTGAATGTTGACGCCTCTTAGCGTCGGGGTGTCGAGTCGGTGTCGGAATTCCTGAGGACGGACGTCTCCAGCCAGATGCGTCGAGCCATTCGTGTGTCCATTCGCGTGACAGTCAAAGCAGGTCACGCCACGACTTGGCCGGATCGATCGACGATCATCCGTCTGGTTGAACTGTTGTTGCATAACAGGTGCGACCAGCAGACGAAGCCCTTCCAGTTGTTTCGGATTCAAGACCCCACTGAACAGTTCGTGGAAATTATCCATCGTCACCAGTTTTCCCTGCGACACGTCACCGAGATCGGGGCGTGTCGTCAGATACATCGGGGGCGGGAACGCGGGGAGCAGATGGTCGGGAAGGTCATAATCCAGGTCGAATCTGGTCAGGTCCCGACCTTCTTGCCTCTTAATCTCGTCGATATGGAATTTGGGAAAAAGCATTCCTCCTTCAGGATGATTGGGGTGTGGCAACGGCAGGAATCCGGCGGGGAACAGATCCTTAGCTTGAATCTCTGCAGGGGACATTACGGCCAGTTTCTCCCACGTCAAACCATCGGACAGCCGACTGCGCACTCGTCCCTGGACGGATTTCTTGCGAGACATCGTCACGCCGTCGACTGGATAATCGCCCAGGTCGTAACGTTTTCTGAGTAAGTCATCGTGCCGCAACTGAATTGCAGGTTTTTCCGCCTGCATGCGTCCCTTTACGGCTGGAAAGTCTTCTTGTGTGATGCTTGCTGCAGAAATTTTTGCGGGCGTTGCCGGATTCTTAACCACATCCTGAGCGAGGATGGCACCTGGATGTATGACCAGCAGGCCGAGCATGCTACCGACATAGAATCGCCGTTGTCTTATGGTCCCTGTCATTTCGTGTCTCCATCGATGATTGATCAGCCCGAGGGCGGTAAATCGGATCGGACAACGAATTCAATTGCGCACGAAAAAAGCCGACGTGCTGGAACACCCTCGGGTGTTCCAGCACGTCGGCTTACTGATGAACGAGCCAACTGGTAAATCCAGTTTGCTCCTTATCTCGTCGTCCGAACTCGTTCCGCTCTTCTGGGCCAAGCCGGATTCAATTCGCGGCAGAGACCTTGTTACAGATGGTACTTCTTTCCTGTTACGAATGAAACACGGCAATCAGCAGCAAGGTGTATTTAGGCGATGTTACAGCGACCGAACCGCCATTCTTACGGGCTTTGGAGCCTGATTATCACGGAAGAAATTTTTAATGGCGCAACGAGACTTCCGCGGAATTGTGAAAGGATTCGCGCCGCGTGGTTGACAGTGCCGCCTCGTACCGGTGTGATAAGGAACGTTGTGTTGTCTGTTTGCCGTTCGCACATGCTGAAATCTTTGATGTGCAGCCGCTCATATCAGAACTCTGATTTCGACTCTGATGATTGGAACAAACATGTCTCGTCTGTTTAGCTTTGCCTCTGTTGCGTTGGTTCTGAGCCTGTCGGGAACTTTCGTCTGCGGGGCTCCACCCCGAGGCGGCGAAAAGAAGCCCGAGCCGAACAAGCCAAAGTCGGAACCACATTCCGAAACGAAGAAGCCAGAGCCTGGTAAGGGAAAGTCAGAGCCGGGCAAGCAGACCGAAAGTCCACACGGCAATTCGACACCGGGCGGAAACTGGTCGCAACCGACTCACAGTGTTGGTAAGCCCGGGACTCCGAACAACGGTCATACCGGAAACGCGACAAACAACAATATTCCGGGTAAGCCGACGAATTCCAATGCCACGGGAGCACAGGGAGCTGCGGCCGGTGCTGCTGCGGCCAATCGCAATTCTTCACCGGCGACCGGCAAAGAAGGGGCCGCTGCTGGTGCAGCCGTCAGCAACCGAAATGCTCCAAAGGCAACGGGGGCGGAAGGAGCAGCCGCCGGTGCTGCAGCAGCCAACCGTAACTCGCCGCAAGTCTCAGGCAAAGAAGGGGCGGCTGCCGGAGCTGCCGTCGCGAATCATAATTCACCGCAAGCGACCGGAGCCGAAGGGGCCGCTGTGGGGGCTGCTGCCGTCCGATCCTCGTACAACAATCCGCACTTGTATGACCAACAGTGGTATGCAGCACATCCGGGAGTGTGGGCTCCCACGAATTGGAATGCCGGTGCGGTCTGGGCACCTGCCACCTGGGCAACGACGTCCAAGTTCTGTGGGGTCTCGGCGACTCCGGTGGTCTACAACTATGGGACGAACGTGACATGCGTCGATGGGAATATTGCTCTTGGTGGTCAACACTTGGGGACGGCTGCTGAGTTCAGTCAGCAGGCAGCGACATTGGCCGCCACCGGTGCCACAGCAGAGGTTTCAAATGCTGACGAATGGATGCCGCTGGGGATCTATGGCATGGTCCGTAACGAGCAGCAGCATCCGCAACTGATCCTGCAACTGGCGATGAACAAGCAGGGAATTCTGCGCGGCAACTACACCGATGAACTGAGCGAGCATACTCAACCGGTCCAGGGATCTGTGGATCTGAAAACGCAACGGGCCGCCTGGACGGTCGGAGATAATAATCTTTCCGTGATTGAAGCGGGGCTCAGCAACCTGTCACAGGATGAGGCTCCTGTCTTGATTCACAAGCGTGGCCAGACCGAGCACTGGATTCTCGTTCGATTGAATCCACCCGCGAAACCACAATAGTTTCCCTGAATGACGGGCTCAGGCCGTAGCGAACCAAACAAGGAGCGGGGTTTCCTCAGGAAATCCCGCTCCTTTTATTCATTGTCAGCAGCTGGCATGTGAAAGGAGTTCGCCCCGCCAGACGGTCACGGCCTGACCGCCGAGGATGACTCGATCATCCTTGAGCTTTAACCGAAGTACGCCGCCTCGTGCCGAAATCTGATGCGCCATCAAATGGTCTTTGCCGAGTCGCTGTGCCCAGTAGGGAGTCAGGCAGCAGTGAGCTGATCCGCAGACGGGATCTTCATCGACGCCGACATTCGGGGCAAAGAATCGGGATACGAAATCGTACGAGTGATCCGCAGCGGGTGCCGAGACAATGACACCGCGCACCGGAAACTGTTCCAGCTTCCGGAAGTCGGGCTTCAACGACTGTACGGTTTCGGCCGATTCAAAGATCGCGAGATAGTCGAAACGACTCTTTCCCAGGTAAATCGGGACTGCTCCCAGTGCGGCAGAAAGGGCCGCTGGAACCGGTACTTCTGCGGGTGGAGTCGCCGGAAAATCGAGTTCGATGAAGTCGCCATCCTGTGTACACGTCAAAAGGCCGCTGCGTGTGTGAAATCGCAGTGGTTGTGCCTGCGGAACGAGATTCGAAGACCAGAGGGCATGTGCCGTCGCCAGCGTGGCGTGACCGCAAAGATCGACTTCGACGGTTGGTGTAAACCAACGCAATTCCAATCCGTCGTTCAATGGCCTGACAAACGCGGTTTCTGACAGGTTCATTTCCGAGGCCACGGATTGCATCCACTGTAAATCCGCTTCCGTTTCCAGCCAGCAGACTGCTGCCGGATTGCCTCCAAACGGACGATTGGTAAACGCATCCACCTGCCAGCATTTCACGAGTGACATTTCATTCTTCGCTTGATGATCATCCAACGGATCAACGGAAAACGTGATTCGCAGCGACAGTTGTTTCTCGTAACCGTTTCTCGTCTTTTCTGGAATCAGTTTCGCCGCGTGTTCATGAACGGCGGCAGCACCCGGAATTGGTTTGATCTGAGTCTGCCGCTGAGTTCCGATGCGACATAGCGTACCGTGACTTTGGAATTCCAGTCACTGATCGCTCTGATTTTGTCAGACTGTTCATATTGGCCGCGATGCATCAACTTGCCGCTCGTGAAATAACCTGTGTCTTCTCCGAGCGACGTGATCGACGTAGTGCTGAACGAAAGATTTTGAACCTTCGCTTCCCGCATTCGTTTAGCCTTGCTCTGCCAGAGATTGTGCTGCTTGGCAGTGAAGCCCTTGATCACTGACGGCGATTTCAGTTTTGGATCTTGTCTGGCACGTCGGTGAACTGATCGAGATCCAAGACGTCTAAATCACACTGCGGCAGTGCCTCTTGAAGTTTGACTTTGCCGTGCAATGTGACTCGTGAACTTCGCATATGCAACTCATTCAGCGTGTGAAGGTTTGCGAGCGATTGCAGTCCCTCGTCCGTGACGAGGCGACTGTTGATGTCGAGGTTCTGTATGCTCGTTGAGCTTGTAAGTTCGCGTAGTTCAGCGTCTGTGATATTGCCATGCAGGCCGAGATGCTTGAGGTGCTGAAGCGACGATATTTCCTTCATGGCCGATTCTGACGTCGCAAAGTTCCAGACGGTTAAATGAGTGAGATTTTTCAGTAAGGCAATGTTCTGTAATGTCGGCATGGGATCATCGCGATTCTGCGACCCTGCGATCGACAGACTGGTCAGTCGGTCGAGATTGCTCAATTCTTTCAAACCGACTGCCGTGATCCGGGTGTAACGAATATCCAGACACGTCAGGTTTGGAAGCTGCGCGACGTGTTTGAGTCCGCGGTCAGTGATGTCAGTACGATAAAGATTGAGTGAGACGAGGTTTTCAGTCCGACCAGTTCCCGTTCAGGCAGGCGCTGGAATTGTCGCGTGCGAAAAACGTGCGGCCCGCCCTCGAATTACTAATTGATTAGAAGTTTGTCGGCTTGGTACCAGAAGTCAATCTAATTTATTAGTAGATCGCGAAGAAAATCAGCGAAGCCTCGAAGAGCAGCGTTTCGGACGATGGCGAGTGCGGCAACGAGACGCCCCGACAATGATCACGGTACACCCATCAGCCGGAACGCGCTAGCGTCCGGTTTGGGCTTCTACAATTCGCAACCAAAGCCCCGCCGCGTAGTGCAAAAGCCCGTTTCCACCGAGATCAACTCGCTGGGGCTTAAGGATCGAAGACGGACTCACACCGACTTCTCGGCGTATCCTTTGCCGGTTTTTTCCTCGATCAGTTTTGTCGCGTGCTTCTGAGCGGCGGCAGCATCCGGAAACGATTTGACTTGAGTCTGCCCCTGAGTACCGATGCGACCATACCGCACCGTGACGTCAGTATCGTTGGCACTGATCTCCCAGAACTTGTCAGACTTATCGTCATGAAATTCGAAGTACCGCACCGTGCTTCCAACGGCTTGGCCTGACGGTGTCGAAACAACGACTTTCTGCGCTGGGCTGGTGGCCGCAGCCTTTGTCCCTGTATCCGCTTTCTTCCGGGGCGTGGCCTGTGGTGAGTTGGTTGCTACAACAGGCTCATCTTTCCGCAGACCAACGTACGACGGGAATCGCGGGACCCCCCCATCCGAGAGTTCCTGGTAACGGAACGTAATTGTGCTGCCGATCACAGGTGGTGCTTCGCGTTCGGAGTCAGAAAACCCCGTCCCAACCGAAAACTCCGTTCCATCGGGCAGAACGACTTGAAGTGCCCCCAGTCTTCCCTTATGGCGGCCCGCTCCCGGTTGATGACCGACGACACGTGCCTCAGCATCGTGAAAAGTCTTGACCTTCAGCAATGACGACGATCGGCCTGCGACATACAGCGATGCCGGTTGACGTAGCATCAATCCTTCGCCCCCGAGCGATTCGACTCGCTGGAGTTCGTCTTTCAGGTGAGCAATTCCCAGGCACCGTTGCTGCTCATGTGCGACAGCAAATTCGGGCCCGTTCTCTTTGACCAGATCGTTCAAGTACTGAATGCGAGCCTCAAAGGGCTCTGTGAGGCCAGGAGCATCGAAGACGACGAATCGAATCTGGTGCCAGTGTTCACTTTGATCTTTGCGGCGAACAATACTCACTGTTTTCTGGAACTGCTTCCGTTCCAGCCAGAGTTCCCCGTCCAGCGGAACATTGGGGAGACCGGCCGTGAACCAGTGTGGGGCGACATACAGGTTTCCCAGTCGTGACAGGAATTGTGTTCCATCCCAGTAAGCGCGAACTCCGTCCAGCTTTTCACTGATCCACCAGTCGGTGACGTCGACAATCCCATCCCAGCTTTCGGCGAGCAGTACGGGGGCTTCCGTTCCTTCTTCCTCACCATCGGCATTTTTCTTGCGGACCGGGGCGGCGATTTGGACTTGCCCAAGAAAAGTGGGCGCGAGGAAAAGCGAAGTATGCTTACCC
>JBAWWJ010000277.1:0-8951 GCA_037146815.1 Planctomycetota bacterium
TTCGTGAGCAACCCTGGGCTTTAAGACGCAACTCCGTTGGAGTTGAATACATTGACAGCAGCGATCAATGCCAGATCTCGTCATATCAAGTACTCCGAACAGTAGAGAACATAGGCGTCGCCGTCGCCGCTCCACTCATGGAAATCCCAATTTTAGCCTGCAAAATGCTTCACAGCGTTGCCCTTTGGGCCGTGGCACTCAACAGCAGCGCTTATCGAATTTGCCGACTCGCAGGGCCGAAGGTGGCCAGGGCTGGACTGAGGTTTTGAATTCCCCGGAATTGATTCAACGGTGCTCATCTGCTCGTCATGGAGAACGTGGTTTCCCCCAAGGGAATTCGCATTTCTGGGAATCCGCCGCGTTCAAATCTCAAATTTGAGATTTCAAATCGGCTTTCTTCGACTCTACGCAACAACGCATGCGACAATGTTCCCGCGTGAATTGAAGTTGTGGGGCGATGTCCTATAATTCCCCACCTGAGACACGGTACCTTCGATTGCGTGGAGTTCGAATAATGGAAACGGGAAGTGCCCGACCGAAAGTCGGGCTGGTTGATTTGGTCGGGCTCCGTTGGTTCTTTCGATTTATTTCCTCCTCCATCGGCCAGAAGTTCGTGATGGGAATCACGGGGCTGCTGCTCTGTGGATTTCTCGCCGCACACCTCGCAGGAAACCTGCTGTTGTTCGCGGGTGAGAAGTGGTTTAACGACTACGCTCACAAGCTGCATGAACAGTGGGAACTGCTGATCGTCGCCGAAACGGGTCTGCTGATTCTGTTCCTGCTGCACATCTACCTTGCTTTCGCGACAGGTTTCCGCAACGCGAAGGCTCGCGATGACGAGTACGCGATGAAGCAGCCCAAGGTTCGCGGGCGAGTCATCGGGGCGAATACCTGGATGTTTGCTTCCGGTGCCGTTGTGCTTGGCTTTGTTCTGCTGCATCTGGTTGACCTGCGACTGGGGATGGAAGGGATCAACCTGCGAGGTCTCAAGTACGACCTTCAGAATCCGTACGCCACGACCATGATGGTGCTCAGCAATCCGATCAGCCGTGTGGTTTACACAATCGGGGCGATCGTGCTGGGTGTCCATTTGTCACACGGGTTTTCCAGTGCTTTCCAGTCACTGGGGCTGAACCATCCCAAGTACATGCCAATGATTAAGTTGATTGGTTGGATTTTTGCCGCCGTGATCGGGGTCGGGTTTGCCAGCATCGCGGTGATTGCTCCTGCCCTTCTGCGTCACTGATTCGCGGTTTTTGAATTCATTTTTGCATTCGCCATTCGCCTGAGGATTTCTGCAACATGGTGACTGTCGCTGACACAGTGCTCGATGGACGATGCCCGACGGGCGACATTGCGACGCGCTGGGACAATCGTATTCGCGACCTGAAACTCGTCGCGCCCCATAACAAACGCAAGAACACGATCATCGTGGTCGGAACGGGCTTGGCCGGTGGCTCTGCCGCCGCTTCACTCGCCGAACTCGGCTACAATGTGTTGTCGTTCTGCATCCAGGACACCCCGCGTCGTGCACACAGCATCGCCGCTCAAGGGGGGATCAACGCCGCCAAGAACTATCCCAACGACGGTGATTCCGTCTGGCGATTGTTCTACGACACCGTCAAAGGTGGCGAATGGCGAGCTCGTGAATCCAACGTCTACCGTCTGGCTCAATGCAGCACCTCGATCATCGACCAGTGCGTTGCTCAGGGAGTACCGTTCGCACGTGAATACGGCGGATCACTCGCCAATCGTTCATTCGGTGGGGCTCAGGTCTCCCGCACATTCTACTGTGCAGGTCAGACGGGACAGCAACTGCTGCTGGGGGCCTATCAGGCCATGATGCGACAGGTGAATGCCGGTCGGATCAAGATGTTCACCCGCCGCGAAATGCTCGATGTCGTCGTTGTGGATGGCGTTGCACGAGGGATCGTCACACGCGATCTCGTCACCGGCAAGTTTGAAACTTTCGCAGGGGAAGCAGTCGTCCTCTGCACGGGCGGATACGGAAACGCGTATTACCTGTCGACAAACGCCAAGACCTGTAACGTCACCGCCGCCTGGCGCTGTCACAAGCGAGGGGCGTATTTCGCCAATCCCTGTTACACGCAGATTCACCCGACCTGCATTCCTGTCAGTGGCAGCCATCAGTCGAAGCTGACGCTGATGAGCGAAAGCCTGCGAAACGATGGACGTGTCTGGGTTCCCAAGAGTAAAGACGACAATCGGTCACCCGATCAGATCCCTGAAGCGGAACGCGATTACTATCTGGAGCGTCGCTATCCGTCGTACGGTAACCTGGCGCCACGCGATGTCTCTTCCCGAGCGGCCAAGGAACGCTGCGACGAAGGGTTTGGCGTCGGGCCGAGTAAGATGTCGGTCTATCTCGACTTCTCCGCAGCAATCAATCGCGATGGCGAGGACGTGATCCGGGGCAAGTACGGCAACCTGTTCCACATGTACGAACGGATCACTGCCGAGAATCCCTATAAAGTCCCGATGCGCATCTATCCCGCCATCCACTACACGATGGGGGGACTGTGGGTCGACTACAACCTGCAAAGCAATCTGCCCGGTCTGTATGTCCTGGGTGAAGCGAACTTCTCGGACCATGGAGCCAACCGGTTGGGAGCCAGTGCCCTGATGCAGGGGTTGGCCGATGGCTACTTCGTCATCCCGTACACGGTTGGCGATCACATTGCTACGAAGAAGCTGAAGAGCATCTCGACGGACTCGCCCGAATTTGGCGAAGCTCTGCATTCTGCCAAGTCTCGGATTGAAAAAATCCTGAAGGTCAATGGCAAGCACAGTGCCGAACACTTCCATCGGGCGCTGGGCAAGATCATGTGGGATTACGTCGGGATGGCTCGCAACGAAAAGGGATTGCTCCGCGCGATCGAATTGATTCGCCAGTTGCGTTCCGAATTCTGGAGCGATGTGAAGGTGCTGGGGAGCGGCGAAGCCTTTAACCAGAATCTGGAACATGCGGGTCGAGTGGCAGACTTCCTCGAGTTTTCTGAACTGCTCGCCAGTGACGCTTTGCATCGCGACGAATCCTGTGGCGGACACTTCCGCGAAGAACATCAGACCGACGAAGGCGAATGCGATCGTAACGACAAAGACTTCTGCTATGCCGCCGCCTGGGAATTCCAGGGGGTCGACAAGGAGTCGGTCCTGCACAAAGAACCGCTCGAATTTAAGGACTGCCCGCTGGGGACACGAAGCTACAAGTAACCTTGCCGACGCACGGATACGAACCCAACCAGACAGCGATTCCGTCACATACTTCAGTCTGCGATTCCCATGAACCATACATCCCCCAAAGATTTGAATCTGACCCTCAAGATCTGGCGGCAGGCGGGACCGGACAAGCCGGGTTCGCTGAAGACCTACACGCTGCCCGGGATCTCGCCCGACATGTCGTTCCTGGAAATGCTCGACGTTTTGAACGAGCAATTGATCGCCAAGGGTGAAGAACCCGTCGCGTTCGATCACGACTGTCGCGAAGGGATCTGTGGAACGTGCGGCGTCATGATCAACGGTCAGGCCCACGGCCCTGACAGTGCCACGACCACCTGCCAGTTGCACATGCGACGGTTCAATAACGGCGATACGATCCTGATCGAGCCGTGGCGTGCCAAGGCGTTCCCGATCGTCCGCGATCTGGTAGTCGACCGTTCTGCCTTTGACCGCATCATCCAGTCGGGTGGGTACGTCTCGGTCAACACGGGTGGAGCACCCGATGCCAACGCGATTCCAGTTCCCGGCCACATGCAAAAGGACGCCATGGCAGCGGCCGCCTGCATCGGTTGCGGAGCCTGCGTCGCTTCTTGTAAGAATGCCTCGGCCATGCTTTTCACATCAGCCAAGGTGACTCACCTGGCCAATCTGCCCCAGGGGCAGACCGAACGGGCCAAGCGAGTTCTCAGCATGGTGGCCACCATGGATGCAGAGCAGTTTGGTAACTGCACGAACACCGGTGAATGCGAAGCCGCCTGCCCTGCTGGCATCAAGCTCACCAACATTGCCCAGATGAACCGGGAATACGTCAAGGCGGCTCTGTTCTCTACGGATTGACGAAAGTAGCCTTCACGCTCCTGCGTGAAGATAGCCGTCTGCAATTGGGCGCCTGATGTTCATCGCACGTACGCCTGCCAGGTCGTCAAGAAAAAAGACGAGAAGAGGAGACCTTCGGTCGTCGGTTTCGGCGGGGTCGGGAGACCCGCGCCGAACGCGCGAGCATTCATTCAAGCGAAAGAGAAGACGACCTCACGCCCGCTTTGCTCAAGACGCCAAGACGCAAATGTTTCAAGAATTCCATTATCGCCTTTCCCCAACCTCTTCCTCCCTTCGCGTCTCTGCGTGAGCCCCTCTTCGGAGATGACATCATGGGCACCCCACGCGAATCAGCTCGCGAGTCCCGCTGAAAGCTGACCGATTCTTCATTGTTCTGCCCCACATCGTTTCACGAACGGTCTTGCTTGAATTGAAGAGGAGACCTTCGGTCGTCGGTTTCGTCGGGGTCGGGAGACCCGCGCCGAACAACGTCGGGATTCGTGCATCGGCGCTCGGCTTGAGGTTTCTTGTGCTGCGCACCCAGCTTGAAGCACGCTGGGCCACCCCGCGTCGACATTCCCGATCACCTCTGCAACGATCCGATGATCCCGAGAAGCGCTTCGCCAGATTCCAAACCATCGACGTCATGCGACCAATAGAAAAAATGGTCCAACGGTCGTACCATCTCGGGTGAAATCAATCGCAGTCTTGTCAAAGACTGACGTACGCATCCGTCAATCAAAATCGACCCGTCCCCTTCATCGCGGCAAGCCCGAAGGGGGCAAAAGTCCAACAGGCTCCAATATGACAACCGACGCCCCTTTGCTCCGTACACCGCTCTACGCCTGGCACGCTTCCCACAACGGCCGTATCGTCGAGTTTGGTGGATGGGAAATGCCGGTTCAGTACACCTCCATCGTCGACGAGCACCACGCCGTCCGAAAAGGGGCAGGGCTGTTTGACATTTCGCACATGGGCCGGTTGTCCTTCAGCGGCCTCGATGCCGAACCGTTCCTCAGCAACCTGCTGACTTGTCGAGTCGACACTCTGGTCGATGGCCAGATCCGCTATGGCCTGGTCTGCCAGGAGAACGGCGGAGTTCTCGACGATATCCTCGTCTATAAACTCGATGCGATGAATTTCGGTCTGGTCGTCAATGCCAGCAACCGCAACAAGATTGTCGCCTGGATCAATCAGCATGCCGCCAGCCTGAACCCCGCCGACCACGCTGTCGACTTTGAATTCGAAGATCAGACCAGTACCAGCGCCATGATCGCAATTCAGGGGCCCAAGGCTCTGGGGATTCTGTCGAGTCTCACAACGTCGACGATCCCGATCGGCTCCCTCAAATATTATTCCGGCTGCGCCGCCACCGTGGCCGGGATCGAAGCCTATATCAGCCGCACAGGCTATACCGGCGAAGATGGCTTCGAGATCACAGTCTCGGCAGGCCCGACCCAATCGCTGGAGCAATTGAGCACGACGCTGTGGGAGAAGCTGTTAGCAGCAGGCCAGGCCGAAGGAATTCAAGCCTGTGGCCTGGGCTGCCGAGACACCCTGCGATTGGAAGCGGCGATGCCTCTGTATGGCCACGAACTGAACGAAAACGTCGACCCTTTGACTGCCGGCCTGAGCTTTGCGGTAAAACTCGAAAAGCCCAACTTCATCGGCCAGTCCGCCTTGGCCGTGATCAAAGCCAACCCGGGGGAAAACATTCGAGTCGGCCTGAAACTCACGTCTCGCCGGATCGCCCGCGAACACAGCGAAGTGTACGCGGGAGAAACACGAATCGGAGAAGTCACCTCCGGCACTTTTTCGCCAACGCTGGAGCAATCGATCGCAATGGCCTACGTCAACAAGAGCCATGCGGCCCCCGGAACCCCGATTGACGTCGATATCCGGGGAAAACGAGAAGCCGCGGCAATTGTGGCATTGCCGTTCTACAAACGGACCCCGTGATTTATCTTGACGCCCGGCCCGTTGCCCGCTGGTCTCCTTGACTTCTTGAAGCCTGTGAAACACGTGAGCGATTGCATCTGATTCCGGAGAACGACTGCTATTTGCTGACCAAGGATCCGCGTACAAGCCAGAGTCGTCTCGTCAAAGTAGCCTTCACGCTCCTGCTTGAAGAAAGCCGTTTGCGAGTTTGGAGCGACTAATGTACAGGCGTGTTTATGATCGAGACAAACGCGGCGGGGGCCTTTGATCTTGTTTTCCGGCGTCCGAACTGCTCAGACTACTCCGCCACGGCGACTCTGGGGCGGTTGTGTTCGGTGTCGCGTAGCAGTTCTCGGACCATGGTGGGGACGTTTCCTTCGCCAAACAGGACGAAGCCGATGGCGAGGTCGAGAGGGCGTCCCTCGGACCAGCCGAAGAGGACTTCGGTTCGGTTGGGGCAATTGCGGCTTAACTCTCTCGCGATGACTGCGATCGTGTGAGCGATCGATGTTGCATTTGTCACGCGAATGAGCAACAGATCCTGCTCCTGCATGATGTGGACTGTCGGGCGATTGAGGAATTCAGACGTGTCACCTCGTTCGACTTCTACGAATACGATTGGAACGTCTTTGGGGACACGGTGATTCACGCGGATTTCATCGGCTTTTTCAGAGACCGAACGATTGCTCGGGCGATGCGGGACCAGGATTGGGATTCCTGATTCCACCATATCGAGCCACAGCATCTCGTCAGCTTGATCCTCGAAGTGAAATCCGTCGAAGCGGAATTCAAACGCTCGACGATAGCGCGAGATCCCCGCGATCACGAGAGTTCCGACAATAAAGAAACTGGCGATCTTTACTCCGTCGGGACGCTCCCAGATGTTGGCGGCCGTCGTATAGACGAATACGACAGTGACCAGTCCGAAATAGATCATTCGTGCTCGATCGCCAAGGGTTCGTCGGCCATCACGCCAGACATGGACCAGCGACCCGACACAGGCACTGGTCATCAGAACCAGCACGCCCGTGGCATAGGCTCCCCCCTGTGCTGCGACATCGGCCTTGAAGATCAGTGTGACCGTCAGGTTGATCGCCAGAAAGACAAGGACCAGCGGGCGATAGGCGGCCGCCCATTCCGGGGCCATCCCGTAACGCGGCAGATAGTTTGGAACCATGTTGAGCAGTCCGGCCATCGCCGAAGCACCTGCAAACCACAGAATCAGAATCGTGCTGATATCGTAAATCGTGCCGAAGATCGGACCGAAAAACGGGCAGAGAGGCACCGGGCTTTCCCCGTGAGCCAGATATGCCAGTGCTCGGTCGACCGCTCGCCCTTTATGCTCGCGGCTGGCGTCATCTACGACGACGTGTCCCGCCTCGTCCTTTTCCACATGGAATTCGTGAACGGGGATCAATGTGCCGGTCCCGGTGACAAATGCGGAACCGAGCAGGAAGACCGACATGATCAGGGCCGCCGAGATCAAGAGCTTACGCGTATTGACAATCCGTTTATGTTCGTTCGAGGGGTCTTCGTCGGTTCCTTTGACAAGATGGATGTGCAGGACGCCCGTTTCGAATCCTGACATCCCCAGGGCCAGCTTGGGGAATATCAAGGCTGACAAACCGATCGCCACCCAGATTCCCGTCCCGCTGATCGGCGAATCGGTGATGTGGTATTGGCCCGCCATGACGGCCTGAGACCATTGCTGCAGTAACTCAGGTTTGGCCCAGAGCTGAAATAACCCGGCACCGATCACTACGAAACTCAACGACAAATAGGTGATGACCAGCACGGTGGCGACGCCAACGACTTCGTCATATCCCTTCAGAAAGAGTCCCGCGAGCAGGACGAGCAGGAACATCGTCACAACAATCTGCCCCTGCATCCAACTGGGAGAATATTGGACATACAGCGGATTGCCGATCAGGTGAGCAGCGGCGTCGGCGGCTGAAAGAGTTTTTGTCACGACGAAATCGGTGGCGGCGAAACCAACAAGTATCAGAACGACGATCTTTCCGATCCAGCCTCGGAATAACTGTTCAATCATTCCGACGGAACCGACACCGTCAGGAGTTCTTCCTGCGACAAAGTGATAAACGGGAAGTGCACCAAACAGCGTCACCAGAACGAGGATGAAGGTCGCGACAGGTGAAAGAAGTCCTGCCCCTTCGAACGCGATGCTTGGCTGATAGCCAAGCGTACTGAAGTAATCCACGCCACACAGGCACATAATCAGCGGCCAGATGTAATGATGGCCGCCACTCGATTTCTTGCTCATGGAATTTTCAGATGACTCGGATTGCGTACTGGGGCTTGTGCCAATGATTTGCAAACGGATGAGTGGTACGGCCAGAGTCTTCGATGGGCGTGGTCAAAGGTCTCGGCTTGATTGCGTTGACGTCCACGCCCTTCGCAAGGCCTCATGGCGTGCCACACATTTCACTTGTCGCCCATGATCATCGCAATTCAGCCCCACAGTTCGCAATGCCGAGTCCGATAGTCGTGGTTCGCTCCGCGAACCAACGCCGCATTTTCTTATGGCAACTCAAGTAATCGCCTCGTCCTCAGATGTCTGTCAACCAGGAAGCGTTGGTTCGCGGATAGGCTGTGAATTTATTCGGCGGGGTGGCAGGGTCAGGAGCGAAGCGGATGGCCCTGAAAGTTTGAGCGTGCCCTCCGTTTCGGGGCCTTCCCGTTGGTCAGACCCCGCCACCCAGACGCTTCGCGATCAAGATGATAAGTCGTTTGAAACAACCGGCGCCGCCATCAGGCGACTATCTCACACCTCACGATTTTTTCTCCGGCATTCAACAAGTTGGGATGATGTTGGACAATGCTCAACGCGACTGCTTTATTGACGTTCGGCTGGAAGTTTCTTGTGCTGCGCACCCAGCTTAATGCTCTTTAGACCGGGCACAAGGGTAACAGGTGTTCGGGGACATAGGTAACAGGTT
>JBAWWJ010000278.1:0-8917 GCA_037146815.1 Planctomycetota bacterium
TTCGAGCAGGCCGTCTAATCACTCTCCTCGCGCCCACTTTTCTTGGGCAAATCCAGGATATGGTGGCGGCGGTGGCGGACGCTACTAACCGTTCCCGACGAACTGGAGTTTGCTGACGCCGCTGGCGTTTGCTGACACAGTCCCCATACATTTCTCAATCAAGACGCCGGCTGTCCCGACCAACCGGCGTTTTCTGATTTTGGACGTCCTTACTTGTCGACGTCCTTACTTGTCAGCGCCTGGACCATCCAGCGGGCTCGCCTGTGCGGCGCGAATCGCAATCTCAACCATCAATTGGCGAATATTGAGCTGGCTGCTGGTGAACGAGTTCCGTAATTCATCCGGCGTTTGTAAGCCATGAGCCCGGATAGGCTGCTTGATCAGATTGTGAAACAACTGGTCGACAAATGCCCCGTGCGTTTCATCGGAATCGGCCAGGAAATCGGCCAGTTGACGCAGGTTTTCAAACGACTTCCGTTGACCGGTTCGCGTGACATACGTTCCAGTTGCATCAATCGGCTTACCTTGCTCAACGTCACGAAAGCGTCCCACTGCATCAAAGTGCTCAAGAGTAAAACCGAGCGGATTGATCATGGCGTGACACGACTGACACGACTCCGGTTTTGTCTGCAGGATGACTCGTTCACGCGTTGTCAGACTCGCATGCAGATCAGGGGCCAGCGGAGCGACCGCCTCCGGCGGTGGACGCAATGTTCGGCCGAGAACACTTCGCGCCAGAAACACGCCACGATGAATCGGTGAACTGGTCGCGGTGTATGAAAAACCAGCCATCAGGTAGGGATGGGTCAGAACACCCGCACGTTCCCTTGGGCGTGGCGTGATCTTTTGAAAACCAGGTTCACCGGGTGACAGCGCGTCGGCGGGCAGATCGATCCCAAAAAAAGCTGCCAGTGATCCATTCAGATAGAGTGAGTCGGACTGCAGTAATTGTCGGTAGTCAGCATTGGGGCTTTCGATGATTTCGTCGAGAAACAGGTCCAGAGACGTTCGCAGATCTGCAGCGATCGCAGGCTTAAAATCCGCGTACAGGTGCGAGTCCTTGGAGATGTCGGTGAAGTGATCGACCTTCAACCATTGCAACAGGAACTCGCGCAGCTTTGTACGTGCTCGCGGATCGGCAACCATTCGACTTGCCTCCGAACGAACCTGGTCAGCGGTTTTCAATTGACCACCAGCCACGAGATTTCGCAGTCGGTCATCGGGAAGCGAATCCCAGAGTGCCAATGACAGTCGCGTGGCAATCTGATGATCTGTCGATCCCGCCGTTCCCAATTCAGGAAACAGGAATCGAGGGGACTGCAGGACCAGCAGAATGACTCGCTGAACGGCCAATTCGGGCGACGACGCTTCGTCAAACTGCCGCTGAAGAAACAGTTGTTTTTGTTCATCGGTGAGTGGTCGACGAAAGGCCCGTTCGGCAAATCGTTCGCAGAAAGCTTGATACTTCACATTGCGGTCTCCCGCATCCCGTTTGGCACCAGTGAGATCTGCCAACTGTTCGTCAATCGCCGCGGCAACCTCCACGGCACCATCCGTTGCGGCCTGTTCCCACGCTTTCGAAACCGAGGTTCCCCGCTCATACCCCATGCTCCGGTCGTCCGGAGGGAACGGTGTTTGAACGATCAATGTTTCTGGAACGCGGTCGGGGAGCAGAAAACGCTCCGGAATCGTTTCATCGATCCGGTGTGGCAGTTTCCATTTCAGAATGATCGAGGCTCGCTTCTCTTTCGCCTCTTTCGATTTGAACATCTCCAGACGCAGTGGATAGGCGCGGCCCGCCAGCAGGAAGATGGACTCACGTCGCTCAGAGACATTCTTTCCCGATTTGACTCCAGCATCGATCAATGGTCGACGATTGCCGTTAATCCACAGGCGAGCTCCATTCTCGGTCAGCAGAATGAATTCATATTCCCCGGTTTCCGGAGCCAGCAGTGCCCCTTCCCACTTGATCGCAAATTCTTCGGGCTTAATCTGAGGGTCCGGCACTCCCTCGCCGAAGTCAAAGCTGACGACGGGATCAATCCGCTCAATGACACGGTCTGCTTTCTGATGGCGGCGATTCTTGAAGTATTCAGCTCGCAAACCGCGAGCAGTTGACCACGGTTGGTTGCCGCGAAAGCTTCCGATCAGGTCGGCAATGGAATGGCGGTATTGGCGAACGGTCATCCGGGACAATTCGATCCGTGGCGGCTTGATCCTCGCCTGAGCAATCGGAGAATAGAACTCGCCGTGGATATACTCGGCCACCCGCCGCGCATCTTCCCCGACACATTTCTCGGGTGCCTTCTCGGGCATCGTCTTGTCGATGTATTCAGCAAGTTCGAGAACGGATCGATCGCCCGTCAATGGCTGAGGGTAATGCTTGTTGTCCCCTTCGCCACTGGCCCCGTGACACGATGCGCAGAGTTGCGTGTAGATCTGTTCCCCGGTCAGGCCTTCAGCCCCCCGGCAGAAAGAGCCACCCACGAGGTTCACAACAATCAAAGCGAAGAAGCAAGTACGAGACACCGAAGTCTCCCATTTCTGATTCAGACAATGACAAACCGACTGCGATAGCGGGACAAATCCAGAATATCGCGAACCCTGAATGATGGGTAGTTGCAAGGATATCACCCTCATGGCAAGCGGTTTTACGCCGTAAAGGCTAGCCTTGCGACTGAGTAATGGTCGCTGATAAGACTGCTGATCGTAGCGGCGAAAGCCTGATTGGGATTGAAACTGAACGACCCCGGCGATCAACGAGAGTGCGTTCGTTTTGTGGCAGCGGAACAAGAAATGTATGTATTTGAAAGCAAGAAGCGAGGGATGTGCTCTGCTGGCTTTGGCTTGCGTGATGCTGATGGGCTGGATGCGAAGCTTGGTTCTGATCGACGAATACGTCACGTACCGCGCTGCTGGCGACAAGCACTCAAGGACGGGTTTCTACCGTTCAAGTGACGGTTCAATACGATACATGTGGCGACTGACAACTCGAGGCAACGTTCACGAAAGTCAGGCGTGGTCAGTACATTATGCAGTGCTAACGATTCCAGTGACCCTTACGGCTGGCTATCTGATTCTTTGGCCTCGGCGCAAGCCAATGCGATTCAGTGAATTGATCGCAATTATCATCATCTCAATCGTGCTCTTTGCGGTCGCTTTCCTCTGAGGAAAAGGCGAAGTGACGTCAGCCCGTCAAAGGTTCGATTTGACAGGCCACTCGTTCCCAGTATTCCGGAAAACACGTCTCGTGTGGAAAAAACAGAGATGAGAGATGTGATTGCACGCATCCAATGTTGTCGATAAGATCATAGTTTGATCGAACGCAGGCCGATTTGTCAACGTGATCAGGAATTCATCGAATGCTCACGATCCTCGATTCCAATCGACGTTATCACCGCCGTGAAATGCTGCGCGTGGGGGCTTTCGGTGCTGGTGCACTGGGTGCAGTCAATCAGTTTGCCAGCCATAGCCTGGCGGCGACGCGTGGACTGCCGATCACCAATAAATCGGTGATCCTGCTGTTTCTTCACGGTGGTCCCAGTCAGATCGAAACATTTGATCCAAAGATGACGGCACCGCTGGGCGTTCACAGCGTCACCGGTGAAATTCAGACCGCCATCCCGGGAATCACTTTTGGAAGCTCGTTTCCGCTCCTGGCCCAGCGAGCCGCCCGCTTGAGCATCGTCCGTTCCTACATGAGCGGCGATGGAAATCACGATATCAAGCCTGTTGTCTGCAAAGAAACGGCCGGCGCGAACATTGGGGCTCTGTACGCTCGTGTTGCCGGAGCGAATCGTCCCGATTCCGGTATGCCCACCAATGCGATTTTGTTTCCGCAATCGGTGGACTCAACAACCGGTCCGGCGATTACGTCGTTTGGAAAATTTGAATCTGTCGGCTCGATGGGGGCTGGATTTGCCCCATTCGTTCCGGGAGCGGGTGGGGACCAGCAGAAGAACCTGGAATTGCGGGTACCTGTCGATCGCCTCGGTGATCGTCGCACGCTGCTTTCGGAACTGGACCGTCAGCGGTTCCGACTGGATGTACAGGGACGGTTTGAAAGCGTCGATCCGCTGCGTGAGCAGGCGTTCAGCACGCTCCTCGGCGGCGTTGCCGGGGCGTTTGATCTCTCCAAAGAGGATCCTGCCACCATCGCCCGGTATGATACTGCGCCGCTGGTCCGCCCGGATCAGATCAATAAAAAGTGGAACAATTACAACCACTACGTGGACAACGCCAAGGCTCTCGGCAAGCTGTTGCTGCTGGCTCGGCGTCTGTGCGAAGCGGGTTGCGGGTTTGTGACCGTCACAACGAGTTTCGTCTGGGACATGCACGCCGATGTGAACAACGCGACCGTCGAAGAGGGGATGCGGTACATGGGTCCGCCACTCGACCACGCAGTCTCCGCATTCCTGGACGACACCGCCGCACGAGGTCTCAGTGACAAGATCATGCTTGTGGCGACGGGAGAAATGGGCCGGACACCTCGCGTCAACAAAAGCGGCGGTCGTGACCATTGGGGGAACCTGACTCCGCTACTGCTGTCAGGGGGAGGAGTTCGCCCCGGGCATGTGATCGGCCAGTCGAGTCGTGATGCGGGGGAACCAGCGACGGATCCGATCCGGATCAAGAATCTGGTGGCAAGTATGTTGCAGACATTGACCGACCCGAGCGAAATCCGCCTGAGCCCCAGTCTGCCGCGCGAACTGATCGCCGCGGCCAATGCAGACCCGATTCCGGGGTTGGTGTGAATGACCGAATGACACGAACGGTCGACACCCTTGAGCGTCTCGCGTAGAGTACGATGGGAACTGTTCATCGTAGAGAGACGTCCGGGAGGAATCGACGGCTGTGCATGGCGCGCGCGAAGCATCGGGAGTTGAGCCTGAGAAAGGGCGGATCGACGATACGTTGACCCAGGATGTCGAGTCACTGGAGCAGGCGCGGGAACAGAGTGCGCTCGCCGGGGCTCCCCCTGCTGCTGTACCGGGCTACCGGATTCTCAAGCCGATCGGCGAAGGAAAGTACGGATCTGTCTGGCTGGCTC
Organism: Planctomycetota bacterium; assembly: GCA_037146815.1. Lineage (GTDB taxonomy): Bacteria > Planctomycetota > Planctomycetia > Planctomycetales > Planctomycetaceae > Schlesneria. The sequence continues at coordinate 5,051 of JBAWWJ010000278.1, forward strand.
GCGAACAAAACACGGGGAAGCACGTCGCCATCAAGTTTTACACCCATCGGCGCGGTGTCGACTGGTCATTGCTGGGACGCGAAGTCGAAAAACTGGCCGTGCTGTACACGTCGCGCAGTATCGTGGGACTGCTGGCTGTCGGCTGGGACCATGATCCCCCCTATTACGTGATGGAATATCTGGAAAATGGCTCACTGGCGTCGCGATTGGGAAACGGGCCACTCGCCACCAGCGATGCGATTCGTATTGCAACCCGAATCTGCCAGGCACTTGTTCACGCCCACGGCAGCGGAATTCTGCACTGCGATCTGAAGCCCGCGAATATCCTTCTCGATCAGGATTTCGAACCGAGGTTGTGCGACTTCGGGCAATCGCGACTTGCTGACGAACACAGCCATGCACTCGGCACCTTGTACTATATGGCTCCCGAGCAGGCAGACCTGCGGGCCGTCCCGGATGCCCGCTGGGACGTCTATGCATTAGGAGCTCTGATCTATCACATGTTGACGGGGGCTCCACCGTTTCGGACGGACGAAAATGATCGCAGACTGAACTCTGCTCGAACGCTGAACGATCGTTTGAACCTGTATCGCCAGATCGTTCGTCAGGGGCCCAAGCCGTCTGAGCATCGCAAAGTGTCTGGTGTCGATCCCCAACTGGCCGAAATTGTCGATCGCTGTCTGAGTCCTGATGTTTCGCGACGTCTGACAAATGCTCAGGCGGTTCTCGATCGCCTCGTCGCGCGAGAGCGATTCCGGGCCCGGCGTCCGTTGATTTTACTTGGCCTGATATTGCCGCTGCTGCTGTTGTGTGGCATCGCGCCACTCGCCCTGGACGCCATGAACGACGCCGTCAAAACGGCGAATCTGAACCTGACCCGCCGCGCGATGGAAAGTGACGTGCTGTCCGCCAGTTTGCTCGCGGAAAGCATTGAACGGGAATTGAATGATCGGCTGACGGAACTGGAAGCTGTCGCTGCTGAAGAAGATCTTCAGAAGTCTGTTGTGGAATATGCGTCGAAGCCGCGTGACCAGCGTCAGCCGTTGATCGATTTACTGGATCGATTGAAGACCAAGAGTGACCGACGGCGGCGTTGGCACGGACGGTCGGATGATGCCAGTTGGTTTTTGCTGGATGCCAATGGTGTCCAACGCTGGCGCGAACCGGTCTCTGCAACGATCGATCGAAACTGGTCATTCCGCGATTATTTCCATGGTGGTGGATTCGATTACCGCGAAGATGATGTGCCGATCGACGTTCATCCGATTCGCGAACGGCAAGTGTCGATCGCCTATCGCGGGACATCGACGGGGCGATACGTCGTGGCACTTTCGGTCCCAATTGTCGCTGCTGATGACGAAACGCGAGTGATTGGAGTCCTGGCGCGAACGCTGTCACTCAGTGGACTGTTGCAGAATTACGAAAAGAGCCTGCTGTCGCAGCGATCCGAAGGGGTCGGCCGCAAGTTCGCGATCGTCGACAGTCGCGATCTGGATGGACATCGCCAGTGGAACCTGTTGGCACACGACTGGATGACCGACGACAATCTGGTTCAGTTGAGTCCCGACAAATTTGCCAAATTACGTCTGCTGGGTGTCGCAGACGGGACTGTCATCAAAGACCTGGAAAAGTTTGTTCAGGCCGCTCGATCAAACGAGCCGACGTATGACTTCGACCGAACCGTGCGCTACGTCGATCCCGTCGCACAAATGGATCCGGCCAATTACGGGGGTGTCTGGCTCGCGGCGTTCAGTTCGGTTGGTGAAACAGGCTGGGTCGCAGTGGTTCAGGAGCGATCGGATGCCGCACTAAGAGCCGTGGAAGAACTCAAGTCGCGCATGATCTCCTCTGCGATTGGCGCGGTCCTTGTTGTACTGGGCCTGGTGGCAGGATCGTGGTGGTTCATTGTCATTGTATTGAGTGACCGTGGGCCGCGCTGGCTTCGTTTTGGGCGTCGCCGACGCGTCTCAACGACACAGCCCCTCACATCGCTGACCGCGAAGGGAGGCGATAGTGCTTGAACTGGTTGCCCAGGGGACAAAAGCGGCACAGACGCTTCGTCAGCCATTGGAAAGTGGCGCGCACTACGTCATTGGTCGCGAAGCCACCGACGTAACGATTTCGTGGGATCCCTTGGTTTCACGCAAACACGTGCAACTCGACGTTCGACCGGGGCACATTCAGTTGAGCCGATTATCCGCCGCCCGCAATCCGCTGTTCTTTGGCGGGGAAGCGGTCGATTCCTGCCGCGTCGAAATCGGCCAGCACTTTGTGATCGGATCGACATCGTTTCACCTGGCGGAAGTGGATATCGATGGCGTCTCGGCGGTGCAACCGGTAGAAGAAGTCTCATTCAAACCGCACGAACTGCGAAAGATCCGCTATCAGGACCCCGAGAATCGAATCGAAGTCTTAACGCATCTTCCTGAGGTCATCTCAGGGGCACGGAACGACAGTGAATTGTTCCACCGCCTGGTGAATCTGATGCTCAAAGGGGTTGTCCACGCAGAAGCTGTCGCGATCGTTTCGGTCGGTCCGACTGAAGAGGTGCAGATGCTCCATTGGGAGCGTCGCCGGGAAACTGCGGGAACGTTTCACCCGAGCAAACGACTGGTCGAAGAAGCTCTCGACCGTCGTCGTGCCAGTGTGTTGCACATCTGGGAACAGGGGGCACCTCAGCGAAATGATCAGACGCTGACGCAGGAATTTGACTGGGCGTATTGCACGCCTGTTCCCGGGTTGTCAACGGATCCCACAGGGCTGTACATCGCCGGTCGCATGGGAAAGACGTTCGTCCCGGGAACAACACTCTCTGACACTTTGCAGCTTGAAGCGGATGTCAAATTCACGGAACTGGTCGCAGAAATCATCAGTTCGGTAGTTCGGGCTCGTCGGTTGGAGCGACAGAAAGCGGGCTTGCGACAATTTTTTGCTCCACCGGTTCTGGCAGCACTTGGCGACGAACTCGACACGACGCTGCTTGAACCGAGCGAATGCGATGTCACTGTCATGTTCTGCGATCTGCGAGGGTTCAGCCAGCGCGCTGAAAGTGAGGCGGGTGATCTGATCGGACTACTGGAACGGGTCAGCCGGGCGCTGGGAGTGATGACGCAGAACATCCTGGAATTCGGCGGCGTGACCGGGGATTTTCAGGGGGACGCGACGCTCGGATTCTGGGGTTGGCCATTTCCGTCGCCTGACGCGGCTGTTCACGCCTGTCGTGCTGCGCTGGGAATACGAGCCGCATTTGCCAAGGCGGCTGCCACGAAGAATCATCCTCTCGCGGACTTTGCCATGGGGATTGGCATCGCACATGGTCGGGCTGTGGCTGGCAAGATCGGCACCGCCGAGCAGGTCAAAGTGACAGTCTTTGGGCCCGTCGTTAACCTGGCTAGCCGTCTGGAGGGTATGACCAAGCAACTGCGAGTTCCCATCGTACTTGATGAAGCGACAGCCAAGATTGTCCGGCCGAGACTTCCTGTCAGTGAAGGTCGCCTGCGAAAACTGGCGAGACTGCTTCCCTATGGAATGGAAACCCCCGTCGTCGTGAGTGAGCTGTTACCATCCGCGGCTGACGATCCTGAACTGACCGATGCGATGGTGGCCGAGTACGAACTGGGGGTCGAACATTTCATTGCGGGACGATGGGATCAGGCTTATCGTTGCCTGCACGGCATGCCGGCGAGTGACCGTGCGCAGGATTTCCTGATGCAACAAATCGTCCTGCAAAATCGCACGGCACCGCCCAACTGGGACGGAACGATCCGACTCCCTAGCAAGTAACTCGTACCTCAGGGGGCTTTCTGACAGTCGCCTTCACGCTCCTGCGTGAAGATAGCCGTCTGCAATTGGGCGCCTGATGTTCAT
>JBAWWJ010000279.1:0-8907 GCA_037146815.1 Planctomycetota bacterium
CTTTTTTCACGTTCTTTCCGAACTCCGCTAAACAGGTTCGCTTACTTGAGGGCTAGTCGTCTTGACGGTCCCATTTTCATTGCTGTTCGCTCTGGTGTTGATGTACCTGACAAATATCCCGATCGGTTTGCTTTCGATCGGTGCCATTGACTTCGGCATTCTTGTCGACGGCGCCGTCATCATGGTGGACAACCTTGCCCATCATTTGACCGAACGTCGTCGCAGGTCTCCCACAGAGACGGTTCACGCCGCGATCCTCAAGTCGGCTTACGAAGTCGAACGCCCGATTTTCTTTTCGACGTTAATGATCATTTGTGCATACCTGCCACTGCTTTCATTGACCAGTATTGAAGGCTTGCTGTTTCGGCCGATGGCTTTAACTGTGGTCTATGCGCTGTTGGGCGCCGTTCTGTTTTCGCTGTTCGTCATCCCGAGCCTGGCCACACTGCTGCTGTATAACGGCTATGCCGATTGGGAAAATCCGCTGCTGAACTGGTCTCGACCGCTATATGCAAGCCTTTTGCGGTGGCTGATTCGTTTGCGGTGGCTGGTGGCGATCGGAGTGATCGGCGCGCTGATCTGGGTCTGCGTACAGATCGTGCCTCGGTTGGGTTTTGACTTTCTGCCGTATCTTGACGAAGGGGTCATCTGGGTCCGTGCGAATTTCCCCGAAGGGACGTCGCTGGATCAGACTGCGACCTATGCCAACCGGATGCGACGACTGTTACGCGATTTCCCAGACGTCACATTTGTGACATCTCAGGCAGGACGGAACGACAGCGGAACTGATCCCTTCGTGCCGAGTCGCGTCGAAATGATGGTTGGTCTTAAGCCGATGGAAGTCTGGACTGAACCGAGCAAGCAATCGCTGATCGCAAAAATGGGGCGCATGTTGAGGTCCGAGTTTCCGACGACTCGCTTCAACTTCACGCAGCCGATTATCGATAGCGTGACCGAAGATACGAATGGAACTTCCGCTAACCTTGCGGTCGAGTTCTCGGGGGCGGATTCCGAGCGATTGCTGGAAATGGCCAGGCAGACAGTGACAGTGTTGCGCCGAGTTCGAGGTGCTCTGGATGTCAATATTGAGCAGGAAGGACCTCAGCCACAACTGGTTATTCAACCCGATCGAGCCCGCTGTGCCCGTTACGGTATTCAAATTGAAGCGGTGAATGATTTGATCAATACCGCTTTAGGTGGCGAGCCGATTGGGATGCTGTACGAAGGTGAACGACGATTTGACATTGTCGTGCGTATCGACAGGCAACTTCTGGCGTCGGCGGAATCGATTCGACGACTTCCTGTCTACACAAAAGAAGGCATTCCGATTCCCTTGTCGCAGGTTGCCGATTTCGCTCTGACCGATGGTCAGACGATGATTGCTCGCGACAGCAATCGCCGGCGAATTACTGTTCGAAGCGACATTGTTGGACGCGATCAGGGAAGTTTTGTTGCCGAGGCGAAAGAGTTGTTCGCCAGGGAACTCACGGTTCCTGCTGGCGTCACGGTGCGATGGATCGGCATGTTTGAAAACCTGGAACGCGCCAGCCGGCATTTTCTGTTTGTGATTCCGATCACGATCGTCCTGATCTACGGGCTACTGGTACTGACGTTCGGCACACAACGGGAATCTCTGCTGGTGCTGCTTTCCGTACCGTTTGCCTTCATCGGCGGAGCTGTCGCACTCTACGTGAGGGGGATGACACTCAATGTTTCCAGTGGAGTCGGGTTTGCGGCCTTGTTTGGTGTTTCGATCATGAATGGTGTCTTGATGGTGGAGTGGATCACCGCTCTGCGACGGACCGGTCGTTCTGTCGACGAAGCGATCATCGAAGGTGCCTTGGGACGAATGCGACCGATCCTGATGGCATCACTTGTCGCGATCCTCGGGTTGCTCCCGGCATCCGTCGCACGTGGGCTTGGTTCCGATGTCCAGCGGCCGTTGGCGACGGTCATCGTCTGGGGATTGGTCAGTTCGATGTTGTTGACGCTGCTCGTCATCCCCGCCCTGTATCACTTGTTTGCTCCAAAGATTGTCGTTCAACCGGAAGGTGGCCAGGAACGCGTGGCCTGACGCTGAAGACTGCTGAAGTTTGTACGAAGAATCAGCTCGCGGCTTCCCGAAACTTCACCGTGTACCTTCTCGACGTTGATGACTTGCAGCGTGGCTGAACGAATGGTGTCGTCCTTTTGACGGCCTCGGTGCCGACGACAGTGACGACTCGCACGGCGGTGGCTGAAGTGGTGACGGAGACGGAGGGTTACAGTCAGGACGAGCAGTGATTACCATGGACAACCACGTTTCGGGCTCAATCTTCGCCTATACCGCTATTCACAGCGGGCACGGCTGAATTCTACGCGTGGATCGCTGTTCACTGTGTGTTAAACGACTTTATCAATCGACGAACAAAGGGGCATCCCATGGAATATCGCAGGCTGGGTGGATCGGGATTCAAGGTTCCGGCACTGACTCTCGGGACGGGAACATTTGGCGGAACGAACGAGTTCTTCAAGGCATGGGGGCAGACCGAAGTCGCAGAAGCCTCCCGGCTGATCGACATTTGCCTTGAGGCTGGGTTGACCATGTTCGATTCGGCCGACATTTATTCGAATGGCGCGGCCGAGTCGATCCTGGGTCAGGCGATTGTCGGGCGACGGGACAAAGTGCTGATTTCGACAAAGGCAACATTTCGCGCGGGAGAAGGTCCGAACGATGTCGGATCGTCACGGTTTCATTTGATCAAAGCGGTCGATGGATGTCTGAAGCGGCTGCAGACTGACTACATTGACCTGTTCCAACTGCATGGGTTCGATGCGTCGTCACCCGTCGAAGAGACTCTCAGTACTCTAGACGATCTGGTTCGCGCCGGAAAGATTCGGTACATCGGTTGTTCGAACTTTTCCGGCTGGCAGTTGATGAAGTCGCTGGCTGTGTCGGAACGCTATGGATGGTCGCGCTATGTCGCTCATCAGGCGTACTACTCGCTGGTCGGCCGCGACTACGAATGGGAACTGATGCCACTGGGCCTGGATCAAAAAGTGGGCGCGGTTGTGTGGAGCCCCCTGGGTTGGGGCCGATTGACCGGAAAAATTCGCCGCGGCCAACCACTGCCGGAATCGAGTCGCCTGCAGAGCAAGCTGGTGCGAGATATCGGTCCGCAGATGGACGACGAATACCTGTATCAAGTGGTCGATGCTCTCGACACCGTCGCGAAAGAGACCGGTAAATCGGTTCCTCAGGTGGCACTCAACTGGCTGCTGCAGCGTCCGTCGGTCTCGTCGGTCATCATCGGGGCTCGCAACGAAGAGCAACTGCGTCAGAACTTGGGTGCAGTCGGCTGGAACCTGACAGCCGACCAGGTCGCCAAGCTCGACGCGGCCAGCGTACGACCGTTTGCCTATCCCTACTGGCACCAGCAGGGTTTTGCTGAGCGGAACCCGTTCCCTGTTTGATCGTCACGCTTGGTGCCACTTCCGTCAGTGGAGGCCTCACGCAAAGACGCGAAGACGCAAAGGAGAAGAGTGATTTCATGTCATTCTTGAATTCTTTGCGTCTTGAGCGAAGCGGGCATGAGCATCCTGGATTATCTTCCATACAGTTAGTGACGCGACATTACTTCGCGTTCACGGCTTTAAGAAACCCCTGCTGTTGGAGCCACAGGTGGCAGGCGTTCGGCCATGTTGCAAATGGGCCATCGCCGGGCCGGACGGCGAAGTCATGTGAAGTGTTGGCGTAGATGTGCAGTTCCGCTGGAATGCCAGCCTTTTTGAGGGCCAGGTACATCACCACACTGTGTTCCGGAGGGCTGATCAGGTCTTCGCCACCATGGACCAGGAAAACGGGGGGAGTATTTTTGGGAATGGACAATCCGGGGGCCAGTTCATCCTTGTTCTTGGGCTTCAAGTATCCTGGATAGGCGAGGATGGCAAAATCGGGGCGGCAACTGATTTTGTCGACGTCGTCGCGAGGCTCATAGGTACGTTTCTCGAATCGTGTTGCGGTCGCGATTGCCAGATGGCCCCCGGCCGAGAAACCGATCATTCCAATCCGCTTTGGATCGATTCCCCATTCGGCGGATTTACTTCTCACCAGACTGACCGCCCGCTGTGAATCTTGCAGAGGACGTCGCGCGGGTTCCGTTTTGATTTCGTCGGGGCGTCGCGGGACTCGGTATTTCAAGATGATCCCGGTCACACCCAGCGAATTCAGCCAGGTTGCTACCTCTTCCCCTTCAAGTTCCCAGTACAGGTTCCAGTAGCCTCCTCCGGGGCAAATGATCATGGCTGCTCCCGTATCTTTGTCTTTCGCCGGGCGATAGATTGTTAGCGACGGCCTTGTGACATTGGTGATCATCCGGGTGGAAGTGGTGACTTCCACCTGTTTGCGGTCGAGTGCGGGTGACATGACGACTTTTTCAGCGCCGATCGCTCCTTCAATTTCGTCGGGAACAGGACCATTCCAGAGTTCCACCACCAGAGGCTTTTCATCGGCGATCGCTGCGATTCCTGTCAGACACAGGAAGGCGGCCATTACGCTGGTGGTGAACGAACAGTGTGTCATCGAGCGACTCCAGGACTGGTTGGAGGAAGTGACTGCGGGGAGCCATTTCCAGAATGAATATCTCTTTCGTAGCGTATGTAAATCGACGGCGATTTTCCCGAGGTCGTTCCTTAGAAGTCTGCGGAAGATCGCCTTTCGCCGTGATCTCTGTCCGCTTGCTGTGTATCCTCATGACGAAGTGCCGTCCCCAATGCAACTCTGGAGAGACCCGATGCGTATTTTGTCCCCGTCCATTAAGTTTGTTGGAACCCTCGTCATTTGTTGCGGACTCGGCTCGGCAGGTTTCGCGCAGGAGCGTGTTCCCGATTTGAAGTTTGGCGATGCGGTCATTGAATCTCATTTAACGCTCGAATCGGTTCGGTTAAGTGAGCACATCCATGAAGGGGCTGAGTCCAAAGCAGATTGGGAAGCCAAGCGCCCGGAACTGAAACGTGAGTTCTTCGACATGCTCGGCCTGTGGCCGCTGCCTGAACGGACGCCGCTCAACGCCAAAGTGACGGGTACGCTCGAACGGGATGGATATCGCGTCGAAAAGCTGCATTTCCAGAGTATGCCGGGACTGTACGTCACGGGGAATCTCTATCGTCCGGCCAAGGTTGAAGGAAAGCTTCCTGCGGTTCTTTATGTCTGTGGACACGCAGGCCGCGGCCGAGATGGCAACAAGGCCGCCTTTCAGCATCATGGGCAGTGGTTTGCGACGCATGGATACATCTGCCTGATCATTGATACGCTTCAGCTTGGTGAAATTGCCGGGATTCACCACGGGACCTACCGTGAAAATCGGTGGTGGTGGCATTCTGCAGGATATACGCCCGCAGGTGTCGAGTGCTGGAACGGCACGCGAGCCCTGGACTATCTGATCAGTCGCTCGGACGTTGACGCTGAAAAACTTGCGGTGACGGGAATCAGTGGCGGTGGTGCCGCTACGTTCTGGATCGCTGCTGCGGACGAACGCGTGAAAGTCTGCGTTCCCGTCAGTGGGATGAGTGATCTGGAGAGCTACGTTGTGGACAAGGTGTGCAATGGCCATTGCGATTGCATGTTCTTCTACAACAACTATCGCTGGGAATGGTCGACTATCGCTGCGCTGATTGCGCCGCGAGCCATGCTGTTTGAGAACTCAGGGTACGACAACATCTTTCCGATGCCTGGCAATGAAAGAATCCGAGATCGCCTGGCGCATCTGTATCGCTGGTATGAAAAGAAGCCTGGGGAGTTGTTCGACATCGGGGTGACTCCTGGAGGCCACAGCGACAATGTCGAACTGCGTCTGATGGCCTATCGCTGGATCAACAAGCACCTCAAAAATGACAATGCCGAGGTTGCCGAGCCCAAAATGCCCGCGATTGAAGGAAAAGATCTGCGAGTCTTCCCGGAAGATTCTGATCTTCCTGCCGACCGGATCAACGCCAGGATTGATGAGACATTTGTGAAGCTGGCAACCCCTCAGATGCCAAAATCACGAGAGGAATTCTCGAAGTGGTCAGAGTCCTTGCGTCAGGAGCTGATGGCCCGGGTGCTGACAGAGTGGCCGGAACAAGTTCCCGCTGCGGAAATTCGTCAGCAGGACAAGGATCTGGGACTGATGATGTTACGGACAGAAGACGACGTCACCGTGATGGCGCTGCGAACAAAATCCGAAACCGAAGTGAAGCGATCTCCCGAGCATCCCGAGCGGATCTGGCTGGTGGTATTGAATCCGGGCGAACACGAAGGTGTTTTACCGGACTGGGCGACGAAGGTCATTCCCGCAGGTCAGGCAACCGTGATCCTCAGCCCACGCGGCAGTGGCGAAACGAATCAGTGGACATCAAAAAATCCGCCCAATTATGTGGAGCGGGCTCATGCGCTGATTGGCAGAACCGTCGATGCAGGTCGGATCTGGGATGTGCAGTCCGTGGCTCGCATGCTGCACGAGGCCGAAGGAAATGAATTGACAATCGGCGTTGCTGGAAAGGGCGTCGCCGGGATTCTAGGGGCCTATGCGGCCCTGAATGAAACGAGCATCGCAGAGGTGATTGCCGTTGAACCACCTGCTTCGCATCGCGATGGCCCATATCTGCTGAGTGTCTTGCGGGTCCTCGACATCCCTGACGCCTTGGGAATGTTGTCGCCACGACATTTGACTCTGGTCACGCCGAACCAGGCTGCGTTTGCCCGTACCGCAGAACTCTACAAGATGTCAGGCCATCCTGACCGAGTAAAGACTTCGGCCCCGGCAAGTAAGAAGTAACGAAAGATGGTCTACGAAAAACAGAATCTTCAGCGGGCGGCAGATTTGCCCGCTGAAGATTGTCTGTGATTCGATTTGTCAATTACTCGACTTCGAGCAACTCGACGATGAAGTGCAGAGTTGCCTTGGGAGGAATCCGCGGCGGTCGTCCGGCTTCTCCATATCCCAGTTCGAAGGGGATTTCGAGTTCGATCATGCCACCCTTGCCGACGAGTTGCATCCCTTCCGTCCATCCTTTGATGACGCCGCTCAATGGGAACTGGATTGGTTTCCCGCGGTCGTAGGAGCTGTCAAAGGTTTTTCCACCGTCGAGCCAGCCCTTGTAGTGGACTTTGACGCTGCTCTCTGCCGTTGGCTTTTCGCCATCAGATTTTCGCAGGATCTTGTACTTCAGGCCGCTTTTCGTTTCGGAAAATTTCTCGGCGACATCCTTGTCGGTGGGGCCTGGTTCGACGGGCAACTGTGCATCCAGGAGTTCCACGATGAAATGGAGGTTGGCCTTGGCCGGGATGACTGGTGGTCGACCAGCTTCACCGTAGGCCAGTTCGTAGGGGATTTCGAGTTCGATCATGCCGCCCTTGCCAATCAACTGCATTCCTTCGGTCCAGCCGGGAATGACACCATTCAAGGGGAACTCGATCGGTTCACGTCGATCGTAGGAGCTGTCGAAGACCTTTCCGCCGTCGAGCCAGCCCTTGTAATGGACTTTGACTGTCGTGGTGGCTTTGGGCTTAGGGCCGTCACTCTTGCGCAGAATCTTGTATTTCAGGCCACTCTTGGTCGTCGTGAATTCCTTGGGGGCGTCGTCATCTGCTGCTCCAGGTTCCAGGGGCTTTTGAACTTCAAGGAGTTCGACAAGGAAGTGCAGCGTTGATTTTCCGGGAATGCCATCGGTTCCTCGTTCCCCGTAGCCAAGCTTGTAAGGGATTTCGAGTTCGATCATGCCACCTTCGCCGACCAGTTGCATCCCTTCGGTCCAGCCTGCGATGACTCCATTGAGCGGGAACTCAATCGACTCACCCCGTTCGTAGGAGCTATCGAAGACTTTTCCGCTGTCCAGCCAGCCCTTGTAGTGGACCTTGACAGTGCTCGTTTCTTTGGGCTTTGGTTTGTTGGAATTCCGGAGAATCCGGTACTTCAGGCCACTCTTGGTTGCGGTGAACTCTTTCGGGGCGTCTTTGTCTTCAGGCCCCGGTTTGACTTTGTCTGCAGCGTGCGACATTAGGGAAATCGATCCACAAAAAAAGGCGAGGATAACGGTTAGTGCCAACCGACAACGCTTCATGAGGGGCAAACCTTCGATCGAGAAATCGGTCTGATCCGAGGCAGGGGTCACACACGACCGCTGCGCGACGCAAAAAGGGTACACGAAAGCAGCGGGATTTGCGCTGGTGCAAAAGAGAAAACCGATTCCACATGAGGCAGAAATGCGACGTCGCAAACTTCAACGGAACGGAAAAGCAGGTTTGAGGATGGTTGGACGGATCCAAAATGCCGGGTTGGCAAAACAGACTGTCTGACAGCCTATAGGTAAGCTCAATGCGTGCCAAAATGCTGTCAAGTTGCGTTTTTGAAACACAATTTGACTGCGTACTTCGGCTGAAAGTCCCCGAATTCAGACTGTTGACGTGCTGTCGATCCACCACATCATGGAAAAGAACGAGAAAACGCAAAACTTGACAAGGTACGATTTACGGGGCGAATTCCACCGAATCAAAAACAAAAAGTTCGTGAAATATTTGTGTTTTCTGAAAAATTTACATAGAATCAATCCACCCCGTTGGCAAGGAACGCTTTTTGCCTAGCACTTTGCCCCAGCAGACAATGAATTGAAATCGGACATGTGCATCACGAAATCAGTGGCTTCGAATTTCGGAGCCCGGGTGCGGAGATACTGTTTTGAGGACGCCTGAATTGCCAAACAACATCACGAAGAAAGAAGTCGCTTCGACGACGCAGCAAACGACAGCCTATTTGATCGTCCGGAATGGTCCGATGGAAGGAACGATGATTCCGGTCCAGGCGGGACAGAATGCGACAATCGGTCGAGCCACCAACAATCGAATTGTTGTTCCAGATGAGATTTGCAGTCGAAACCACTGCGAGGTTTTTT
>JBAWWJ010000280.1:0-8906 GCA_037146815.1 Planctomycetota bacterium
GGAATATCATGCTTCAATGGAGAGCGCACGAAGATGCGCTTTGGTGAGGTTGGCAATATCCATGAATGTCGTGTCGAGGACACGCGCTTTGTTCGACCGCACATGCTGTTGTTGCGAGACATGTCATATGGTGTTCCGTTGTCCGTTTACTTGTCTGGAGCGACGGCCATACGAGCACACTCGCTCAATCATCTCGCTCCAAATGTAGACATGTCTGTCACATATAACGGAGAGGCGGACATCAACGGCGAGCACTGCCGAAAAGTTCTCGTAGAACTTGGAACCAAGGAACAGCCGCGATTTTGCGGAGAATTACTTTGGTTGGCCGAATCTCGAAATTATCTTCCGCTGCGAATTGAGCACTTCTCCTATAGGGCGAGCGAAACTACGCGGTCGGGTATAGCATCAGCAGATGAGGTAATGGAGCTGCGACCAGGCATCTCGCTGCCAGCGAATGCCACCATTCTTTCATTTGACAAATTTCGATTGAAGGAGACAGGCGAACAGAAAATCAGGTGGCGACGGCAATACACGGTTGAATCGGCTCGCCTCGATCCAGATTACACCCAGTCATATTTTGAGGATGTCACGTTTCCGGAAGGAACGGCAGTTTATGAAGTGGACGTTGATGGCCAAATCCGCAAAAGTTGGCGTGAGGGCGACCCAAATTCACCCAGCGCTCGCCTGGATGGTACGCGCGGGTATTTGCGATGGTGCTTCGGTTTGTTCAATATCGTCCTGGTAATGTCAATTGTTGTGATCTGTCTCCGGCGTCCGACTAGAACCACCAGTTCGCAGGTCTCTGATCCGCGTCTGGGGTTGGTCGACTTGACCCGGCGGGCTCCATAAGTGCAACCTACGTGCAAGAAGCGTTTCCCACACCTCACCGCTCGATTCCTTGAGATGATTTTCCATGAAGCTTCCCGTTCTGATCGTTCTGTTGCTCGCGCCGTTATCGGTATTGCATGCTGCCGATGTCCCAGTGAAAAGGCCTAATATTCTGTGGTTTGTTGTGGATGACATGTCGGCCAATTTCTCGTGCTATGGCGAGAAGACGATTCAGACGCCGAACGTCGATCGGCTGGCTCGGGAAGGGACGCGGTTTACGAATGCGTTCGTCACCGCTCCGGTCTGCTCACCCTGTCGGTCGGCGCTGATCACAGGGATGTACCAGACCAGCATCGGGGCTCACCATCATCGCAGCGGGCGAGGCACGCTGAAAATTCAACTGCCTCAGGGTGTCGTGCCGGTGCCGAAACTGTTTCAACACGCCGGGTACTACACCTGCATCGGCAGTGGCCTACCCGTCGGGAACGGTGCTGCCGGGAAACCGGGAAAACGGAACAGTCCCGGATTGGGGAAAACGGATTATAATTTCGAACGGGACGAGTCCATCTACGACTCGGCAGACTGGTCCGGGCGTCAGACGGGGCAACCCTTCTTCATGCAGGTACAGCTTGGCGGAGGAAAACTGCGGGGCGGAACTGACGACGAAGCGAAGAAATTACTGGAGAAGTCAAAACAGGAGTTCGGCAACTCGACCGACTCAGATGCCGTCACACTGCCGCCGTATTACCCTCGTGATCCCGTGCTACTGCGTGACTGGGCCGCGTACCTCGATGCGGTGCGATTTACGGACAAGCATGTTGGCGATGTCGTCGCGCGACTCGAAAAGGAAGGGATTCTCGACAACACGTTGATCATCTTCATGACAGATCACGGTATCAGTCACGCACGCGGAAAACAGTTCCTTTACAATGAAGGGACACATATTCCATTCATCGTGCGCGGGCCGGGAATTGCCTCGGGTCAGGTGCGCGAGGATCTCATCGAACACATCGACATTGGGCCGATCTCATTCGCCGCCGCGGGTCTCCCTATACCGCCTGCGATGCACGGCCGCGATGTCTTCGGGAATGACTACACACCGCGCACTGCGGTCTTCGCTGCTCGCGATCGTTGCGATGAGACGGTGGAACGCCTTCGCAGCGTCCGCACCGATCGGTTCCTCTACATTCGCAACTTCTATCCGCAACGCCCGCATTTGCAGCCCAATGCCTACAAGGATGGCAAGAGCATCGTTCAAGCATTGCGATCACTGCACGCTAATGGCCAACTCGATCCCCTCGCCGAGTCCTTGCTGTTCACTCCGACCCGGCCTGCTGAAGAACTCTATGAATGGACGACAGACCGCTGGCAGGTAATGAACCTCGCTACGGTTCCCGCACATCGTCCGACGCTCGAACAACTTCGCGCCCGGCTGGATCAATGGATAATCGATACTCACGACCATGGCCCGGAATCCGACGCGATGTACGATAGCGACATGACGGCCTATGTCGGCAAAGGGAATGCGGTCGTTGAGAAGAACATCGCGATCATGAAACAATGGGCGAAGACCGAAAAAGCGAACGCAGCGAACCTCAAGACAGAATTACCATGACAACGTTTGGATTCCGATTTCTCACCGCGATGTTGATGGCTTCGCTGGCAGTCGTTCACGCGCTGGCGGCACCTCCGACTTCCAGGCCGAATATCATTTTCATCATGGCGGACGACCTGGGTTACACGGATGTCGCCTGTTTCGGTAGCAAGTATTACGAGACACCGAATATTGATCGGCTCGCAACCCAGGGGATGAAGCTGCTGAGTCATCATCATTGCCAGAATTGCACGCCGACTCGTGCCGCGTTGATGAGTGGGCAATACGGGGCTCGCACCGGGGTCTACACGGTCGGTGGAACGGATCGTTTCGACTGGAGCAACCGCCCGCTACGGCCGGTAGAAAACGTCACGAATCTGCCGCTCGATCGCGACATCATCGCCAAACAACTGAAGGCGGCTGGTTATGCGACGGGCATGTTTGGCAAGTGGCACATCGGTCAGCAGGGAAACTACCTTCCCGGCAAGCGAGGCTTCGACGAAGCCATCGTCAGCATGGGCGAACATTTTGATTTTGCCACCAATCCCAAGACCGATTACCCCAAGGGTCAGTATCTTGCCGACTTCCTGACTGACAAGGCCGTGGACTTCATCACGCGACACAAAGACCAGCCGTTTTTCCTGTACCTGCCACATTTCGGAGTCCATTCGCCACACGACGCGAAGGCTGAACTGATTGCCAGGTTCAAACCCAAGCCTGGGGTCGGCGGGCACAACAACGCGACGTATGCCGCCATGATTGCCTCGGTGGATGAAAGCGTGGGGCGTGTGATGCAAACACTGGATGAACTGAAACTGACCGACAACACGGTGCTGATCTTCACCAGCGATAACGGCGGTGTAGGGGGCTACAACCGACCCGGAGGACTTGAACGAGAGCCAGGCATGGAAGGGAAAGGCAAGAAAGCCAAGGCGAATGACGAGGATGGCGGTGGCATCACCGACAACGCTCCGCTACGTAGCGGAAAAGGAAGTCTCTACGAAGGGGGAACGCGCGAGCCGTTTATCGTGCGCTGGCCTGGCGTGACGAAGCCCGGATCGTCATGTAACGTCCCAACAATTCATGTGGACATTTTTCCGACGCTGCTGGAAATCACCGGTGCTCCCAAACCGCGACAGGTCCTGGATGGCGAAAGCCTGGCGAAACTCTTCCGCGATCCCGCTGCCAGGTTGCAGCGCGATGCCATTTTCCAGCACTTTCCGGGTTACTTGGGATCCGGCCCCGGACTCTGGCGCACAACGCCGGTGAGCCTCGTTCAAGTTGGCGACTGGAAGCTGATGGAGTTTCTCGAAGATGGCCGGTTGGAACTGTACAACCTCAGCGATGACATCGGTGAAACGAAAAACCTCGCGAAAGAAAATCCCGCAAAAGCGAAGGAACTGCACGACCGTCTCGTCGCCTGGCGAGCCGAAGTCAATGCCCCGATGCCTGCGAAGAACAAGGGTGAAGCCGCAAAACCGAACGGCAAGGGCAAGGGAAAGAAAAAGGCCGCATGACCAGTTCAGCGGAGCGGAACTCAAGATTCAGGAAACACTTCGACATGAAAAACATCCTCGCAGCCATCATTGCTCTCTGTTTGACCACTCAGTATGCCGAGGCAGCCAGACCCAACATTGTTATTCTCTACGCCGACGACATGGGCTATGGTGATCTCGGCGCGCAGAACCCCGAGTCCCGGATTCCAACGCCACACTTGGACCGCCTCGCGGCACAGGGAGCACGGTTTACGGACGCCCATAGTTCGTCGGGCGTGTGTACTCCCAGTCGTTACGCACTGTTGCATGGACGGTATCACTGGCGGAAGTTTCATGGCATCGTGAATTCGTTCGATCAACCGGTCCTGGACGCCGAACGAACCACACTGCCCGAGTTGCTGAAAACGAAGGGGTATAAGACGGCGTGTATTGGCAAATGGCACTTGGGCTGGGACTGGAATGCCATCAAACGGCCGGGGGCAACCCCCGCCAAAGGTTCGGGAAATGCACCTGGCGGTTTCGCGCCAAACGCTTTTGACTGGAGCAAGCCAATCCCCGGCGGACCGTTGTCGCATGGGTTCGATTATTACTTCGGCGACGATGTGCCAAACTTCCCACCCTATGCATGGTTCGAAAACGATCGCGTCATCACCGAACCGACCGTGCCGCTCTCCACGCCCAAACCGACAGCAGAAGGCTCGTGGGAGGCTCGGCCGGGACCGTCAGTGAAGGACTGGGACTTCTGGGCCGTCATGCCCAAGCTGACGGAGAAAGCCGTGGAATGGATCGGTGAGCAAAAGCAGGACGAGCCGTTTTTCCTCTACTTTCCCTTCACCTCGCCGCATGCGCCCATCGTGCCGACTCAGGATTTTGTGGGCAAATCCAAGGCAGGTGGATTCGGTGATTTCGTCGCCCAGACCGACGACACCGTGGGCCGCATCTTGCAGGCGCTGCAGCAAGGAGGCTTCGCTGAAAACACGTTCGTGATCTTCACGGCCGACAATGGCCCTGAGCACTATGCCTACGATCGCATCCAGAACTTCCAACATCGCAGCATGGGTCCGTTGCGCGGCCTCAAACGCGATCTCTGGGAAGGTGGGCATCGAGTACCATTCGTCGTCCGTTGGCCGAACAAGGTACGTGCGGGAAATGTGTTCAGTGGCATACTCAGTCAGATCGACATCTACGCGACCATCGCGACCATTGTCCAGGCCGAAATCCCGCCTGGTTCCGCCGAAGACAGTTACAACCAGTACTCGTTCCTCAGCGGCAAAACCCCCAGCGTGCGAAGTGCGCTGGTCCACAACACGAACGCGAATGCCTATGCAATTCGCCATGATGATTGGGTGCTGATCGCGGCGAAAACCGGTGGCGTCAGCAAAGTTCCCAAGTGGTTCGAAAAAGCAAATGGCTATGCCAGGAACCCGCATCCAGGGGAACTCTATAACCTGGGCAACGACCTCGCGCAGAAACACAATCTCTACGCCGAACAGCCTGACAAGGTCCAGGAACTTTCAGCCCTCCTCGAACAAGTCCGCGCCAAAGGGCAGGTGCGGTGATCGCCTGGACTTAAATTAAGAAGAGACCGTCGGTCGGGCGTTTCGTCGGGGGCAGGAGACGTCGGGAGACCCGCGCCGAGTCTCTTCGCACACCGACCATCTCCGGATGCCGGGATCTTCGGCAACATCGATCGGTGTGTCGAAAATCCTGTCTTGGTCATACTTGCACTCCATTCGTTCCGATTGTAACCTGCTCATACCGTGCGTATACGCACGTTCTTGTTTTCGAGGATTCAATGACGACTCAAAGCGAACTTACGCTGGCACTTCGTACGGCTTACATGGCGCTCCACCGCCGGTCGGAAGCGGTGTTTGGCGAGCAGGGTGTCACCGCGGACCAGTTCGTTCTCCTCGCGACTCTCTCGCGTGGACAGGCTCTCACCCAGCGGGAACTCGCTCGGCGGATGCCGTCTGATCCCAGCACCGTGCGAGCCATGCTTGTCCTGCTGGAACAGCGTGGACTGGTCCAGCGGGATGTTCATCCGACCGACTCACGCGCACGGACGGTGGCTCTTACGGCTGAAGGAAAACGAAAGTTTCGGCAACTCTGGACAGCGGGCGAACCTGTCCGGTCTCAGATGGTTGAAACCCTTCAGCCGGATGAAGTGGAAACTCTGGTGAAGCTGCTGATGAAAGTGGCGGAGTCCTTGAACGCGGAACCTGGGCCGAATCGTGGCGAATCCTCTGAACTGACTGAAAAGGTAGCAAAGTGAATCATCGGATTTTTGAAATCGTCACGGGCATTCTGCTGGTACTTTCGACAGTGCCGGTTCAGGCACAATCGTCGGATGGGAAATTTTCCGCACCGCCTGAGGGCTTTGACACCCGCAGAGAAGGGATTGAGCGAGGCAAGATCGAATTGGTTGAGTACGACTCGACGACAGTCGGACTCCCACGCAAGGCACGAGTCTATACCCCGCCGGGATACACCACGGATCGAAAGTATCCCGTGTTGTACCTGTTGCACGGGATCGGAGGCGATGAGAACGAGTGGGCGCGTCACGGTGCGCCCGATGTCATTCTCGACAATCTGGCTGCAGACAAGAAACTCGTACCGATGATTGTTGTGCTTCCGAACGGTCGCGCCGGAAAGGATGTCACAGCAAGAGATCCAATCCCCAAACAATCACCCGCGTTTGCAGCGTTTGAAATGGATCTGATCAAAGATCTGATTCCGTTCATCGAAAAGACGTATTCCGTGAAGTCAGACCGCGAATCGCGAGCATTGGCGGGTCTGTCGATGGGAGGGGGGCAGTCGCTGAACTTCGGTTTGAACAATCTCGATACATTTGCCTGGGTGGGTGGATTCTCTTCCGCCCCGAACACCAGGCAGCCAGAAGAACTCATCAAGGATTCTGAAGAGGCCATCAGGAAGCTCAAACTTCTCTATGTCGCCTGTGGAGACAAGGACAGCCTGTTCCGCATCAGCAAGAACGTACATGTGATGCTCGACGAGAAGAAAGTACCGCACCGTTACAACGTCATCTCTGACGGTGGACACGATTTCAAGGTCTGGAAAACGGATCTGTACCACTTCGCGCAGTTGCTATTTCGCGAACAGACACCAGTGGGTCCGTCCGCAGAAAAAGCGATAGAAACGAAAAGCGATGAAGCGATTCCGGCATCGACAAACGTCGGAAATGCCCCCTACCCGCGCGTCCATGCGGATCGGCGTGTCACGTTTCGATTGAAAGCTCCCGAAGCCAGGAAGGTTCAGATTTTCACCAATTTCGGGCTGGGTAGTGGCGGTCCCTGGGATATGGAAAAAAGCCCGGAAGGGATCTGGATGCTGACATCGCCGCCGGTCGTTGCCGGATTTCATTACTACGCCTTCGTCGTGGATGGAGTCCAGATGAACGATCCCGGAAGCGACGTCTTCTTTGGTACGGGAAAGCCGACCAGCGGGATCGAGATCCCGGAAGCAGGAACCGATTTCTACCACGTCAAAGATGTGCCCCACGGGGAGGTGCGATCTCGCTGGTACAACTCAACGGTGACGAGGAAGGCCCGACATATCATGATCTATACACCGCCAGGCTACGATGCTGATCAACAGCGGCGTTTTCCAGTCCTCTATCTGCAGCATGGCGGCGGTGAAGACGAAACCGGTTGGATTCGGCAGGGACATGCCAACTTTATTCTGGACAATTTGATCGCAGCGGGAAAAGCCCAGCCGATGATTGTGGTCATGGAGAAAGGCTATGCGACCCGGGCAGGCGAACCTGCAGTCCCAGCAGAGCGGGGGCGTGGTGACGGTGGTGCTTTTGAAGAGGTCGTCCTGAAAGATCTGATCCCGATGATCGATGCGACCTATCGCACTCTTGCCGATCGGAACCAGCGTGCCATTGCAGGACTTTCCATGGGTGGCGGACAAGCCCTGCGAATTGGACTGACACACCTCGATCAATTCTCGGTTGTGGCATCATTCAGCGGGCTTCGCGACGTCGATCTGAAGACGTCGTACAACGGCGTCTTCGCCGATCCCACGGCGTTTGATCAGAAAGTCAAACTGCTGTATCTGCACTCAGGAACGGTCGGAATGGACGCCATGATCCACAAGAGCGCCAGCAATCTGTCTGGTGCATTGGAGCAATCGGGAATCAAGCATGTGGTCTTTCGCGATGCCGAAGGATTAGCACACGAATGGCAAACCTGGCGACTTGCGTTCCACGATTTTGCACCCCGATTGTTTCAAGACCATGAATGACGCCCCGCGTGAATCATGAACAGGGATCGCAACACCAGCGAATGAGTCGCACGCCCTGAGGCGTGGTACGGCAGTGACGGTCAAGATTCCCGCGTCCTTCAAAGGCTGTTTGGCGTGCTACTCGACCCGTCCAATGGCGAAAAAGGCGGTTACCTTGACCCGCAGTCAGCATTGGCTCAAAGTGCTTGTGTGTTAATCGGACACCCGTCGTCTATCGCGGGCAAGTTATCCTGAACGTTCGGCGGCGACGAATCCCATTCGCTCCCTCGTAGGGTGGAAAACCATGCTAAATGACCGTTTAGATCCCTTCGTCTCGTTGTTACCTGACCGGGCAATTGTATGGGTCGACTGGTATACGCATGGCGAATACGGGCGCGGAGTCTTGTGGGTAGCAGTAAAAGACTCGGCTGATTCGTTGGCGCATGTTTGCATTGACAACCGTGTCAATAGTCCGACGCGTGGCCGAATTTTTGACGGCGCACGCCATCCCGAGAAACCTGAGGCAACGCTCATTGAAATTGGAGACGAAATTGAAGGCGAGGTCGTCGCACTCCTTTCGGCATGGTGCGACGATCCGTTGAATTGGCATGCTCGTGGGGGTGGCCCGTACTCCGATGACTTCAGGGTGGTGTTCATCGAAACAGTTTTGAGTATCGGCGTTTATGTTTAGCCCTTAAACAAGCGAGTTCCGTTGCGGATTTGTAGCGATTATTGGCGCGCAC
>JBAWWJ010000281.1:0-8879 GCA_037146815.1 Planctomycetota bacterium
GGGCGGGATGAATCCACAGCGATGGCAGAACATATCCTGCGAGTCGTCCAGAAAAGTGGCTGGCAGGAATTCACTCGCCAGCAATTGCATCACGTTGTTCGTCGTCGCGTCACAAATCCCGATGAACTCGACGGACCACTCAAGAAACTCACCGATCACGGATTTGTCCGTGAAGTCCCACAGCGCAAGGAAGGGTCCGGCCGGAAGCCATCGCCCATGTACGAAGTCAATCCTCAGATCATCACGGATGACTGCTGAACCCTGTACACAGAATCCACGGAATACACAGAATCACGATGGGGAGGGTGGGGATAGACCGAAATCGTCCGTTCAGGCAAACCGATTCGCCATCGCGTATCAACTTTTGATTTGAAACAGGTTTTCACCCTTGGGGGAGGGTGGGACCAGATTCCAATATGACTTTTCCCAAACCGCTCTGTCGCGTCGCGTATTTTTTGGCAAATCTCACAGGGGGTGGTATCCGGTCATTTTGTGGTAGTCTGCGACTTCCCCAAACCATCCCGTAAGCCATCGCGAAAATGGGCAGGTTTTGAGATAAGGGTGGGGTGGGTGAGGCATTTAGGGTTGCTGACGGTTCGTATGCGGTAACCGTTACTGGTGGCATCGGAAGGGACCCGCGACCTGGAATTGACGGAGGGAACAATGGGTGACTTCTTCCACGGCTGGCGAAGAAAAGCGGGGTGCGTGACGCTGGTGATGGCGTGCGTGGTGATGGCGATGTGGGTGAGAAGTCACAATATGGTCGATGGCATCACTTTCTCAATTGGAGATCGGCACCACGCAATCGGCTCAATGCAGCATGGGATCGCGTGGTTTGGATGGGACTTAATCCACAAGGACGAGTGGGGGTTTCAAAGTCACAGTGTGGACGAGTTGGGATTCCAGTCCATGTCACTTTCGATGATCGTTGAGGAATGGAATAGAAGCGCACAAAAAGCGGAAGCGAACCCTAATGCGTGGGCCATCCGGTATTGGTCAATCGTCCTTCCCCTGACCTTACTCTCCGCCTACCTGATTCTCTGGAAGCCGCGAAAGCGAAAGGCAGAATCCGATGGGTGAATTCTTTCGCGGTTGGCGACGGAAGGCGGGGTACACCGCGATGCTGATCGCGTGGGTGTTCATGTTTGGATGGATCAGAAGCAGAACAGTTGCGGATGGTCTTATCAGAACAAATGGGCAAGTAAGGGATAGCTTCGTGTCGATCGATGGGACTCTCACGTTTATTCGAATCACGCCTTCTTGGAATAGCGCAGCAATGCTGCATCTGTTTGGCGACGACTACCGGTGGAGATCGACAGAAATCTCAAAAGATGGGCGTTCCGATTTTGACGCACATGGCGTTCTACATTCGCCCGATGCATTCGAAAGCGTCTACGAAGTTGAATGGCAATGGGACTGGGCGGGATTCACTTTTGGTACAGAGCAATTCAAACCAGGAGTCATGCCAGTGCATCGCCTCAAAATCTACTCCGTTCCCTACTGGTCGATTGTCATCCCACTAGCCCTGCTCTCAGCCTACCTGATTCTCTGGAAGCCACGGAAGCGAAAGGTAGAATCCGATGCGTGAATTCTTCCACGGCTGGCGAAGGAAGGCGGACTCTTGACCCGCAGTCGCTGGTGGTTCAAAGTGTTGGCGTGTTGATGTCCAACCTGAAGCGAGCGGAGTGAAAGCAAGTCATGAACCAACAACAAAAAATGTGTCCAGACTGCAACACGGCGATGGAGGTCGGCTTTATCCCGGACCATTACACGACAATCATTCAGAGCCGTTGGCATCCAGGCGCGGCCGTCGAAAAGACATTCACCGGCAATTTAAAACTGGATCAGAACGCATTGATCGCCATCACGGCATTCCGGTGTCCACAATGCGGACTACTCAAACAATACGCGACCAAGTGACCATGCGTGAGTTCTTTCGCGGATGGCGACGAAAGGCGGGCTGCGTGACGCTGGTGATGGCGTGTGGCGTCATGAGTCTCGCTGTCACCGAAAGAATGCGAATCGATCAAGTCGCTTACGGCGAGAGAACCAAACTGATCTTGAAAGCCCAGCTTCGACACTGGCCAGTTGAATCACGCCCCTCGTACGAAAGTGCACTTGCCGAAAGGCAACAGGAGATTCGCGACAGCTTTTCATATCTGCCGTTTGTCGCTATCGCAGCCCCCCTGGCACTCCTCTCCGCCTACCTGATTCTCTGGAAGCCGCGTAAGCGAAAGGCAGAATCCGATGCGTGAGTTCTTTCACGGCTGGCGACGTAAAGCGGGGTGCGTTGCGCTGGTGATGGTGTGCGCTCTGGCGGGGATGTGGATGCGGAGCTTTATCGTAAATGACCAATTGTGGATTGGTCGGCACTGGTTCGAGTCGCATCGAGGCGAGATCGACTGGCGATACTTTTCCAATGTGAATCCACTGGAATGGCGGTCTCGTCAGATCAAGACTGGGCTGGCTGGATTGCTTCGGTCATACAGTGGACCGAGCTATCAAGCGATTGCGAGCATCTCTTATTGGTCGCTTACCGTCCCACTGACAATTCTCTCCGCCTCCCTGATTCTCTGGAAGCCGCGAAAGCGAAAGGCAGTATCCGATGCGTGAGTTCTTTCGCGGTTGGCGACGGAAGGTGGGGTGCGTCACGCTGGTGATCGTCAATGCGGTTGCAGGTTGCTCCGATTCTTTGACGTCCACATATTCAACGACGTATTCAGTAACCAGCAGCTCCCCCGGTCCGGTTATCGTCACAGCGTGGGATGGAATGCCGAGCTTGGTGAACCCCGGCGTAGGCATCGTGTATCCCAGCCAAGAAATCGACGGTGGGACGTTTTATCCTCGGCAGGACCATATCCCAGGCAAGGTGGTCATTGTTTGGCATTTACAGACCGACCGTACAAAATACTGGCGCGAAGATAAGCCGAAGGAAGTCTTTCGACAGGAGGTTAAAATGGCAGGGGTGATCCCGAAAGGTGAGAGAGGGCGGACGGTATTCAACATTGATAAAAATGGGAACTGGACTGTGCGGTTTGTTCCAGATTCGAGTGTGGATTGATTTGGTAGGTTGTCCAACAGAAACCGAGTCTGCCCCACGGAACGACCGGGTTTGTGGTTCTGTGAGGCAAAGCCGTTCTCACGCTGCCAGCGATCTCCGCCTACCTGATTCTCTGGAAGCCACGAAAGCGAAAGGCAGTGTCCGATGCGTGAGTTCTTTCGGGGTTGGCGGAGAAAGGCGGGGTGCGTCACGTTGTTGATGGCGATTGCCGTAACAGGGGCGTGGATTCGAAGCAGAGTCATTCATGATTTCTTGACCATTCGAAGTCGCAAGACTCTAGATCGCTTGTCGGCAACCTCGCAAGGGATGAAGTGGGAACGAGTCAAAGCGATTCGGGCTGCAGATTTCCCGAAGACCGTCGGCACAGAATGGACGTCATTTCCCGCATCGACGACCATGACTTTAATGCCATTTGACTCCGTTGTTGGGATCTATTCCGTGAATACGATTCAATCCGATTGGCAGTTCTGCGGCTTTCGATCGCAGCGAGGGCATTACGGCGAAGCGACGTTCGTCCAACACGGATACTGGGTCATCCCCTACTGGTCGTTTGCAGCCCCCCTGACGCTGCTCTCCGCCTGCCTGATTCTCTGGAAGCCGCAAAAGTGAAAGGCAGCGTCCGATGCGTGAATTCTTTCGGGGTTGGCGGAGAAAGGCGGGCTTCGGCTCCAAAAACAATGGCAACGTTGCCATTGTTTTTGACGACATGCCTGCAGATACGGGCGGCACTGACGTTCGATCAACATTTTTGCCAGTCCCCGTTGATCACCGAACTGATGAATGCAGGGTTGACCACGGAAATGCAGATGTCTAAATCGTCTGGTGGACCTGTATGTCTTTTTATCTTCTTTTGGTTGCGGAGGCTCGTATGCACGTCTCATCGCGTTCACATTTAGTTCGCAGGCGTTCTCAGCACTGGCTGGGATTTACGCTGATCGAACTGCTCGTGGTGATTGCCATCATCGCGGTGCTGATCGCTTTGCTTTTGCCCGCTGTTCAGCAGGCTCGGGAGGCTGCTCGACGTACACAGTGCAAGAACAATCTGAAGCAGCTTGGCTTGGCCCTGCACAACTATGGCGACGTGTTCGGGCGATTTCCGCCGGCGAAGATTTTTGACACCAAAGTCAGCCAGTGCCAGACGTGGATCTACGGTAACAGCCTGAGCTGGCGTGTGATGATCCTGCCGTACATTGACCAGGCCCCGATGTATAATCAGATCAACATGAACGAGTGGCTCGAGTGTCGCACGGGGACAGGGTCGCTCAATCCTTTCAAAAACAAGATCATGCCTGCACTCTACTGTCCATCCGATCCAACGGCTCCGATCGTCGGCGGCAATGCAGGAACGAATTATGCCGGTTTGGTGGCCAGCGGCAAATCCGCACCATTTCCGCTCCCTCAAAGCTCGTGCGGAAGTTCACCCCCCTGGCACGGCGATAACTCCGGCTCACTCGCTTACCAGGGTCGTACGATTGCAGAAATCTCTGACGGGACAAGCAACTCAATTCTGGTGGGTGAGGTGTTTCGCGGGAAGTCGTTCTACAACCTTTGTGCCGGTTCGGATGTCACCGGGCAGCGATGCCACCGGTGGTATGAAGAGTCGGGCTGGTGTGGGGCGGACACGGCCCGTGGCCCCAACAGTACCATTCGCGATGAAGTCGACTGGAACGACGAAAACACCTCGGGACAATCCGGTGGACGTCCCGTTTCCAGTTCGCACGTCGGAGGTGCTCACGTGCTGATGGCCGATGGGGCCGTGAAATTTGCGAGTACCAACGTCGATGTCCAAAACGTCTGGCGTTCCGCTGGCAGCGCCAATGGCAACGATATCGTGGGCGAATTCTGATTCCGAATCGAGATCAGCGGCAGGTGTTCGTCGCGGTAGTTCGTGCCACGGAGATCGCCTCGTATGCCTGCCATTGCCCCACGTTCACATCTGAACCCAACGACTTGCAGTCTCTCTCAACCTGAGGATTACCAACGTGCTCACTCTGCGTTATGCCGTTTTCGGATTTCTGTGTGCTGTTGCATTGATCGGTTGCAACAATGGGACAGCGGAACTCTCCAAGAAATCTGAAGTGGTGAACTGGCCGGCCTTGCAGGCACTGCGTTCGCCCGAAGTCGGTATGGGGATTTTTCGAAGTGCGCAGATGGGTGACCAGGCGACCTTGAAGGCGACCCTCAACGATCCCAAAATTGAAGAACTCGTCAAGAAATTTGAAGAAGAAGCGATCCCCCGGCAGTTTGCTTCAAAGGCACGTGACGAAGCCAAGGCTCAAGTCGTCACGGAATACAAACTCCTCATCAGCAGCGGGAAAAGTGGTGCTTCTTTCGAAGAATTGAAGCGGATCGCCGATTCACTCACGCAAAACCTGAACAAGTTGACTGATCCAGCACTCAAGTAAACGGAACGCCTTTGGGGGGGCGTCTATGTTGCAACGATGGATCTGTGCCAGCTTGTGGTTCTATCTGTGGGGTTGGAACGCAGCAATCGCACTGGCTGGATCTCCGACATTTCAGGAATCCACTCCCGACAATCTCGCGTTTGTCCATGTCTCGCCGATTTCTGCTGAGCGGCACTTGCACCTTTACATGGGCTCGGGACTTGGCTGGACCGACTTTGATCGCGATGGCATTCTCGATCTGTTGTTCTGCCAGGGGGCTCCCGCCGAAGGAATGTCCAAGGCTAATGGCGTACCTGCGGTGCAGTTGTGGGGAGGTCACGGCGACCGATTCGTGGATTGTTCGTCAGCCGCAGGATTGACGGGAACGTCCTATGGAATGGGACTTACCGTCGCCGACTATGACAACGACGGCTTTATGGACATGTTCGTCACCGGGGTGTTCGCAACTGCGATGTACCGCAATAACGGCGACGGAACGTTCAGTGATCAAACCGCATCCGCCGGGATTGCTTTGGGAGGTTTCGGGGCGGGGGCGTGTTGGACGGACATTGATCACGATGGGAATCTCGACCTGTTTTACGTCCGTTACATCGCGATCGACGGGCTCTATCCTTTGTGTTCAACGAAGGTCAATGGTCGCCGGGTGACAGTGGCCTGCAATCCCGACCGGATTCCTGGTGACACGGATTCGGTCTACCGCAATCTGGGGGATGGACGATTTGCCGATCTGACGACTGCCAGCGGAGTCGAGACTGCTCCAAAGCGGCAGGGACTGGGGATCGTTGCCCTGGATCTGGACGACGACGGCTACGCAGAGATCTTCGTGGCCAACGACACGTCGGCGAACGATCTGTGGGTACGGACGGATCAGTTCCAACTCGAGGAGCGAGGCATGGTGGCTGGTGTAGCGCTCAGCCGTTCCGGCACTGCCAAAGCCGGGATGGGAATTGCCGCTGGTGACATTGATGGAGACTTGTTACCCGACCTGTTCGTCACCAACTATTTTCGCGAGACGAACTCCCTGTACCGAAATGAGGGGGCGTTGGCATTCCTGGACTGTAGTGAAGAATTTGGAGTTGCGACCCCCAGCCGCTTGCGATTGGGGTTTGGTGTGACTCTGGCCGATTTTGATAACGACGGCTGGCCCGACTATCTCGTTGCCAACGGACATGTGCACGATCATCTCTCCGAAATCAAATCGGAAAACGAGCCCTTTGCACAATTGCCGCAAGTGTTGAAAAACCGTGCCGGCAGGCGATTCCAGGATGTCAGCGCCCAATCTGGATCGTTCTTTCAAACGCCGTGCGTTGCCAGAGGAACCGCCGCTGCGGACATCGATGGCGATGGCCGTGTCGACGTAGCTGTCCTGCGATTGAACGAGCGGGCAGTCCTATTGAGAAATTCAACCGCCGAGACCGGGAACTGGATCGCACTGGAACTCCAGGGAGCGACATCGAACCGGGACGGCATCGGAGCGACAGTGATCGTACGGCGCGGAAAACAGGCATGGCGGCGCGACCGGATGGCTTCTGCCAGTTACTTATCTTGTGATAGTCCCGTACTGCACTTCGGTCTGGGTGACGTGACGGATATTGATTCGGTCACAGTTCGCTGGCCATCAGGTCGGAAAGAAGTATTTTCCTCCGTCCCTGCCAGATGTCGCTCGCGGCTGGTGGAAGGGACCGGTTCTGTTTCGGTGCATTAATTTTCCTGAGCTCCCTCGAAATCCCGTAAGCAGCCCATGAACGTCCCTCTCATTCTGCCATCGACTTCCACAGCGGCTAGCAGCGATCAACGAAAATGCGGCTGGGGTGCATGGTGCCTGATCGCTCTCTTCGCAGGAGTCATCGGCTGGGGCATGGGCTGGGGGCTGCAACGCTGGAGCACATCGAAACTGCTCACTCAGGCACGGTCACTGGCAATGACCGATGTGAAGCAGTCGCAATTGGCCTATCGCCGATATCTCCAGCGCAACCCTTCTGACTCTGCGGTCAACCTCGAACTGGCAGAGTTGCTCAAGCACCGTGAACCCGACGCGGCATTCCAGGAACTGCGGACGATTCGACCGGACGACCAGCACTTCACAGACGCTGCACGTCGGGCCGCCGCCCTGGCCCTTGAACTGGGACGAGACTACGATGCCGTCGGTCCACTGCTGTTTCTGGAGCAGACATTTTCACAGGATGCTCGTATACAACTGGCCCTTGCCGAGCTACGGTTTCGCGAGCGTGATTTCGAGTCCGCTTTGAAGCACGCTCGCCGCAGTCGCGTACTGAATCCGCAACAGACAGGGGCGTGGCTGGTTGAAGCGGAATCTCTGGACGAATTGAAACGCCCGAGCGAGATGGTCCAGCCCCTGGAAGCTGCGCTGCGACTGGACTGCGATCTGCCGCAAGTGCATCTGAATCTGGCCTACGTCTACCCACTGGTGGCACGCGAAGATGAAGCCTTGGAACATGTCCAATGGTTCCTGGAACGATTTCCGCAGAGTGCCGCCGGGTATCGCACTCTGGCCATGGTTCAGAGAGCTCGCGGCAATCATGACGAGGCGCTATCGGCTGTCCTGCGTTCTTTAAAGTTGAAGCCGAATCAATTTGAGGCCACGTTGCTGCAAGCAGAATTGCTGCTGTTTCTGCGGCGCCCCGACGAAGCCTATCAAGTTCTCCAACGAATGTCGGAAATGTACGGCCCGGAATTCCGATTGCTGACGCTCTTGCAGCGAGCAGCAGAACTTTCCGGACGAAAGAACGAAGCCGACCAATGGCGGCAGCGGCTGTCTCGCTTGAGCCCGAACGGCAGGACACAGTGAGAGACATTGAGGATCATTCCATCCGATCCAGGGAGTCGAAACGCATGACACGGGCGAGGCGCGTTAAGCGAGCGGGTTGGTTGGGAGTGATCGCCATCGCCATTGTCAGCGCCTTTGTTGGCTTCGTGTCACCACAGTGTTCGCCGGTGAAACCTCGCGACGCAAAGGACTGGAATAACGTCCTTGAATCTGCCTACGTGGGAAATGAGGTCTGTGCCCGCTGTCATGCAGAACAGGCAACTCACTACGAACAGACTGGCCACGCTCACACGCTTCACGCATACCATTTGTGTGATCGGATTGCGGCTCTGTTAGAGCATGAAATCCCCGATCCCGAAAGAAACGGCACGTTTCGTTTCGAGTGCACAAATAGCGAATTGTCCGTGCGATATCTCAAGGAAGATGGTGAGGTTGCTCTTCCCATTCAGTTCGCGTTTGGATCGGGCAAACATGCTCTCACGTTCCTGACACTCGTCGAAGGAGTTGAAGGAGAAGCGGCAGCGATTGAGCATCGCCTGTCACTGATGAAGCAGGGAACCACGACGGCCCTCACCCTGAGTTTACGGCACATTTTTTGTTGTCATAGGATTTTGGACACTGAATT
>JBAWWJ010000282.1:0-8863 GCA_037146815.1 Planctomycetota bacterium
CGTCTCACGCAGCGCACGCGCGGGTTCGCCGCGCCAGCGCACCTCGACCGCATCCGCTACACCCAGCCCGCACAAGATGCGCAGTAAACTGGTTTTTCCGCTGCCGTTGCCGCCAGACTCCGCAATTCGGATTATTCTGGAAGACGCCGACGGGATCAGTGGAATTGCACCGACGCGATTCACCATCAATGGGATTGTCGATCAGCCACCTGTTGTCACAACTCAATTGAGAGGCATTGGTTCGTCGATCACTCGCAAGGCGAGAATCCCGGTGGCGGGGACATTACAGGACGATTATGGCGTCGTCTCATCACGGTTTGAATATCGCGTTGACGATTCGCAGACTTGGCTGCCACGCAGCTTCCAATCGCCCCCCACGGGAAATCGGCGGGAATTCGAACTGAGCCGAACCGAGGCGGAAAAGTTTGAGCGGTTCGATGTTCTGCCGCTCGACCTTTCGATCGGAAAGCGTTTGTCACTGACCGTTTCGGCCACCGACGGATATACCGTCACTGACATTCGCCCAGCCGCGACTCCCGCGACTCCTGTAGCAAACAAACCGTCTGCGGAAGGCGAAGAGACGAAGCCTGAACCAACCGGTCCTGCACATCAGGCCTTGGGAATGAAATACGTCTTCACGATCATCTCAGAAGAGGAATTGCTGTCGAATCTGTACGCTCGCGAAATCAATATTCGCAAGCGGTTTGAGCAGATCATCACAGAATTAAAGCAGTCGCGAGACGAGATCAAGATTCAGCGGACCAAGGCCGACGAAGCCGCGAAACTGAAAAAAGGGGGGACTGACCCCGATGCCGAACCATTGGTCGCCATCAACCAGGGGTTGGCGGCCTGTGCGGACCGGACTTTGCACACGATTCGAAAGAACGCCGTAGAAACGTCCGGGGTCGAATCGTCGTTTGTCGACATCCGCGAGGAATTGGTCAACAACGCAGCCGATACGCCATTGATGCTCGAACGTCTGGATGACCGAATTATCGCGCCATTGAGAAAAGTGAACCAGGGGGGGTATCCAACGACCGACGCCGCATTAGGACTGTTCAAGCTGGCTCTGCAAAAGAATACGGACCCGACGGGTCCCATGGACAGTGCCGCAGATGCTTTGGATTCGATGATCAAGACAATGGAACAGATTCTGTCCGAAATGCGGGAACTCGCGAAATTCCATGAGGTTGTGGAACAATTGAAGTCCAACATCAAGGCTCAGCAGGACCTGTTGGAAGAGACTAAACGGAAACGAAAAGAGAACGCCATCAAGGGACTGCTGGAATAGTTGCCAAATTCCAGGTTTTCCAGTTTCGGATTTCATAATGCACGGTCGAGGATATACTGTACAGATCCTGTAATCTTGGAGGTCGAGCGATGAAATCTGCGGTCGCGATGTTCCGGGGACTGTTCAGTCTGTGTGTCGTTGTTGGGCTGACGGCCATTAACCTGCCCGAAAGCGTTGGCCAGGATTCGCCGAAACCTCCTGCCACTACTGCACCGGCGGCTCCCGCTGCGGCAAAGCCAGCCCAAGAGAAGCCAGCCGGAACTCCGGCAGCAGACGCCCCGCCCCTTGCCGCATCGCAAGACGCGATCACGATCCGGTACAAGCGGTTCGAAGATACGTTGAACCAGCTTTCGGAATATCTGAAAAAGTCTGATCCTCAGCGTGCCGAATTGCTGAATCGGGCGTTTGGGAAAAGTCAGGAAGGGCAGGTTCAAGAGCAGCTCAAACGCATCGCCGCCACTCTGAAAGACGATCGCCTTGGCGATGCGATCGAACGCGAGGAAGAAGTCATCGCCCACATGCAGGCAGTTCTCGAACTGCTGATGAGCGAAGATCGGCGCGATGAAATCGAAAAGGAACGTGCCCGCATCAAGGATCTGATCAAGGATGTGGATCGCCTGATCTCGAAGCAGACAGACGCTCGCATTACGACCGAACGCGGAGGAGATCCCAAGGATCTGGAACGTGATCAAAAGCAGGTGGCAGACGGCACCCAGAAGCTCGTCGATAAGATCGAGGGCCAGGACGCAAAGAAAAACGCCGACAAGCAGAAGTCAGGCAAAAACGACGGTGGGGACAAGAAGCCTGAACCGAAAGAGGGCGATTCCAAAGAAGGGGATAAAAAAGATCCCCAGGACGGCTCAGACCCCAAGGACTCTGGCGGGAAAGAAGCGAAACCGGGGGATCCGAAAGAGGGGAAAAACGGGAAGCCCGCTGACCCGAAAGAGGCTAAGCCGGGTGAATCAAAGCCGGGTGACCCTAAGGAAGGTGATCCCAAAGAAGGGAAACCAGGGGATCCAAAACCTGGCGACCCAAAACCAGGGGATCCTAAGCAAGGCGACCCGAAAGAAAAGAAGCCGGAAGATGCCAAGCCGGGCGATCCGAAAGATTCCAAACCCGGTGATCCAAAGGACTCCAAGCCATCCGACCCGAAAGCGGGCAAGCCAAAATCGGGTAAGCCGCAATCTGGAAAACCTCAACAAGGTAAGCCACAGGAAGGTGAACAGCCTGATCAACCCGATCAGGACAGCCCCGACCAGAAACTGGATCAGCAGAGCGACGATCAAAAGTCCGATAAGACGCCTGGCCGCGAGGAAATCGAAAAGGCCAAGAAGCAGATGGACCGCGCCATTGAAGAGTTGAAAAAGAAGCAGAACAACAAGGCGTCGGACAGTCAGGACAAAGCTCTGGCAGATCTGCAGAAGGCCAAGGAAAAACTCGAAGAGATCCTGCGTCAACTTCGCGAAGAAGAACGGGCCATGGTGCTGGCAGCGCTCGAAGCCCGCTTCCGGGACATGCTGCAACGCCAGGAAGCAGTCAATCTCGGAACATTGGCAATTCATACTGTGCCAGCGGACAAACGCACCGATCGTCATCGCAATCGATCCGTGGAACTGGCTCGCAATGAAGATGAAATCTCGCTGCTGGCAGCCAAAGCGTTGACTCTGCTGCGTGAAGAAGGCTCCTCTGTCGCATTCCCGGAGGCCGTCGAACAGATCCGGGATGATATGCTGACGGTCTCTCGCCGACTGGAACGAGTCGATGTTGGTGAGATCACGCAGAACATCGAACAGGACATTGTTGAATCGCTGAAAGAGATCTTGGAAGCGTTGCAAAAAGAAATTGAAAAGATGAAGGATCAGAAGCAACAACAGCAGCAGCAACAGCAACAGCAGCAACAACAGCAAGATAAATTGGTTGATAAACTCGCCGAACTGAAAATGCTGCGAAGCCTGCAGTATCGCGTTAATCGGCGGACCAAGCAGATGGGACGTCTGGTAAACGGGGAACAGGCGCTGGACACTGACGTCGTCTCACAACTTCGCGAGTTGTCTGATCGACAGTCAAAAATTCAGCGTGCGACTCACGACCTGGCAACCGGCAAGAACGAATAATCAACAAGCGAACGATCAGCGGTCGATGGACGAGGACTCTTTCATGTGGACTCCAGTTAAACTCCGAGGGATTCTTTCCAATCTCGGAGCGTTTGCATTGTCACTCTCGCTGATCGCATCTGCCTGGGGTGCTAACGATGTCTATGCTCCCGCCAAGGCAGACGATGTTCGCAGTCAGGTACTGACATGGGCTGCGTCACAACCCAACGTGACCGACCAACAAAAGCAGGATCTGGCGGCCATCTGGAGTGCCGAGCCAGCGACCGAAGAGCCTGACAGGCTGCTGGATCTGCTGGCCCGATCGTTTGCTGCCGTCGATCCCGACGCCGCCAAACTGGTTTCTGCCTGTAACGGATCGGCATCAATTCTGGTTCCCCCAGACGGGGCCTTCTTGAAGCAGCCAGGACGCGATGCATTTCTCGTTGCCAATCTCGGCTTGTTTTACGGCCGCTATCTCGTTGAACGCCGGATGTTCGATGAAGCGATCGAACAACTGAGTGCCATTGATCCCCGACGCGTCGTCGATCCTGCGAGTCTTTTTTTCTTCAAAGCGGTCGCTCATCAGGGACTGCTGGAGATTAAGCCAGCGCTCACGACCGTTGACCAGTTGCTGAAAAACGTTGAACGAGTCCCCGTCCGTTATTCCGCGACCGCTACGCTGATGCAGGCCGACCTGCAGGCTCTGCAGGAAAAATCACTCGGTGAAGTGGCCCGATTGATGAGTGATTCTGAACGGCGTCTTGACCTGGGGCGAGCCGGTGAAAAGGTGCAGGGGGTCCAGGAACGGATCATCAGTGAGCTGGATGAAATCATCAAGAAGATTGAACAGCAGCAGGGTGGAGGTGGAGGCGGTGGTGGCGGTGATGGAAGTGGCCAGGGACAGGCGGGCGATCCTGCCAACGACAGCCGCGTAAAAGGATCCGAAGCTCCTGGTGATGTTGATAAGAAGAAATTCAAGAACGAAGGCAATTGGGGCAACCTTCCTGAAAAGGATCAGGCGAAAGCAAAGAACGATCTCAATCGCAATTTTCCGTCACATTACAACCGTGCTGTCAACGAATACTTCCGCAAGCAAAGCGAACGTGTCGCCAAGCAAAAATAGTTCTCGCACGGTAGAGCTGATTCACACTTCAATGCATTGGCCGGCCTGATGCCGCCGCAAGGATGATAGTTACGATGCCAGTCTGGCCAGTCTTGCTGATGGTTCTCGCGTCCGCCGCGCCCCCTGCTGAAATCACGACCCTCAATGGGGAACAACAGGTCGGGAACCTGGAACGGATTACGGCCGAAGGTGCTGTCCTGAAAACCCCGACGGGGTCGGCGACAATTCCCGCAGGTGAACTGTTGAAGATCCGGCTGCCGGGAATCGAAGCCCCGGTCGCTGCTACGACACCGATGTTCGAAGTCTTGTTAACCGATAACTCGCTGCTACGAGTTTCCGGTTTCATTTCGACAGCTACGGAAGCGATCCTGAAGCATCCTCAATTTGGTGAAGTCAAGCTGCCTTTGAAGTCGGTGCACAGTGTCCGCTTTGCTCAAGCTGATGCCAAAATCGAAGCTGGCTGGAAGGAGCTGTTGGCGAAGCCTGCAACAAAAGATCAGGTCGCTGTCCGGAAGAACGATGTGATCGATCATCTGGACGGAGTCATCGGACCACTCGACGATACCACTCTCAAGTTCCAGCTTGATGGTGATGAGATCCCGGTCAAGCGCGAGCGAGTGTTTGGTTTGATTTATGCCAAACGTGAGGTTGTGACTGCCAAATCCGCCTCAGCAGTTGAACTGAATGCAGGTGACCGGCTGCTGGCACGTTCGGTTTCGTTCGAAGCAGACGCCTGGAACCTGAAGCTCGTATCGGGCCTTGAACTCGCGGTCCCTGTCGCTGGAGTTCAATCGGTCGATTACACCCTTGGTAAGATCGAGTATCTGTCAAACCTGAAGCCACGTGATGTCAAGTATGTTCCATTCTTCGACTTCGTCTGGGAATACCGTCGTGATCGTGGCTTTGAAGGTCATCCATTAACGTTCGGGACTCAGTCCGAGAAGAAAACATACGCCAAAGGGCTCGCGATTCATTCCGCCACAAATCTCAAGTACCGGATCGGTGGAGATTATCGTCGGTTCCAGGCCGTCATGGGGATCGATGACCATATTCCAGTCGGCAACGTGGATGTCACAATCAAGGGAGATGGCCGGACGCTGTTCAAAGGAGGAGCGAAAGCTGGCCAGGCACCACAGGTTTTGGACCTCGATGTGAATGGAGTCGTTGAACTGGAAATCAATGTCGGGTATGGCGAGGATGAACTGGATATCGGCGACAGACTGCATCTGGCGGACGCGAAACTGGTGAAATGAAACCGGACGCGAGCGCGTTCCGGCTGATTGGTTGAACCTGCAATGGGTATTGAAATGCTTCGAACTCGAATTCACCTCGTCCTGGCAATCGCAGCCGTCTGGTTCGCCAGCCTGTTCAGCGGACGAATTGATGCGGCGGAACAATCGGTTCTGAAGGCTCAGGCACAGCGAGTCGAAGTCGTTCAGAAAGTGGCAGCCACCGTCGTGGCAATCTTCTCCGCCGATGGGGGTGGAGGTGGCTCGGGCGTCTTGATCTCGCCGGATGGTTACGCACTGTCGAATTTCCACGTCACGAGCGCCTGTGGCGACTTTATGAAATGCGGCCTGAACGATGGTCGTTTGTATGATGCCGTGATTGTTGGCATTGATCCGACCGGTGACGTGGCCCTCGTCAAACTGCTCGGACGAGACGATTTTCCCTGTGCAATGCTGGGGGACAGCGACAAGCTGTCGGTCGGTGACTGGACGTATGCGATGGGAAATCCATTCTTGCTCGCAACCGATTTCCAGCCCACCGTCACGGCGGGGATCGTCAGTGGGATTCATCGATACCAGTACCCGGCAGGGACGTTTCTGGAATATACCGATTGCATCCAGGTCGACACCTCAATCAACCCCGGCAACTCGGGGGGCCCATTGTTTAATGCCGCAGGTGAACTGGTTGGCATCAACGGTCGAATTTCGGTTGAAAAGCGAGGTCGAGTCAACGTTGGGGCAGGGTATTCGATCTCGATCAACCAGATCAAGCACTTCATGGATCATTTGAAGGGGGGACACGTTGTTGACCACGCGACCCTCGGTGCCACCGTCAGAACAGGATCCGATCGCCAGGTCGTCGTCGACAGCATTCTTGATCTCTCTGCGGCCTATCGACGTGGCTTACGTGAAGATGACGAGATCGTCTCATTTGCAGGCCGGCCGGTCGGCAGCGTGAATCAATTCAAAAACATCCTGGGGATCTATCCCAAGGGTTGGTCACTGCCCATCACGTTTCGACGTGATGGAAAGAAGCAAGATATCATCGTTGAACTGCGGGCACTGCACCGCGATTCCGAATTGAAGCCCAAAGATGCGCCCAAAGGAAAACCAAAACCAGCGCCCGAAGATCCTCACAAGGGTGCCAAGCTGCCCAAGGAAGAACTGCCTGCCGAATACAAGAAGCTGTTTGTGAAGAAGACCGGATATGCCAACTACTACTTCAACCAGCAGGAACAACAGCGAGTGCTGCATGGCCTGGAGCCTCTCCAGAGCTGGCGCGATGTCGCGGGCCGCTGGAAGGTGACCGGAAAGACGGGACAGGGGGAAGACTTTGTCATGACCTTGACCGACAAAGGATTGGGATTGCAGTTGCCACTCCGTCCCGGCCTGCAGCCATTGGAAGGAGCCGATTTTATCGACGAACCTGCCGGAACCGGTGGACTCCTGGCCGCCATGTATCAATTCAAGCTGTTGATCACCAAGGGGACGGGCGCGTTCACGGAATTCACCTACGTTGGCAGCCTGCCGCTCGACGGACGGGGCGAGATGGTGGATGTCCTGCTCACGAAAAAGGGTGGCGTCGAATCGCTCTGGTTCTTCCGCAAGACCGATGGTCAGTTCGTGGGATTTAATTCAAAGCTTGGATCAGACGTCGACCCCTGCGAAATTCGATTCCTCGATTTCGGTATGTATTCTGGCAAGCGATTTCCCAGTCGTTTTGTCGTTCGACATGCCGACGTCGACTTCGCGACGTTTGATGTTTTGACACTCGAAGTACTGACATCGGAACCGGACAAGAAGCCGGACGCCAACGGAAACTGAGTTCACCATGCACTGCCTGTTTCGAGTCTGCCTGATCGGAATTGTGACCGTACTGAATACGGCTGCATGGGGACAGTCGTCGGTTGAGTCAATCGCAGCGGTTTCTCCCAAAGTCGTCAAGATCTTCGGAGCAGGGGGTGGCGCGAAGCTGCATGCGTACGGATCCGGATTTCTGGTTTCTGCAAACGGTCACATCGTGACGGTCTCAAGTCACATTCTGGATGGTGACACCGTCAACATCGTCCTGCATGACGGTCGACGCTTTCCGGGGAAGGTCCTGGGGGTTGAACCTCCGCTGGATATGGCAGTCCTGAAGATTGAAGCCGAAGGGCTACCGCATTTTGATCTCGCAGAAGCGGTGGCTGCTGCCCCCGGTACCCGAGTCCTCGCCTTCAGCAACGCGTTCAAAGTCGCAACGGGAGACGAACAAGTCACTGTGATGCACGGCGTGATCTCGGCGAAGACGACATTGGCAGCGCGGCGAGGAGCCTTTGAATCTCCCTACACGGGACAGGTCTATGTCGTCGATGCGGTGACAAATAACTCGGGCGCTGCTGGGGGCGTGCTGACGACTTGGGATGGTCGATTGCTGGGGATGATCGGCAAAGAACTGCGGAACGCACAAACGAATACGTGGCTGAACTATGTCATGCCGATCAGCGAACTGAAAGAAACGATTACCCAGATCGTCACCGGCGATTTCTCGTCGAAGAAGCGTCCAGACGACGACGAGAGTCCAGGTAAGCCCCGGCCACGGCGCTACGAATCTTTGGACTTTGGCATCATTACGATCCCTGACGTGTTGAATCGCACCCCCGCCTACATCGACCGGATTCTACCTGGCTCGCAAGCGGAAAAGGTGGGACTGCTTCCAAACGACTTGATCCTGTTCGTGGGAGACAACCTCGTCCAGTCCTGCAAGCTTCTCAAAGAAGATCTCGGCCGTCTGGAAGCAAATGACACAGTGAAACTGGTCGTCCGACGCGGCGATACTCTGGTCAGCGTCGAATTGGTCGCACCTCGGAAGGCCGAGTAGTTCTGAACGAGTGTACAAATACGATGAGAAGTTCATTCTGATACGAGGTCGCTGTCTCAGACAATTCCGGACACGAACAAGTCTGCATCTTGCGTGACGGGGTGGCCCAGACGTCGGTTTGGACGTCTGGGTTTACAAGAGGCAAATTTGAAGTATGCCTGCTCCGAGTTCCTCTTGTGAACCCAGACACTGAAGCAGCGTCTGGGCCACCCCGCCTTTGTTCGGCGCGGGTCTCCCGACCCCGCCGAAACCGACGACCGAAGGTCT
>JBAWWJ010000283.1:0-8834 GCA_037146815.1 Planctomycetota bacterium
AGAGCGCAAGTCGCCTATCTTACCAAGATGCCGCAGAGTGCGCGCTGGCCCTGCAGCCTGACCCACGGGGCTGGTCAGGGGACGATGTGGTGTAAGACATGCAAAAATGATCAAAAGGAGCCGTGATGCTATCGTTACAAGCTGCTAAGAGATGCGTCGTCAATAATCGCAGCGGGTGCCTATTCGGAGCGATATGCGCAGTCTTGGGGGGCTGTGTGTGCAGAGTGCTCAGGGGGATAAAAGCGAGTCTGTATTGCCCAAGCGATACATAGCGGTAGAGAGTATTGGAAAGGATGTCGTTCTGTACGGTCGGTTGGGGCAACCGCTTGGAGAGTTTGTTACGGTTAGCGGGCAGTGGTTTGTTTACTCGCATGAAAAACAGGGGCGTCCGTGGTTTGTAGTCATGGAAATTGACCGTGTACCATTAGTACATCCTATCGCATTCAGTGTCGTGGAATCGAATGTCGCCGCAATGCCTGCTGTCCGGGACGGTGATCGGTGGCGGTTACGTTGCTACGAGAATGCCTCATTTGGGGGAATGCCGGATCGTTTTTTTGAGGAATCCAAGTCTGGGCCAGCCGGAGGTGTCAAACCGTGGAGATTTCAAAGCAGCCTGCATTTTGTCGAATGCACTGTGGTCAAGCCAATTGACAAAATGGAAGATAAGAGGGACTGAACGCGTTGGCGCAAGGATTTGCTGTATGGCTCCCCTTTACGATCCTTCGAGAGGAACCGCTGACTTCAGGTAGAGAAGCCGAAACTACAGCCGTCGGGGTTCCCAAGTCTCCTGGGCGGTCCAGTGATAAAACTCGGCCTCCTCCCATGCTAGGGCGGGCAAGAAAAGGGGACAGGTCCAATATTGACGAAGGCGACCAGTCGCGAGACCTGCCCGACCTGTCACCTTTTCCAGTCGTCTTTATGAAATGATTCTGGCCGCGGTGACCAGTACCGCGGCCAGAATAGCGACTGGGTCATGGCTCCCCTTTACTCTCCTTCGAGAGGAACCGCTATCGCCGGGTCGAGAATCCGACGTTACACCCGCCCGGGCTCCCATGTCTCCTGGGCGGTCCAGTGATAGAACTCGCTTTCCTCCCATGCCACCAGTGAAATCCAGCCATTTGTGACCAGGTTCCGGACCATCGGATGCCGCTCGATGATCTTCTGTATCGAAGACCGTGGTGCGTCGATCACGATGAGCAGACGCAACGGTTCGTGCTGAAGCTTGCTGCCGTCGTGCACTGACTGCCAGGGGAGACCGGTCATCAGGTCGCCTCCGTTTCCCAGCAGTACGCCAAATTGACCGACGACGTTGTGGATCACCTTGTTTCCGCTGCCGAATGCGACTGGATCGACGGACGAGACATAGTACTGCATGTTGATCCAGTTCGTGACGACCATCGGTGCGGTCATGATCAATTCGAGGACCTTGAGTTCCGGGTCCAGTCGGTAATCGTAGCTGTGCATGAAGGTTCGCCCATCGAGCTTCAGGCCGAGGGTGCGTGACCGGGGAGCGACGATGAACGCGGCGTTCCCGGCCAGACCCCATTCCGGACGGACTTCGGCCCAGTCTCGACTTCTTCGAATCACATCTTCGACATCGGGCGACCCAAGTCGTTGACATCGTTCCGTGCGACTCAATCGGCCCGCAATCTGAAGCCACTGCTCAATCTGACTCAGTTCCACACGATGTGAATCGGGGACCAGATGACTGTCGCAGAGACTGATTTCATCCGTGGTCGTATTGTGGACCGCCGCGAGGAACCAGGTGTCGTTCGGAATGTCGATCCCTCGGGCAGCCAGGCCGATCCGCACATTCACATCGTTTAGTAGAGCGGCCGCCACGCGAGCATTGGGTTCGCCCGAGTGACCTCCGCAGGCACCACAATCCAGTGCCGCTCGATAGGGATTGTTGGTGACATCGGACGCGTGACCGCACAGGACGACGATGCGGGCGAATCCATCCACCAGCCCCAGGTTCCGCAGCATCCCTTCTGCCAGATCGATTTTCCGCTTGGCATCCAGGCCGCAGTTCTCTGTGGCATGAATGTCAGGACCCAGATGCGGAATCTGGCTGTCTGTCAGACCGTCTGATTCGGCAGAGCTCGATGGCTTTGTCCAATGCAGCGAGTCTGTCAGAAGCTTGCCGAGATACGGCAATCCCAGTGATTCTACGAACGAGAAGCACGACGTTGCGGAGCTTTGGAAGGACTTCCACAATTTGCGGCTTTGCCTGACTGCGATCCGCTTCTCCGTAACATCACGCTCAGTGGAATCGTCAACGCTCCGCAGCTTTTCGTGGACATGGAAGCTCGGCTGCAGGAGCACGGGGAGTTGCGGGGTTCCGCTTGAGAAGCCCATCGGTACATATTCCATCGGCATTCC
The DNA here is from genome assembly GCA_037146815.1 of Planctomycetota bacterium. Classification (GTDB taxonomy): domain Bacteria; phylum Planctomycetota; class Planctomycetia; order Planctomycetales; family Planctomycetaceae; genus Schlesneria. The sequence continues at coordinate 2,383 of JBAWWJ010000283.1, forward strand.
GAAGAATCCAGCGAAGCCGAACGTTTCGATGGAATCATCGACCGTTTCGAGGTTGCGCCGCATGACTTCGGACCTGACATCAATGCAGAAGACCATCTGCAGACTTTTACGTGTCGCCGTTCGTGACTCTTTCGTGCACGAAGCGAGTTGCGCGAGCAGGTCCCGGCGATAGAGTTGCTCGGTCGCGACTTGAAGGACATACCGGGCCAGAACATCCGTGGCGGGGACAGGTGGGACCGCAATTCCGTTGTCGAGGTCTGCATCGGCAGGCCACAACGGCAGTGGCCAGGAACCCCCTGGTATTCTTGAAACGGCGACATCGTAGGCCAGTCGAATTGCGAGTAGACCGATCAGGTCATCATCCTGCTCCCCTTTCACCTCGGCTTCCCGGACTCGATACCGGACGTAGGATGCCCATCCAGCGACCGAGAACGATTCACAGAGCAGAAACTGTCGCCAGTGCGACGGCGGCACGTCCAGCGCGGCCAGCAATTCTTCCACAGCCTGACGCGGATCTGCGGGTAACGTGGCGACAAACTCGCGAAAACCCTTCAGTCCCAGCATGTCCATTCGACGACTGAGCTGTGCGGCTTCGCGCCAGGCGGTATACAGCGTGGATTCTTTCCAGGGACTGCTCCAGGTGGCCTGGCCTTCATCGTAATGTGCCGCACAATGACGAGTGATGTCGTTGACAATGTGACTCGACCACGTGCTCCCCTGCCGCTGATCCACCGCTTCGGCAACCGTTCGGAAGCGGACTTCCATCGAAGATGAGGTTCGCCCCGATTCGGTCAGCCATTCCGTCAACTCGGAGACGCTCATGCTCGCATACCACTCTGGATACTCGATGGCACACTGAGCGTGTGCGGCGGCGACATCCTGAGTCGTCAGTCGTCCCGCAGCAAACAACGACTGGAAGTATTCTCGCGGCATCAGCAGATCGCAGTTGCGGACGTTCGTCAACATCTGGTACGCGCCGAGAAACGGCCGATCGATCAGCCCGACGCATGGATTTACAGCGACATAATCAGCGAGCGGCCACAACGGGGCGACAATCGTATGCACATCGTTCAGGGCCTGAGTCAGCAGCAGTTCGGCCGCATCACTCATGGGAGCCACTTCGTTCATAACAACACCTTTTTTGAGAGGAGGAATCGCTTTTGAGGTTTTGGTCATTATTTTTCTCCAGATTCTGAGACTGTTGGTGGAATCGAAATCAGAAGACGCTATTGAACAGGTGCGGCCTGGCCGTAGAACCAGGCGGTCAGCCGCCGCGCGGGGATATCAAAGTAGAAGCCGTTCATGGCGTGGACATACAGACGCTTGACCCATTGGGGTTTGGTGAGCGACCCCGACAGAATCTGCAGAGCGAAGACACCGACAAATCCGATCGACACCACCACAAACACGGCAACATCAAGGACCGAAGGGGCCACGGTGTGATGCGAAGTGGAACTCGCGACGAGCCGGTCAATCCCGAGGTAAACAACGGAGTACGTCACGACGACGAGCAACGCGCGGATAATGCTCCCCAGGCCTAACCCGGCGTGACCGACCGCCAGACCGTTCCAGATCAGTTGCGACATGGCGAGGGTCATGATCAGCGTCAGAACGAGACCACCGGGTTTGTTGGCGATGTCGACTCCAACCACCTGAAACGATGCGTAGACTAGTCCGAAGGCGAGAGGGACTGCGGTCACCAAGGCCAGGGCAATTCGTCCCGGCAGGTACACGGGTTTTGCAGGAACCTTCATCCGCGCTGCGGTATCCAGAACACTACCGCAACTCAGAAATGCATGCGCCTTGTAGGCCGAGTGGGCCACGATATGCAGCAGTGCCGCAGAGAACGCCCCTAATCCACACTGCAACATCATGAATCCCATCTGTGCGATGGTCGAGTACGCTAGAGACCGCTTGATACTTGTCTGCGTCAGCATCACGACGCTGCCGAGCAGTGCTGTCAGAGCCCCAATCAGCGCCAGCAGATCCAGGGCGATCGGAGAAAGAGAAACCAGCGGACTGAGTCGAATCACCAGAAACCCGCCCGCATTGATCACCCCCGCGTGCATCAGGGCTGAAACCGGTGTCGGAGTTTCCATGGTGTCGGGCAGCCAACTGTGGAAAGGGAACTGAGCCGACTTGGTCATTGCTCCAAGCACGAATAACAGGCCAATCAAGGCCGTTGAGAAACTGCCCGACGCTTCCCCATTGTGAATCGCATCCGCGGCAGCGAAGATTTCGGTGTATTCCGTTGTGCCAAAGCAGCGGTACGTCAGGATCAGTGCCGTGATCAACATGACATCCCCCAGACGGCTGATGAGAAATTTCTTGCGAGCCGCCCAGATGGCCCATGTCCGTTCTGGATAGAGAGTCAGGAGTTGATGCAACCCGAAGCTGGTGAACATCCACGCGGCAGTGAACATCACCAGGTTGCAGGACATCACCAGCAGCAACGATGCCCCGACTGTGGCGGACATCCAGCGAAAGAACCGTTCCTGGTGCGGGTCGCCGAGCAGATACCGCATGGAAAACCGGGCGATGATCAGCCCGATGAAACTGATCAGGGTCATCATCACCACGGCGATCGCATCAATGTGGAGGCCCAGGGAGACAGGAACCGGCGAATTCGACCGGACGAACACGTAGTCCACCGGCCCATACGTCGTCACCTGAACTGCGGCCACGATCGACAGCAGAAACATCAGGCCGCAAAGCAGTGTCGTCAAACGGCCAAAAATGCCTGCCGCTCCATTCGAATGACCTCTCGGAATCAGCCCGAGAACAATCAGGGACACCGCGGGAGCGGCAAGTAAACCTGGGGGAAGCCAATTCACGGGAATCTCCTTTGCCTGGTGTGGTACAGCTCACTCTTCATGACACGAATTATAATACGCGACTTGTTTTTCGTCAATCGTGTTTCATGTGTTATCGGCGTTTTCTTGCAAGACCTTAATCTCGCGGCGAATTGTAGATCACGTATCCGAATTCGCTGTTTTCATATCGCGTGTCAGTTGTTACGCTTCTGGTTTGTCGATTCGCGTGTTCCGATTCTGCGAGCCAACGAGACGTTGCTATGAAAGCTGCCCCCAAACGATCCGCTGCTGATCCCAGGAAACTGGCGGGAAAGGGCGGAAAAAAAGACGCATCACGCTCGAGCGCGATTGTGCCGCCAGTCGCACCGGCGAAAGAATCAACTGGTCAGCAATGGACATTTCTGACAAACCATTCGCACGTGCTGGTGCTGTTGGCCCGCAACCCCACAATCGTGCTCCGCGAAGTCGCCTTGCAGGTCGGCATCACCGAGCGTGCCGTTCAGCGGATTATCGCTGATCTCGAAGCAGGGCAGATCATCGAACGCGAAAAGGTTGGCCGCAGGAACCAATACAGTATCCGCACCGATCAATCTCTGCGGCATCCGATTGAATCGCACAGAACGATTGGCGAGCTCCTGGTTCTGCTGAACACGTCGGACGAATAGCCCGAACTTTCCGAAACCAGTACGCCTTTGTGTTTGTATGTGCCATTGGGAAAGCAGACACGATTCGTCCATCGATCGAATCGTCGTCAGGATTCACCCGGTCGTTCGCATGCCAGCGGCAATCCCCTGGACTGTCAGTCTAAGCAGTTCCCGGATGCGTTCGCCATCGTCTGCGGGAAGACAACGCCGTCTCCGAATCAATTCAATCTGGATCAGATTCAATGGATCGATGTACGGGTTGCGTGCATCAATCGAGGCTTGCAACCACGGGGAATTCGAGAGGAGGTGCAGGTCGCCCGTAAGAGACAGGATTGCACCGTGAGCCCGGTCTCGCTGTTCCTGAATCATCGCTCCAATACGTTTCCGGACGTCGTCGCTTTCGACCAGATCCGCGTAACGGCTGGCGATGAAAGAATCGGCCTTGGCCAAGGCGAGCGCCGCATTGTCGATCGTCGCTTGAAAGAATGGCCACTCGCGGTACATCTCGCGAGCGGTTTGCCAGTCGTCAGTTTCTTCGTCCGTCAATTCCGTCAGGGCTGTTCCAAGGCCATACCATGCTGGAATCAGACAGCGGTTTTGTGTCCACGAAAAGACCCACGGAATGGCTCGCAGGTCGGCAAGAGACCGCTGTCCACGCCGCCGGGCCGGGCGTGATCCGATGTTCAAGGTTTCAATCTCGTCAATTGGTGTCGCAGCACCGAAAAATTCGATGAAGCCTGGCTGGTCAACCAATTCTCGATAAACCTGGAATGATCGCTGAGCGATCCCTTCCATGATTTTGACCCATGCTGTCTTTACGGCACGCGCCGGCAGCGCACTGGCCAACAGCGTGGCAGAGGTCACCTGCTCCAGATGTCGATATGCAATTTGATCGTCGTCATAGCGTTCTGCCAGGACTTCTCCCTGCTCGGTCAATCGCAGGCTGCCGTCCAGAGCATCGGGCGGCAATGAAAAAATCCCCCGTGCCGCAGGTCCACCCCCGCGACCCAGTGAATCTCCACGACCGTGAAAGAATGTCAAGTCGACTCGATGCCGAACGGCGACAGCTTTCAACTCACTCTGAGCTCGATACAAGCCCCAGCAGGCCGCCAGATATCCGCCATCTTTCGTGCTGTCCGAATAGCCGATCATGACGATCTGTCGCGAACCCTGATGGCGTAGATGAGCGGCATAGAGGGGTTGACTGAGAATCGAATCGAGTGTCGCGGGGCCCCGCCTCAGGTCATCAATCTTTTCGAACAACGGTACGATTGATAATTGCTCAGGAAGTGCCGTCACGTCGACTCCCGACGGACTCCCGGCCACCTGTGCCCACCGCCACAGCCACAGCACCGTCAGCATGTCACTCGGGACACTGGTCATGCTGATCACGTGACTTCCCAGGCATTTCGGACCAAACGCCACCATGGCATCGTGAAGAAGCTCGAACAGATCGAGAGTTTCCACTGCCTGGGGAGACAGCCCTTCGCGTGGAATGACATCAGCCCAGGAAATCGTCTGCGACAACAGCTCCTGCCGCTGATTCTCGGCAAGCGAAGCAAAGTCAGCCGTGACTCCCAGTCGCGCGAACAGTTCGGTCATGACCTCGCGATACACACGTGCGTCCTGACGCACATCAAGACGTGTCATATGCAGGCCGAAAACGCGAACAAGATCCAGCCATTCCAACAACGGCTCACAGAGAACTTGCCTCGCTCGGTTTTCCTGCAGGCTTTCAACCAAAGCGCTAACGTCCTGCTCCAGTTCACTCCCGTCGCGATAGGCTCCCGGCGGCAAGACTTCACCAATGACCGCAGCCTGCGATTGCTGAAGTCGCCATTCAATGATCGCCAGCCACCGTCGCCATGTTTCCATTGAAGCCATCGACTGTACGTGCTGTTCCAGTGCCGGCCACCGGTTGACGGAGGCAGCAATCTGCGACTTCAACGTCTCGGCACCGGCGACTTCGTTTTCGGAAATCGACAGGAATTCGGACAGGTGTTGACAACGCTGCAGGTGAGCATCAATGGCGGCGGTACGCAGCAAATGTAAAGTTCTGCGGGTCACTTCGCTGGTGACATGAGGGTGACCGTCACGGTCGCCACCAATCCAGGAGCCAAACTTCAAGAACAGAGGCAAATGAAAATCTGTCCCCGGATAGCAATCGGACAAGGCGCGACGCAAGTCTCGGTAGATTTCGGGGACAACCTCCCAGAGTCGTGGAGCGATCGACAAGCCGCGACGGACTTCCTGCAGAACAGTGGGACGGGAAGGGCGCAGAAACTCACTTTGCCAGAGGACCGTCAGTTCGGTGCGCAGCTGGTTCTCAAGTTTCCGACGTTCACGCGGCAATAGATCGTCTCGTTCCAGTTCTTCCAAAGTCTGCCGCATCCGCCGGATCTTTGACCTGTGGCTGCGCCGCTTGGCTTCGCTGGGATGCGCTGTGAAAACAAGTTCGATCGACAAACGATTAAGGGCTGCCTGCACCGAGTCAGCAGTCATGCCTGCATCGCGCATCTTCAGGATCGAGTCCCCAATCGACTCGTAACGCGGATGAGGATGTCGGTCGTGTTCACGAGATCGCAAGACACGAACGCGGTGTCGATCCTCCGCAAGATTGGCGAGATCGAAAAAGATGCTGAAAGCGCGAGTGACAATCCGAGCATCTGATTCTTCCAGCGATGCAATCATCTGAGTTAATTCAGACTCGGCAGACGGCGTACCCATTCTCCGTTCGCGCGACAGCTTGCGGATTTCCTCAACGCGATCCAGGGCATTTTCACCAGCCAGGTCCCGGATGACTCCGCCGAGCATATCGCCCAGAAATCGAACGTCGCGACGAAGCAATTCCTGACTGACGGTTTTCACTTTGTTTTAACCCTTCCGGTCATGGCCCCAAAATATCCGAACTCGCAGTCTTTGAAAAAGACTGCACTCACACTAGTCCTTAAACAAGCGAGTTCCGTTGCGGATTTGTAGCGATTATTGGCGCGCA
>JBAWWJ010000284.1:0-8662 GCA_037146815.1 Planctomycetota bacterium
ACCCTGCATTACTGCCAGTTTGGAAAACGTTCGAGGATCTTCGCCCGGTCCAAAAATCCGCCCCTCAAAGTAGTGATCGATCCCCAGCATGGCCGCTTCCTGGCGCACGTTCTTGACGGCAGTTCCGCTGGCGAGCGTCAATTGCAATCCACGCGCGACGAGGTCATCCAACAAGGCTCTCACTCCTGGAACCAGCAAGTCGTCCGTCGTGATTTCGCCTGAACGCAGCAAGTCCACACGACGTTCGGCCTTGGTTTCAAGTGCCCTGAGAAACTGGTGCTTGTAATACTCTGCAGACTTTGGCTCACCGCCACGCTGCCGGGCCTCATTGACCAGGTAGTCCATCTGGTAGATCGTCGGACGCCCATTCAGGTTCAGAACGAAATCGGTGATGTATGCCGTCAGATCCGCCTCCGATTCGATGGTTCCCGGCAGTGGTTTCAGGACGTGGACCATCTGGCCCACCATGATCTCCACCCAGCCGGATCGAATCAGACTCAACGTTCCGTCAAAGTCCAGGACCGCCACACGCAGACGGCTTTCAGCAAGGATCGGTCGTACATACTCGGGCATCAGACGAGGTTTCCCGCAAATGAGGTCGCAGACATAGGCATTTGATGATTTGGCGCAGGCCCAATGTCGAACGCACGAATAAAGAACTTTTGATTGGCATTTCCGGATTGGTGCCAATCCGTGAAGTAACGTGTCGAATTGCGTCTATTCAATCCCACCTATGCGACGGATAGCAAGGCTGGGACACGGATTAGATGCAATCGACGGAAATCCGAACCATCAAAGTCAGTACCGGGCGGACGTCATGAGAGATACCTGATCGAAGTCAAATATGGAATCAGTGATCTTCGATCTCGTCCGAGTTCTGCAGTTTGAGTCGAGTACGACTTGGCTCACGGCACAAGATCGCGCAGAATCTGAAGGTAACAGCGGGGTTGCGGTTTACCCCGATAGCTGAAGCCCGAAATTGACTGTGTTTCGCGAGAATTTCACGCGATGGGACGACCTGACTGAAACCGCTGCTCTTGAACAAGATCTCTGCTCCATGCAACGAATTCTGCTGAAATCCAAAATTCATCGCGCAACTGTGACCGATGCGCAACTCCATTACGAAGGAAGCGTGACGATTGATACGAACCTGATGCGGGCGGCCGACATTCTCGAGCACGAACAGGTCCAGATTTACGACGTCAACAATGGTAGCCGGCTCACGACATACGCCATCCCGGGCCCGGCGGGAAGCGGCGTGATCTGCATCAATGGCGCTGCGGCTCACCTGGTCTCTCCCGGAGACCTCGTCATCATTTGCAGTTACGCTCAATTCGAGGAAATTGAATTGACGACGCACCGCCCCAAGGTTGTGCTGGTGGATGCGGCGAATAAGCAGGCTCGGTGATCACAAGTACGTCAACTGGGCAAAGTTGGATGACGCCAGTTTGACGCAACTGGGAATCCCATCATTCTGCCTTTGAAGATCATGGTTCTGGAATCCCCAAATCGCGGCAGATTTTTCGAGCGAGAAAGTCATTAATTTCGCGATGGCGTGGAATCGCCGTCGTCTGACTGTTGACGGGATTGAAATACACGCTGTGATTGCCACCTTCACGAAACAATCGACAGCCGCACGATTCGACATGACGAATCAAATCCTGACGTTTCATTGTGTCGCCAGATCGAATGGCTCTCGCGAAACTTGCTGGCCGACCAAGGATCGCTCGGACAACTCACGATTCGCTTCAAGAACCAGTTGGACCGCCTCCTTCAAGTTCTCTCGAGTTTCCTTCAGAGTTTCTCCTTGCGTATTTGCACCCGGCAATTCCTCAACAAATGCAATGAAGCCTTCAGGGACCTGCATAAAAACGGCGGTCAATTGCATGGTGTTGCTCCAGAACCGGCAAATTGTGAAACCATGGTATCGTACCAATGTTGTCACATATCTTCCAAAAGAATCCGGTTATCGAAACATTGGTTCGCAGAGCGAACCACGATAATCTCAGGGCTCGGCGGAGTGTAAAAGCCCACAAACCTCGAACAATCCGGCCGTCGTACTTTCGCTCTGCCCCCCAGTTTCGTAAAAGTGTCTGGCTTCGGCGAGTGAATTCTTTTCGACAGGGGCGGTGAATGGCGGTTGTCTGTTTTCGTGGAGTTTCGTTTGGCTTCGTCAGTCCCCCGTTGATTGACAAAGTGGATCTCTCAATTGAACGCGGGGAACGGATTGGACTGCTGGGTCGCAATGGTGCCGGAAAATCGACGCTGATGCGTCTGATTAGTGGCGACCTCGTTCAGGACGCAGGGGTTGTTGAACGCCAGGCTGGGACTCACATCGCTCGCCTGGAACAGGATGTTCCCGTTGGTCGGACCGGCACGGTGTTTGATGAAGTTGCCGCCGGGCTGGGCGAAGTTGGCTTGGCGATTTCTGCATTCAACCGCCTGCATCAATCGACCGATCCGCTGACGGATGCAGAGCGAACCGAACTGGAACAGAAATCGGCAATCCTGAATCCCGAAACAACATGGCAGTTCGAACACCGCGTCGATCAGGTTCTTGACCGGATGCAACTGAATCCGACACTCAAGTTCGATTCACTTTCGTCCGGGATGAAACGCCGGGTCCTCCTGGCAAAATCACTGGTCCTCGACCCTGGCGTTCTGTTGCTGGACGAACCGACAAACCATCTCGACATTGATGCCATCGCCTGGCTGGAAGAATTCCTGCTGAAGTTTCCCGGAACGCTGATCTTCATTACTCACGATCGTGTCTTCCTGCAAAAGGTTGCCACACGGATCGTTGAACTGGACCGCGGCAAGCTGTACGACTGGACCTGTGATTACGCCACATTCCTTGTGCGCAAACAGGAAGCACTGTTGGCCGAGGAACAACAACAGGCGCTGTTTGACAAGAAACTGGCACAGGAAGAAATTTGGATTCGTCGCGGTGTGAAAGCACGATGCGTTCGCAATGAAGGACGAGTCCGCGCCCTCAAAAAGCTGCGAGAAGAACGACGCGAGCGGCGCGAAAAGGTCGGCAACGTCCAAGTGGAAATGCAGGAAGCAGAACGTTCGGGGGCGCTGGTTATCAGCGCACGTGATGTCGCATACCAGTACGAAGCCACGGGGCGAACGATTGTTCGTGACCTGACCACGACAATCATGCGTGGCGACAAAGTGGGAATCATCGGTCCCAACGGCGCAGGAAAAACGACGCTCCTCAGGCTGTTGCTCGGGGAGCTGAACCCCACTTCAGGCAATATTCGTCTCGGGACCAACCGGGAAGTCGCCTACTTCGATCAGCTACGCGCTCAACTGGACGAAAACGAAACCGTTCAGGAAAACGTTGCTGCGGGCCAGACCGAAATCATGATCAACGGCCGCAAGCGTCATATTATCAGCTATCTGGAAGACTTTCTGTTCAGCCCGGAACGTTCGCGCAGCCTGGTCCGATTCCTGTCAGGGGGAGAACGAAACCGATTGCTTCTGGCGCGTCTCTTTTCCAAGCCATCCAACGTTCTTGTTCTCGACGAACCGACGAATGACCTGGACGCCGAAACACTGGAACTGCTGGAAGATCTGCTGGTTGAATATCCCGGCACGGTTCTGCTTGTCAGTCACGATCGCGCGTTCCTCAATGAAGTCGTCACCAATACCCTGGTGTTTGAAGGAGACGGCGCTGTTAAGGAATATGTCGGTGGCTACGACGACTGGCTTTCGCAACGTCAGTCTGCCGCCAGTGCTGCATACGCAGCCGCCAAGATCGCCAAGAGTGATGCCGCCAAAACCGAGGCAGCAAAACTCGCGAACCCGTCAAAGGCACGACGACTGAGCTTCAAGGAGCAAAAGGAACTGGAGCAGTTGCCGAAGCAGATTGAACGACTGGAAGCGGAACAGGCTGAATTGCACGAGGCAATGGCTCAACCGGGCTTTTATCAGAAGGATAAACTAACGATTTCCCAGGCGACTCAGCGTGTCCAGATTCTTCAGCACGAATTGACAACTGCCTATGAACGGTGGCAGACGCTGGAAGCACAGGCGGAATGATCCCGTCGAGGCCAATCTGCTCAACGACGATTTTGCAGGCAAGCCAAGAATAGGTATCTCACAGAGATACGGAGGTTCATGAGGACGAATCCACGTCGAACGGTCGCTCGAACTTGTCTTTTACCTCTGTGTCTCCGTGCCTCTGTGCGAACCCATGCTGATGAAACAGCTGGCGATTTATTCCATCAAAAGATCGGCTACTTTGTCGGCTCCGCGAATTCTTCGATAAAGGCGTCTCCGAACCACGCAGGCCCCCCCTCGGCAACGAGGTGAAACTGGGGACGCTCGGCCAGTTTGGAAACCCCCAGCGAACCGATCAGTTTTTCGTCGACGTAGAATCGCCAATCCGACAGATCACGTTCCAGTCGCAATTCGTGCAGTTGTTCAGCACCAACATCGAAGACGCGGGCTTCTCCCCTAGGCTCGAAGTCGGCACGTGAGCTGGCCCGGTGGCCCAGTGAGATCCGATCGAGAGTGATTCGTGCGACGTCACGGGTGCCGGATTTATCCACGTTGAAATGGAGTTCTACGGCGGTTGCGTCATGCAGCCGTGCGGTGACTGTCAGCCGGTAATAGTTAACTCGCGCGGGCTTTCCGTCGATCATCCTGGCGATCCCGCGAACGATTTCACCGCTTGTTCCAGCAATCACGGTTCCACCTTCGTCGTCCGTTTCCAGAGCCCATGTCCCTGAATCGGGGCGCCATCCATCAAGCGATATTCCGTCCAGCAAGTTGGCTGTCCATCCGGTTGGCTTTAGCGATGACGCGGTATTTGCAACCACCGTGGGCTTCTTCACGAAGAACTGTCGAACACCAAATCCACCGACTGTTACGACGAGAATGACGATGACTGTCAGCAGAGCATCCTTCCACGGATGGTGAGTTGCACCTGACGGACGATCGATCTCAATTGTTGTCTCTGTCCCGCGGGGAATCGGAATCGTCGGATTGGTATTCCCTGAATACATGACCGACAACGCGTCAATTCGATCCAGCAGTTCGGCATAACTTCCAATCCGATGCTGGGGATTCGTAACGAGCAACATCTCGACGAGTTCAACAGTCGGTCGCGATAACCCGGGGCGTATCTCATCCAGCGACGGCAGTTCTACACCCAGTTTTCGAGCGATAATTTGCGGCAGCGACATTCCGTCGAACGGGGCGCGGCCCGCAAGCAGGTGAAAGGCGGATGCTCCCAGCGAATACAGGTCCGCGCGGTGGTCGACAACGCCCCCCGCGTTCAATTGCTCAGGAGCCATATAATGCGGACTTCCCAGCGTCGATTGTTCGGCCGTCAGGCGCGTACGATCGCTGACTTCTGCCGAAAGAAATGCCAGGCCGAAGTCCGCGATCTTCACCATCGGTACTCCTGGTGGCAGCGGAAAACCTCTTGGTGGCGTCACAAGCAACAGATTGGCGGGCTTGATATCTCGATGAACAATTCCCGTTTCGGCCGCGTGCGCCAGTCCCGACGCTGCCTGGCGAATCAGCATCCAGACCTGGCGTTCCTCCAGCGGATGAAGCCGTTTCAGATAGCGTTCGGCATCCTCACCCTCGACGTATTCCATCGCAAAGTACAGTCGCCCCGCATGCTTCCCAAAATCGAAAGCGGTGATGATGTGCGGATGTATAAGTCGAGCAACAGTCTGTGCTTCCTGTTCGAAGCGGGCCAGCACAGCGGGATTGTCCGCATGGCCGACAAGAACCATTTTCAGGGCGACAATCCGATCTAGGGCAACCTGGCGAGCCCGGTAGACGACTCCCATCCCACCTCGACCGAGGACCGATTGAATCTCATATCCGGGGACTGCATCCACGGGATGCCTAAGCGTCTCGATGATCTCAATGTCCAGCGGCGTCAGCAGTCCGCGCTGCAGTGCGAGCGTCGAACCTTCTATCTGCCGGTCCGCCGCTTCCAGTTGCAGTTCGCGCAGCGTCTCGAGCGGCAGCATCCCTTGCCGTCCGGCGATCTCGAAGAATTCGCGAGTTGATTCAAGTGACATGATATGCGGCTGCAGCGTAAAAGGTTCCGAAAGTGATCAGCCGCCTGCAGTTTTGTTGATTCGATCCAGTTGCGACAGAATCGCCTTGACCGACGGGCGATCTGCCAACGTATTTCCCACATATGCAAACTGAACCTTGCCATCTTTGTCGAAGATGTAGGTCGCGGGTTTGGAGAGATCTTTGCGAATTCCCATCGCGTCAACACTCTTCAATTCAATATCCAGCAGTAGTGGGAACGGGACCTTTTTCGATGCCGTCGGAAGCATACTGACGGCTCGATCAACGAATTCATCGAGTCGTCCTTCCTGACCTGGCCGTTCCAATGGGTAGACGACCAGGACTTCTGCATTTCGTTCCTTGATCTCTGGATAGTTGGCGATCAATCGTGATGTTTGTGTGGCACAATAGGGGCAGATTGACCCCGAATAACCACGCGTGACGACCAGGACCAGCGCCTGCTTCCCTAGGTAATCCGACAGACTGACCGACTTGCCATCTTTGTCGGTAAACGTCAGTTTGGTGAAGTCCGTTGTTGCCTCGGAGTTTGGGGCCACATCGTCCAGAAACTGAATTGTGTCGACGGAGTATGCGTTCTTATACGGGTCTGGCGCAGAAGTCCCGCATCCCGCAGACAGGATCAACAGCGGCAACAGTATTCTGGACATGGATCATTTCCGTTCGGGAAGTGAGAATTGTTCGGGCGAGCAAGGCAAGAATAGCGATCTTGTTGCGACAACGGTACTTTGCGACATGATGATCGCGGAATGAGGAACAGGGCTGATGGTTTTTCTGAATCGAATCTACACCAAGACAGGCGATACGGGCGAGACGTCATTGGGCGACGGTTGCCGCGTCCCCAAGACGGACTTGAGAATTTCCGCATATGGGGGCGTCGACGAACTCAACTCGATTCTGGGAATCACCATCGCGTCAGGCCTGACGAGCGACCTGGCTGCTCACCTGTTCCGAATCCAGAACGATCTGTTTGATCTTGGAGCTGATTTATGTGTCCCCGAATCAGAATCGGCTCCCAAATATCCACCGCTGCGAGTGACAGGCGCGCAGGTGGAACAGCTTGAACAGTGGATCGACGCCGCAAATGAACAACTTGAGCCATTGACGAGTTTCATTCTGCCTGGCGGATCGCTGGCGGCCGCACATCTGCACCTTGCTCGCACCGTCTGCCGACGCGTCGAAATCGGGGTTCTGGAACTTGCGGCTCGGGACTCTATCAATCCCCAAGTAATCATCTACCTGAACCGCTTGTCGGACCTGCTGTTCGTCTACGCACGTGCAGCGAATCAGAATGGTCGGGATGATGTACTTTGGGTTCCTGGTGCCAATCGTGGTCAATAAGCAATCGCAAACGGAAAGGTCCTGTCGATGTTTGGCTGGTTTGCCCCAACATGCCCCGTTGATCTCATCTCCAAGGTCTGGGTTGAACGGCGTCTGTCCTGGCTGATCGAGCGTTTCGGATCAGATCGAATCCTGAATGCTCCGCGTGTTCTGCCGACGCATGAATTCTTTCCCGAGCCGTACAACGGTACACCGGAAGAAATGCCGGTCCTGTTTGCCCGAGTCTGTAAGTTCATGGGGGCCGATCCGAGGCGATTTCATTTGGAGCGATTTTCAGAAAGCGAACGACCGGACGCCCAGGGATTGTATTACGAGGCCGAACAAGGTTTACCGACCATCAGTATCAAAGAGGAAATTCTGCCGGACCAGGAGAGCGTGATCGCTGTCATGGCTCACGAAATCGCTCACGATCTGTTACTTGGCTCGAAATTGCTCAACGGCGACGAGGAAGATCATGAACAGTTGACCGACCTGCTGCCCGTGGCCCTGGGGATGGGAACGTTTCACTGTAATACGGCGATCAAGCAGAAAAGCGGGATCGAAGGGTCGATGTCTTACTGGCAGATTTCGAAGACCGGTTATCTGACCGCTTCGCTGTGCGGCTACGCAATGGGTGTCATTGAGTACCTTCGGCAATCAAAATCCGCCCCATCCGTAAAATACCTGGGACTCGATGCGGCGGAAGCGATGCGTTCCGGTTACCGATATCTTCTTAAGACCGGCGATTGTCTGATCGATCGAGACCATCCAGCACGGATCGACCCGCCACAAGTGGAACCGCTCGACCCGGGCATTCATGGGTTTGGGAGCCGTTGCCTTTACGTTTTACAACTATGGAACAATGGTGAAAGTCTTTCACCGGCTCAGATAACAGCAGCCCAAATCTGCCTGGCACGAAAAGAGCCGGTGATCCAATGTACTGCGCTCATGGTACTGACTCAGTCCCAGCCGATTTCAGAACCGGTTGTTGAACAGATTCTCGAAAAGTTACTCAGTTCAGACCCAACCGTTCGAGAATACGCGGCGCTCGTGACACCGCGTTTGAATCTACCTGCAAATCACGTCACGAAAGTCGGAGATCCTCTTGTCGAAATCCTGTTCAATGTCCTGAAAGATCCATCGACGAACGTCGCAGTTGCTGCGGCCCAGGCATTGGGATCGTTTGGCTCGGAAGCGATCATCGCTGTCCCCCGAATTCTGTCGCTGCTTGTCGCCGCGACAGCAAAGCTATCTCCGGACGCAGAATTACTTGTCG
>JBAWWJ010000285.1:0-8628 GCA_037146815.1 Planctomycetota bacterium
CATTTTCGCGAATGTCCTTTGGACACATTGAGTTAACACGTCATTCGACGTGAATTGAACACGAACTCCTCATCAAATTCGTGCTTCGAAAAAAACGATTACACCACGTGGATCGCGCGATACATCCTTGCGACACTTTCTGGCCACCGTTAGCATACCAACCGTCGCCTGGAAATACTGTTGTCTTGTTTGATGGCGGTTCCAGTTTGCAGTCGTTGCAAATTCACACTGACGGATTTCCTTTGGTGGTCGACGCGCCTGAGCCTGGGTCTTGATCATCCAAAAGACGTTCGCCGTGATCGAATATCGACAATTCAAAAACTCTGACCCCCCCCACATCCTGCGGATGTGGAACGAGTGTCAATTGGGACGCAGTGCTGCGATCGGGTTGCGTTGTGATGAGTTTGACGAACTGATCATTGCTCAAACCTATTTTGACCCGGCAGGAATGATTCTTGCTTGCCAGGATGGTGAGGTCGTCGGGTTTTCTCATGCTGGATTTGGGCCCAACGCAGATCGCTCTGCGTTGGGGAATGATGACGGGGTTATTTGCGCCGTGATGGTCCACCCCCGTGCCCGACGGCAGGGAATTGGAACAGAACTGGTACGGCGCGCCGAACAGTACCTCCGTTCTCGCGGTTCCTCCAAGATCTTTGCAGGTGGCGCCGATCCCCGCGATCCGTTTTACTGCGGGATCTATGGTGGAAGTCAGTCGGCGGGTTTCCTGATGTCCGATGCCGCTGCAGAACCGTTTTTTACCAAACTGGGTTACGCCCCAACCGAACAACATCTGGTTTTCCAGCGTTCGCTGGGTGTCGGTTCAGCCGACCCTGTCGGTTCTCGTTTGGTCAATGTGCGTAGAACAACTCGACTGACAGCCCTGAATCAGGATCCAAAGACCTGGTGGTGGCAGACTCGATATGGACGTCTGGATGCGATGCATCTGGCACTGGTCCCACGGACCGGCGGCACCCCATTAGCCAGGATCAGCGTGGTTGGCCTGGACCGCTACGTCACGACCTGGGGGACTCGAGGAATCGGCTTGCTGGGATTGTACGTCTCTGAAGCCAATCGCCAGAAGGGCTACGGTCAGGCACTGCTGGTTGAAGTTTGTCGACGCGTCCGCGACGACATGGTCCAACTGGCAGAGGCTCACGCTCCGAAGTCGGATCCAGCAGCCATCGCTGTCCTGGAATCGGCCGGGTTTAAGCAAATCGACGCCGGTCAGGTTTATCGCCTGAAAGGATGAGGTCGGAATACGGACCTCCCGACCCTCAGTGCGGATTCAATGAAGGCCGAAGCAACTTCGGCCTTCACGCTCCTGATTCACACGGTGATACCTCACGACTTCGTTTTAGGGCACGGTATGATTGGATTTTTCAGCGGATCAATCCCTTCCGTGTCCGTCGTCCAGACCCCCTTACCCGTCGAATAATCCAGAATCCAAATGCTGTCGAAGTCGTCGTCATTCCAGGTTACGGGAGCTTTGTCGGGCTCGAGCGACTTTGCGAGTGCTGGAATATTGCCGTGTTCCCACACCATTAGAACAATTTTCTTCTTGGTCTTAACGTCCTTGGCTGCATTGTCGGTGTCCCCTTCTTTATATGTCGTCGTGATTGGCAAGTTGTAAAGCGAGGCCAGCGGCGATGCTGTTTGAAACATTCGGGAATGGTCTGTATCGTTCCCATTATCCAGCTTAGGAACATAGACGTGGTTGGGAACTCCGAACTTGTGAACAATGACGTGGGGCAGCTTGAGTGAGCGGTTCAGCCCGGCACAGGACAGGTTTCCCTTGTCGATTTTCTTCGGCAGTTTTTCACCATGCCGAACGATCACAACTTTCAGACTTGGATCTGGGTCAGCTGTGGCGACCGAATGCGGTAGTATTATCAGCAACCCAATCAAACACGACTTCACAACCGTCTGCTTCATAGTAGCGGATCCTTTTCAATCATGAATGCAAGCCGTTAGAACCGAAGACGTTCGGTTCGCACAGGCATTCTGTGTTTCAGCACCGACATATACAACAGACCGCCGACTTTTGCTGAGTTTTGCATCAACAGAACTGCTGTGCGATTCGACCTGACAGGGCGCAACGACACAAATGAATCGCAAGCCAGTTGCTGCACCATCGATGACGCAACATATGAATCCACCCTGTTGCGTCAAACTGCTTTGAAGACCTGCCTGACACCGGGGATCGTTCAGCTTTCGAAATTCTGCGAACTCGGTCTGTCTGGCAGAGCGTCTTCAGGGATCGTATGATTTTGGCGGCTAGCCCCAGGTCCTGACCCGGTCGGGTCGGGGGCGGTTTGAAGTCGAAGTACCGGGAAAGGTTTGATGATGACTGTACAGCAGGTTCTGATTGACGGGCAGTGGACCACCTCCTCAGGGACATCAACGTTTCAGGCCGTCAATCCGAAGACGAAAGAACCGTTGCCGGGTAAATATCCGATCAGTCCCTGGGCAGAGATCGTGCGTGCCATTGAAGCGGCGTCTCGAGCAGCGGCCATCGTCCGCGACTGGAGTGGTGATCGTTTCGCCGCCTTTCTCGAAAAATTTGCTGACCGTATTGATGCGCGTGCCGCCGAATTGATTGAGATCGCGAATCTTGAGACGGCGTTGCCAGTCCAGCCGCGGCTGAAGGACGCAGAACTGCCTCGAACCTCGAATCAACTCCGCCAGGCCGCTCAAGCGGCTCGCGATGGCTCATGGACCGGTCCGACAATTGATTCCGCTCCGAACATTCGATCAATGCTCCGACCGATTGGCCCGGTAGTTGTCTTCGGCCCCAATAACTTCCCGTTTGCATTCAACAGCGTTGCTGGGGGCGATTTCGCGGCCGCAGTTGCTGCGGGTAACCCTGTCATCGCCAAAGGGCACTCGTCCCATCCCGGGACGACACGGATTCTGGCCGAAGAGGCTCAACTTGCCGCGGCCGAAACGGGGATGCCGGCTGGATTCGTTCAATTGATCTATCGGACCAGTCACGATGATGGAAAGCGGCTGGTTTCGCATCCCGCCATCGGCGCGTCGGGTTATACGGGTTCTCGCTCGGCCGGCAGCCAATTGAAAGAAGCGGCAGATCGGGTGGGAAAGCCCATCTACCTGGAGCTGTCCAGCATCAATCCGATCTACATTCTGCCAGGGGCGATTCGTGAACGGTGTGCCGCGCTGGCAGAACAGTTTGCCTCCAGTTGCCTGATGGGTGTTGGCCAGTTCTGCACGAATCCCGGACTGGTTATCGTTCAGACCGGAGCGGAATCAGAAGACTGGATTCGCCAGGTTGCCGAACGATTTCAGGCCGCACCGGTAGGTACGCTGCTGGGCCCCAGTGTCCAGAGCCATCTGGAAGCGGGAGTTCAAACTCTTGTCGCACACGGTGCCGCGATCGTTACCGGCGGAGCCAGCGGTGGTGGTGCCGGATATTGTTGCCAGAATACACTGCTGCGAGTTACAGGGACCAAGTTCATTGCGTCCCCAGCAGCGCTGCAGACAGAGGCCTTCGGCAATGCCTCGCTGGTCGTCGTCGTTGATTCCGAGGCGGAGTTCATTTCGGTCACCCAAGCACTGGAAGGCAACCTGACCGGTTGCCTGTACACGGCAAATGATGGCAGTGACGATTCACTTTATGACCAGATCGCGCCGATCCTGCGTCAGAAAGTAGGCCGACTGCTGAACGACAAGATGCCGACGGGTGTCGCCGTTGTTTCTGCGATGAATCACGGTGGCCCATTCCCCGCGACCGGGCATCCAGGGTTCACTGCCGTCGGAATCCCCGCTTCTCTAAAGAGGTTCGCCATGCTTCAATGCTATGATGGAGTTCGCCCACATCGACTACCCGCGATGCTTGCCGACAAATCTCCGCATAGTGCGCTGTGGCGAATGATTGATGGCAAGCTGACGCAGGGTGACGTGCCAGCAACGAAATGACAGTTGAAGTCGCCGCGGGGGAAAAGGGAATTTGAGCCCCCGGTACTGAAGTCAATGTCCTCCGAGGTCACCTTGGCGGATGCCAGGCAAGGTTCTGGTTGCACGACGGGCCACCGTAGGATGCAAAATCAAGGAGGATGACAATCGTGTCTGTACAGCAGTCCAAAGCATCGACTGGTTACTGGGCCTGGGCCACCGTATTGACGTGTGCATTGGGAAGCCTGGTGGCTGGTTTTGTGCTGTTTGTCGAAGCTCCTCCGCCAAGTCGGCTGGCCATCGTCACAGGCAGCAGAGATGGGGCCTACTTTCGATTCGCACAGCGTTATGCCGAATTGCTGAAGCACGATGGAATCACACTTGATATCCGCACGACCAAGGGCTCGGTCGAGAACGTTAATCTCCTGCGAGACGAAGATTCAGACGTCTACGTCGGCATGGTTCAATCCGGGATCGCCGACCCCGCTCAGTGCGAAAAGCTGCTCTCACTTTGCAGTCTGTATCGGGAACCGCTCTGGATCTTCTATCGCGGTTCCGAAACCCTTGACAGGTTATCCCAACTGACTGGAAGGCGAGTTGCGATCGGCCCGGAAGGGAGTGGAACGCGTGCCATTGCACGGCAGCTACTGCAGGCCAATTCCATCGACGAAGAGCAGGCCGACTTTGTTCCCAAATCCGGAAATGATGCGGCCGAGGCACTGGAACGGGGCGAAATCGACGTCGCTTTTTTTGTCGCGGCAATCGATGCCTCGTACATTCAACGCCTCATGCAGGACCCGACGATCAGGCTGGCGGAACTCGCCAACACCGAAGCCTATTTGAAGCGATTTCGGCACCTTTCGACGGTGACAATTCACGAGGGTTTGATCGATTTGAAGAGGAACATTCCTACGAAAGACATCGTCCTGTTGTCACCTGCGGCGACCCTGGTGGCGCACAAGTCACTTCATCCGGCGTTGATTGCCCTGCTTTTGAAAGCGGCCTCGCGCGTGCATCGACACGGTGACCTTTTGTCGAACCCGAACGAATTTCCATCGACGGCCTTCATCGATTTACCGCTGAGCGACAACGCTGAAAACTTCTTTCGTCACGGTCCCCCAGTACTGCAGCGGATACTTCCATTCTGGCTGGCATCGCTGGTCGACCGCATGAAGCTGATGATCATTCCTTTGATCGTCCTGTTGATGCCACTCATTCGCGCCACTCCGCCACTGGTTCGCTGGAGAACTCGACGCAAGATCTATCTGTGGTACGTCGCACTCCGTCAAATCGATCAGCGAGCAATTGTCGGCATGTCTGCGGTTGAAGCCCAGCGATCACTCGACGCATTGACATCGTTGGAACAGCAGATTGCTAACCTGGGTGTGCCACTGAGTTATATGGAGGAGTACTACAATCTGCGGCTGCACTTGAATCTGGTGAGAACGCGTGTCGAGTCGATGCTGCGATCCTGAGCCAGCGAGTTGGTTGTAGATTGGCAGCGGAAGTTATTCTCTCCTTCGGCCAAACGGCAGCGGCTATGCATTCAGGTTTTTTGCCAGGAATTCGATGACAGGCTTTGCCATCGCATTGGCATAGTTCCAGCCGAATCCGCCATGGGTCGAGACGAAGTCTGTATCGAACGGAATTCCCGTCGATGAGAGCTTGCTCGACAGAGTGATGACTCCTTCGAAACTGTAGACGTCGGCTGGGTCACACAACAAGAACTGGTGTTTTGGCCAGTTGAGTGGATGGATGTGCAGGATCGCAGTCGCCTGCCGTGCCGCTTCTCGATCGCTGAAAATTTCATCCAATGTCGTTCCGTGGCCGTACCACGATTCGAAATCGACCTTGGGCGCGATCGCTGCCACGACCGAAAACTGACGGGCGTGGCGATAGGCCAGTTGCAACGCCCCCTGACCACCCATTTCGACTCCGGTCAGACCAATCGATTCCACGTCCAGGTTCCAGCGATTCTTGCAAAAATCGGGGATCTGCTGGAACAGGAAATCCACTGGACTGATCGTCGGATCAAATGGGGGATACACTCGGTCAGTCCACCAGCACCCCGGACCCAACGGACACAGGCATGCCAGTTCATGACTGTTCAACAGGTCCGAAAAGATACGGTTGTCGCGCAGCGTTACCCCGTCATAGCCATGCAGAAAAACCACAACAGCGCGCGGGGGAACTGCCGAATCAGGTTCGAACAGCTCCACAGACTTCCCGGACATCAGACCCGTCGACCAAGCCACAAGATATTCCTTACATCGAGGCAATTGGACGTATTGCCTGCTGTGCGTTAAGGTAAACTCTCACCCGTGAGGATGCCATCATTGCTGGCGAATATCCGTCACGAATCACTGTCAACGCTCTTCCGGTACGATCCAAACCTCATGTATACCCTGATCACAGCGGAGCAAATTGCACTGCGAATCAAAGAGTTGGGCGCCACAATCTCTGAGACATACCAGGGGCGGCCACTCACCGTCGTCGGGGTTTTGAGCGGCAGCGTCATTTTTGTCGCCGACCTGATGCGATCCATCGGCATTCCGCACCGGTTGGGATTTGTGACAGCGTCCAGCTATCGGGGGGCAACGACCACTGGCGGCGAAGTTTCTGTCGGAACCGGACTTCTGCCCGACATCACCAATCGAGATGTGTTGCTGGTCGACGACATTTTCGATACAGGACGCACGATTTCACGACTGCTGAAAGAACTCGATCACGCTCGGCCGGCCTCACTGCGAACGGCAGTGCTGCTCTGGAAGGATGGCTGCAGCCAGGTTGACCTGGTTCCTGACTACCACGGGTTTTGCATTCCCAATCAGTTTGTTGTCGGATATGGCCTCGATTACGACGACGACTACCGGCATCTGCCGATGATCGGAGTTCTGGAACCGCAAGACCTGAAATGAGTGATTCGCCCCTGCATCCCGTTTTAGTACCAGACGAGATCCTGTTGCGTGATTGCAAGGTCCGGCACGAGCGGCGGCGGGGCCCAGGGGGGCAGCATCGGAACAAGACCGAATCGGCCGTTGTGCTGCATCACACGCCGACAGGAATCGAAGGACAGGCCGCGGAACGCCGCAGCCAGTTCGACAATCTGCGAGTTGCCATCAAAAGGCTGCGTTTGAATCTAGCACTCGAAGTCCGATCGGCGGGACTGGCAGCCATTGCTCCGACCGAATTATGGCGTTCACGGTGTCACGGTGAACGAATCGCCTGCAACACCGATCACGACGATTTTGCACCGCTACTGGCCGAAGCACTGGACGTCATCGCAGATCGCCAATGGAATCTTCCGGGCGCCGCGACTCAACTACGGATCACAACGTCACAACTGGTCAAATTCCTGAAGCAGGAACATCGAGCATTGCTGCTCGTCAATCAACATCGGGAGCAACTGGGGTTGAGAACGATGGAATAGGTTTCACGATGACGTTTGCAAGACCTCACTTGTCAGCAATTCTTCGCTCGTCAACAAAACCTCGAACGGCGGTGGCCGAGGCTTTGCGAAGGAACCCCCAAACCCCGTTTGGCGAGGTTCCCGCCCAACAAAGCGGGAGGGCGAGGCGGCGAGGCTCCCGCCGAGCCGTGATCTGGTAGTGATGTCCGACTCCAAACCCGGTTCGGCAGGAGCCTCACCGCCTCACCCTCCCGTCAGGGGTGATGCGAAGGGGTGGCCGGGTCTGAAGGCTTTGCGGAAGGCCCGGAATTCTTGTTATGACCGGGTACACCGCTCACAGGGCCATCCGCTTCGCTCCTGACCCCGCCACCCAGCCGTGACACCGCCGGTCTTAGTCGGGGTAATTTGGAAGTTTGACCTGAGTAAGTAGTAGCATCAGCGAGAAATTGAGAACGAAACCGGCCACTGCGGGTATGAGAACGCTGCGATACGCATATGACCGATTCGACGCCAGCACGAAGAACACGCAGCCAAGGCCAAAAGGGATTAGCAAGAACCCACCGGCCACGAGAAGAGTCGCAAGACGGTGTACGGAAATTGGAACTTGCGTACTCGAAGCAAAGCACAACGTCGCAATGACTGGTGCGATCCAAGAAAAATGTGCGGCAACACTACGTGGAGGCGGATCTTGCATATGTGGATTCCAGCAACCCCGGCCCCAGGATTCGGTGAACGTCGAAGGCACAGCCGACAAAGTTTGGCGAGGCTCCGTATCCTTGTTTGCGTACCAGCTCAGCGATTCGGTGAAATCATTCTCCGCTGCTGAACAAACGTATATGCCCCTCATTCGGACAGACCAGCAGCTCGACGGGCACGCTCACGTACGATTTGCCAGTCTTCAGCCACAATGCTTTTGTCATCGAGGAGCTCACTTCGTCGTTTGGCTTCTGCGATCCATTCAGAAGAAGGTGCAGGCCAATCTTCCGGCGCCACTTGGTCCCAAATGAGCGGAATCAGGCGTCCCCGCGTTTCCGAGGGAAGCGAACGAACTGCTGCCAGGATTTCGTCAATCGTAGTCATGGTCGAATTCTACACAAACCAGACGCGAGATCAATCTGAAAGCTCATTTGTTGCACCCCGATAACGTCGAGGTTAACCCGTCGCCCGCGATGAACCAGCGACGACTGGGTGGCACAGTCGGCGCTGCCGTTCCACAGAAAACATCGACATTTCTAGACTTCTTTGGGGTGCCACTCAACGCGGGTAACGATTTTAGCGGGGCCGGTGCCTGAAAGTCGTGGTTCGCTCCG
>JBAWWJ010000286.1:0-8604 GCA_037146815.1 Planctomycetota bacterium
CCATCGTAGCTGCCGAAACCGCTCGCACACAACTGCATGTCGCGGCGATTGGTGCGAAGGGGATGGGCTGGGCGGATCTGTCACAGGTCGGAACTCATGCCAAGGTGAAATTCGTCGGTTTCTGCGATGTTGACAGCGCGCGATTTGATCAGGTCGACGCGCAGTTTCCCGGTACTCCGCACTTTGCCGACTACCGGGAAATGATCGAGAAGCTTGGCGACAAGCTCGATGCGGTCATCGTCTCGACACCCGATCACATGCACGCTCCCGCTGCGATGTTCGCCATGAATCGTGGCAAGCACTGCTACTGCCAGAAACCGCTGACTCACACGGTCTGGGAAGCGCGCCAGATGCGGCTGATCGCTGAAAAGAAGAAGCTGATCACGCAGATGGGAAACCAGATTCATTCCAACGTGGAGTACCGACTGGGGGCACGACTTCTGAAGGAAGGAGCCATCGGGAAGATCAAGGAAGTCCATTCCTGGGTTGGCGTCAAAGGACAACAGTATTACGCAGGAGTCAAACGCCCGGAACCCGTCGAAGCTCCAAAGTCACTTAACTGGAATCTCTGGCTGGGTGCAGCCCCGGAACGACCGTTCGCCCCAGATGTCTATCACCCATTCAAATGGCGTGACTGGCAGAACTTTGGTTCAGGCGCTCTTGGCGACTTCGGCTGCCACATTCTTGACCCCGTCTTTACAGCTCTGGAGTTAACGGCCCCCAAGACGATTCTGGCAGAACACAGTGGCTTCAATCCAGAACTCTGGCCGGGCCCGGAAACAGTCACTTACGACTTTCCCTCCACCAAATACACGGTGGGAGAATCCATCAAGGTGACTTGGTACGACGGGGGAAGAAAGCCAGCTCGCGAGCTGGGTCAGCTTCCCGACGGAGTCGAATTGCCTGGGGGCGGATCACTGTTCGTTGGCGAAGCGGGAACCATGGTGCTGCCGCATATCGGCATGCCGCAATTGTATCCTCAATCGAAGTTTGCCAGCTTCAAGACACCGGCAGAAAAGGGCCTGAATCATTGGCATGTCTGGGTTGACGGAGTCCTCAGCAACACCAGGACCAGCGACGGCTTTCACTATGCAGGTCCGCTGACTGAAACTGTCCAGTTGGGCAACGTCGCCGCATTGCATCCCGGCAAAACGTTGAACTGGGACGCGGGTGCGTTGAAAATCACGAACCTTCCTGAAGCGAATGCCTTGCTGACGAAGAAGTATCGCGAAGGCTTTGCCGTCGAAGCGGTCGTTTAATCGTCAGTTGCTGCTGCTCGTTGATGACGTCGAGACGCTCCCATTGCTGGACCGATCGGTTTTTGTCTGTGTGGTACTTCGCGACGTCGCGCCCTCGGCAGTAGTGACCGTAGTATTCACCGTTTCGACCGTCGACGACCGACCATCCTCGTAAGTTGTCGTCGTCCTGTCGGTCTCATTAACGGTTTTCCCACCGTCCTTGTGCTCGGTCGTATCGCGAGTCAGCGAATGGTCGGTCGAGGGACGACCGGCCGGGGCTGGCCCAAACCCGGCTCGCAGATGGCAACCCCCAAGTCCGAGGATGGCCACCACGCAAACTCGCAACCAGAGCGTTTTGTGCATCGCAGGGCCGTCATCGAAAAATAGATGAGTGAGGTGCTAATTTCGGTCGCTCAGCAGATCAGCAGCGATTTTCGGGGTGAGTTCCGGGCCGGCGACACGGTTCATGGCCTGCATCGGTGAGACGCGGATGCTGTTTGCCGGAACACGAGCGATTCCCTGGTCGAATCGCAAACGAAACAGTGTCAGACGGTCGCGTGATGTCCGTGCCCGAGGGACTCGTAAACTGGTCTCCAGAGCTTCCGCAGTTCCCCATTTGCTGATTTCGTCGTTCAGCGAAGCCATCGCTACCACGTAGACTTCAGGTGCTGTGATCTCCGAGGCACCAAGGAAGCTGAGGTTGTGCAGCAACACCGCATCATCTGGCATGTAGAACAAGCCCATCATCCCGTGGAACGAATTGGCACTCATGTCGATCAAGATTGGCAACCGTTCGGTCTCGACACGACTGCGGACGGATTTCAGGAAGGCGACGTCCTGACGGTTGCTGTCGATGTGTTGAGCTGCGTAGAAGTGACCACCGGCATAACATCCAAACAGAACAGCAAAGGTAATCATCCCCGCTCGCAGGTTGTTGCGATCCAGCAGCGACCAGGCAAAAGCCCCCGTCACGCATGGAATGGCGGCGATCAGCACATATGGCAACCACTGTGGACCGGGGACCTTGTTGCCCCAGACCAACAGGACAACTGCGGCAGGAATTCCGTACCCCAGGGCACTCGTCGCAGGATGCGTGATCCAGCGCGGCCATGCGACAATAACCGTTCGAAGTTCACGCAGGCCCAAAGCTCCCATGATTGCCCAGGGAGCCAGTCCATGCAGCATGTAGTGATGATGTTTTCCACCAGGAATCGTGAAAAACGCCGGGACAAGCAGAGCCCAGCACCACAGGAATCGTTCCGGTGAAGTCCGATCACGCCAGGCGGCTGATCGCGTCGCCCAGAACCCGAATGGAATCACGAATGTCCATGGCATCAACATCCAGGTGAGATTCACCGGGTAATACCAGAACGGTTCGTTGATCTCTTTGTAGGTCCCCTTCAGTCGGCCAAACAGATCGAAATACCAGACATCAATCGCGTCGGGATAACGAGTACAGGTGGCAATCGGCCACGCGAACATCACCCCCAGGAACATCAGGACACCCCAAACCCAGAAATACTTCGCGATTCGTCGGGGTTGCAGGGCCAGAGCAAGGAATCCCGCCAGCGGAATCGAAGCCATGACTGTCCCAAACGCCAATCCTTTGACGAGATTCGTGGCCCCCATCATCAGGAAAAAGGCAGTCATCCAGCGGGTTCTCGGCCCGAACAGCGTCATCATCACTGCCGCAAACCAGGACGAAGCGGGAGCCAATTCCGAACGGCTGGCGAATTCGATCTTCACAAACAGCGCGATGACCGAAGTCACAATTCCGCAGAGGTAAATTTCATCTTCCGCCAGCCAGCCATATCGCGTGAATTCGAGTGTCGTGGCAAGAACCAGTCCAGCCAATAGTCCCAACGATCGTCCGAACCAGAGCGATGCCATCCAGGCCGTCATCAGAACGACCCCCGCGGCCACCAGCATCGGACCAATCCGCACGATTCCTTCCGTATCACAACGTCCAAACGGGATTGCCACCAGGACCGTCACCCATTGGGGCAGGGGAGGACTCTCGAGCCACGGTTCCGTTGGCATCGCATTCGCCGCGCGCTCAGCCGTTTGCCCGTTGATCTTCGGAATCAACCAGTCTCTATCATTGAACATCGACCGGGCGGTCTGCGGCAGTACGCACTCGTGAAGAGTGAGTGGCCGACCGCTCACGATGGCGATTCCGAATAGCAGCGTACAATATGCCACGAGTGTCAGAACATCACGGCGTGTCAAGGTTTGTGTCGACGTCATGGCAGATTTCCTGGATCGGCCTGCCGGAACAACGCTCCCCCGTGCAAGACCTCGTCGGGTTTTAGGCGATCGCGATTTCACGGTCAATTGCAAGTAAGCGGTCGGCGGAAAGCATTCAGCGATCAGCAGTCAGCGGTCAGGGACTGATTTCGGGCTGTCTGGAGTGCACCGCGCATTGGCAGATGAAAAAAGAACGCGTGCTCGGCGCGGGTCTCCCGACCCCGCCGAAACAGCCGACCGAAAGTCTCCACTCTTTATGTTTTTTCCAAATCAACGCATGCTCCACTTCCGAAACCGGCCAATCGCCCGCAATAACTCGACGCAAGCGATTACCTCAAAATGGGTTGCAACGCATACCAGTTATTTTGCGAATGCGGGCTTTTCGCTGAACCGACGAGGAGACCTGCGGTCGGACGCTTCGGCGGGGGCGGGAGACCCGCGCCGAACAAACGGCGATTTGGCGGGGTCAGGGGGCCGCGCCGAACAGACTCGCGCCGAAGAAAGGTGAACGAACGACAGGCACACGTTCCTTTTGTAAACTACGCGCTGGATGAACGATTTCAGGGAATGAGGTGACGGGTTGAAAGCCTGTCCTACGCGGAGTGTTTTGTGGAAAATCAGATGGTTGACGATGACTTTCAGACGGTCGCGAAGGTCGGAATGATTCCCGAAGGGGAAGGCCGAGCCTTTCCGGTCAATGGACGGATGATAGCTGTCTTTCTGCGTGACGGGAAATACTTCGCGATCAACGATTGCTGCCCGCATATGGGAGCGTCGCTGGCATCTGGTTACGTCGATGGAATGGATGTCGTCTGTCCGTGGCACGCGTGGAAATTCTGTATTTCGGACGGCCTCTGGATGGACAACCCCAAGTCCAAGGTGCGCACCGAATGCTTCTCGGTTCGAGTCGTCAACGATGAGATTCAGGTGGGGAAGACCGCACAATGACCTCCCCTGAAAAGACCCCGACACCGGCGATGCAACGCTATCTCGAGGTGAAAGCTCAACACCCGAGTGCCATCCTGCTGTTCCGGATGGGGGACTTCTACGAACTCTTTTACGAAGATGCAGTCACGGCCTCCAAAGCGGTTGGTCTGACACTGACCAGCCGGGACAAGGGATCTGCCAATCCGATTCCGATGGCGGGATTCCCTTACCACCAATTGGATGGGTACCTGCAGAAGCTGGTCCGCGCCGGTTTTCGGGCGGCCATCTGTGATCAGATGGAGGACCCGAAACTGGCGAAGGGGTTGGTCAAACGCGATGTCACGCGCGTTGTCACCCCAGGGACCCTGACAGAAGACTCGCTCCTCGATCCTCGTGAAAGCAATTTCCTGGCGTGCGTCTTCCCCTCGAAAGAATCGTGCGGGCTGGCCTGGGTTGAAGTCTCTACGGGTCGATTCTTTGTCAGTGACCTGCGAGAAGAAGCCGTCCTTGATGAAATTGCGAGAATCAACCCTGCCGAATGCCTGATCCCGGAGCAAGCGAATCCGAGTCCCGTGATTCAGGCGCTCAAACGAATGAGCGGCCTGTTCCTGAGTGAACGACCGCCGTGGTCGTTTGCATCCGACCAGTGCTTGCGACTGCTCCTGGAGCAGTTTCAGACTCGCACGCTGTCGGGATTCGACATCGACGAGAACACGGCGGGAGTCACCGCTGCAGGAGCCCTGCTGGATTACCTGCGCGAGACTCAGAAGGCCAGCCTGGGGCATATCACCCGACTGGAACCTTATCGCCGGGGAACATCGTTACTGATCGATGAAGCGACGCGACGCAGTCTGGAATTGACGCAGACATTACGAAACGGTGAACGCGCCGGCAGCTTGCTCGCCGTCATCGATGAAACTGTGACTCCCATGGGAGCCCGTCTGCTGGGAGAATGGCTTTCGAACCCGCTGACTGAGCCTGCGCGAATCAATCTGCGTCTTGATGCTGTTCAGGAACTGACTGCTGATGCGATGTTCTGTCGCGATCTGCGCGATCAGTTGCAACAGGCCTACGACCTGCAAAGACTCACGGCGCGTGTCGCCACCGGCCGCTGTTCGCCACGCGATCTCTCCTGCCTGGCCCGCACGCTGGCGCTCTTGCCAAAGTTGAAGGCAAAACTGTCAGGTCGAGCCGCTCAGCGGCTGGTTGATCTCGAAGCCAAGCTCGACCTGTGTCCTGAAATCCGCGCCGATATTGAAGCAGTCCTTGTCGACGAACCTCCGCTGCTGGTGACGGATGGTGGACTGATTCGCGACGGATACCACGCGCAGCTTGATGAATGGCGCGACCTGGCACGAGGGGGCAAGGACTGGATCGTCAAATACCAGGCCACCGAAATTGAACGGACCGGGATTCCCAATCTGAAGGTCGGCTTCAACAAGGTCTTCGGTTACTACTTGGAATGCACGGCGGCCCAGGCCGACAAAGTCCCACCTGAATACATTCGCAAGCAGACCCTGAAGAACTATGAGCGATTCATCACCCCCGCGCTCAAGGAGTACGAGGACAAAGTCCTGCGAGCGGAAGGGCAGGCGACTCAACTGGAACAGGAACTGTTTGCGGCCTTGCGAGAACGCGTGGCAGCACAGTCTCCACGACTTCGAGACAATGCCGAGGTATTGGCGGAAATTGATGTCCTGGCATCATTGGCAACATTGGCCGTCAGCGCAGGTTATTGTCGTCCAGAACTGACACTTGAGCCAGTTCTCGATATTCGCGAAGGTCGTCATCCGGTGCTGGATCGATTAAAGCCAAGCGGCGAATTCGTACCGAACGATGTCCGCATCGGAATCCAGAGTTCCCCGGAAGTTCCTGCGGAAAAGAACGAAATCCCGTCGGGGTTAATTCAGTTGATTACTGGCCCGAACATGGCAGGGAAGAGCACGTACATTCGCCAGGCGGCTCTGCTGACGGTCATGGCTCAGATGGGTTCATTTGTCCCCGCCAGATCCGCCAAGATTGGGATCGCGGACCGCATTTTTGCCCGAGTTGGTGCGAGTGATGAATTGGGTAAGGGACAGAGTACGTTCATGGTTGAAATGACCGAAACGGCACGTATTCTGAACGCCGCGACCAAGCACAGCCTCGTGATCCTGGACGAAATCGGTCGTGGTACGAGTACCTATGACGGGATTTCGCTGGCGTGGTCGATCACCGAATTTCTGCACGACGTCATCTGTTGTCGCACTCTGTTTGCGACTCACTACCATGAGTTGACTCAACTGACCGAGACATTGAATCAGTGTGTGAACTGGAACGTTGCCGTTCGTGAGGAAGCGGACGATGTGATCTTCCTGCACAAGATCGTCCCTGGTTCCGCAGACAAGAGTTACGGGATCCACGTCGCTCAACTCGCCGGTGTCCCGCGAACGGTGCTTGATCGGGCCAAGGTGATCCTGCAGACACTGGAATCCGACCATGTGGACGACAGTGGAAAGACCAAGGTCCCCGAACGTCGCACCCACCGGAAACGGGAACAACAGCTTTCGTTGTTTGAAGTCGAAGAACATCCGATTCTGGGTGAGTTACGTCAGTTGAACGTCAACGAGTTGACGCCGATTGCAGCCCTGCAGGAATTGCATCGATTGCGAGAGCAATTGAAATAAGTTGAAAGTCTGTCTTGGGGCCAATGCGCCACTGGACCATCTGTAAACGATCAGACGCATTCAATTCGACGGTGGTGAGGTTCTTGATTGCGGCCAGTTCCTTTAAACCCGCGTCCGTTATCTGCGAGCCACCTAACTTACCCGCCAGAGTAACGATAACCTTACCGGGTGGGTTCTGCTTACGGGTGACTTTCCTGCGGGGTAAGCGATCGCAGGTTCAAATCCGGTCAGCCCGACTATCTTTCCGCACAAGCCCATCGTCGTTCTCGACGGTGGGCTTTTTGCATGGAATCACTGACTTCTCAGCCCGCACGTCGAGTTCAAACGGAGTCCCGTTCGGAATGGGGTGCCGAAGCAAATTCGCCGCAAGTCGTTTGCCTGCATCGGATATTGCTGGTTCAAAGAGTGGTCTTACCGACGAATTTGATTTTTCGCTTCTGATACAATCAGGCACGTCGCAAAAGAGCAGCAACCATGACCGGCTTTCGTAGGAACCGACGGCAAATGTGTACGACCCAAATTCCTACGAAGGGACCGGGGGATTACCGGAGCAACTCATGAAAGCACTGATCGGCGGTCTGTTTCTATGCTTGGTGGCGAACAGTCTGCTTGCTCAAGAACCGTCCAGAGAACAACTTGAGGAAGCGAAGCAGGCGTTTAAGGCCTTGGGTGGTGGCTTCCGTCATGAGAACCGACCATCAGCCGGAACGCGCTAGCGTCCGGTTCCGGCCTATGTGCGTAACCCGGTCGCCCTCCGAACCGGACGCTAGCG
The DNA here is from genome assembly GCA_037146815.1 of Planctomycetota bacterium. Taxonomy (GTDB): domain Bacteria; phylum Planctomycetota; class Planctomycetia; order Planctomycetales; family Planctomycetaceae; genus Schlesneria. The sequence continues at coordinate 7,851 of JBAWWJ010000286.1, forward strand.
CGTTCCGGCTAATGTGTGTATCGAAATCAACGCCTGGTTGGCAGTCGGCACCTGACTTCTCAAAGCCGCCCTACATGATTAACCCAAGAACCAAACACCACTACTTCTCGTCGGCGCCCTGATGCCGCGAACCCTCGCTTTATGGGTTCAAGTCACGATCTTCCTCGCCCTCCAGGAGCTCGTTGACCCATTTCTCTCCTTCTTCGATGCGAGTTTTCAATTCTGGAGAAGGTATACACCGCTCCACGGCAAAGCCCGGCCAGTTTGGGAAGGCTTTGCTCGCAGCTTCCCAATACGGCTGTATCTCCAGCAGTGGAGTGCCGCTGAGGAGACTTGTTCTGTACCGCAAGAGGTGCCTGATTGCTTGTTCGTCTCCGAAATCGCCTTTTGGCATTTCGTCAGACCAGACCAGGGCACCGCTGAAGAGGTAATAATCGCAACGTGCCTCTGCTGATTTGACCAGGCAGTCGAAATACGGGGCGATACGGGTAATTTCAGCATAGAAAGCGGACATGGCTTCTCCGTATAATCTGCCGAACCATTGATGTAAATCGAGTGTCAAATCCGCACATCAGACTTTGCACCGAGCGGCGGGTGCAGTGGATTTGCAGAAGCCCCCGAAATGCAAAGCGTTTGATCGGGGACTTCCCCGAAGCGGGGTGCGTCCCCCGCCACCCCCGCCACCCCGCCGACGGAACAGCCGAACACCACATTCCAATTCTCCTCTGGACGATAAGCATGACGCTTCCAACTG
>JBAWWJ010000287.1:0-8598 GCA_037146815.1 Planctomycetota bacterium
CCAGATCCACAGTGGCGCGAGGATCAAAACTTCGTCGGGCCGAGGAAAAGACGTATTGCCATTTGAATTCGCGACTGGCGCTGAACCGTCTGTGGCAGTTCAATCGCGCGCGGTTTGCCGATCTGCTGCTGCGGGCGGCTCGTGAGTCACTGGACGAACTGCTGAGAGACCCGCAGTATCTCGGCGCGCGACCGGGGATCATTTCCGCGTTGCATACCTGGGGGCGAAATCTGAGCGTGCATCCTCACGCGCATTGCCTCGTGAGCGCCGGAGGCGTTGATGGCAACGGTTGTTTCGTGGTCCTGCAGGGCGCGACGCTGCTGCCAGCCCGCGTGCTGATGGCCGTGTTTCGCGGCAAGTTGCGGTTCCTGCTCAAAACCGCCGTCGATGATGGCGATCTCGTCGTTCCCACATTGACGACCGCCGCGCGTCTACAGTCGCTCCTGAATTGGCTGGGGCGAGTTCCCTGGAGCGTCCGAATTCAGGAGCGGTACACCCACGGAATTTCGGTGGCAGGATACCTGGCGCGGTACATCACAGGAGGACCGCTTTCGAACCGACGAATCCATTCCGTGACCGCGACCGAAGTCGCGTTCTGGTACCGCGATCATCGCGATGGCGAGAAGAAACTGATGCGGCTGCCCCCGCACGAATTCCTGTCTCGCTGGTTTGATCACCAAAGAGGTGGGCAATGGAATGCCGCCCCTTGTTTTGACGGCGAAAGACACCCACTTAGGTATTGTCATTTCGGTTGAAATTCACGGCGGGCATATGATTCAAGGAAACCGCATGACTTGCACCGGAATGTTCCAATTGGAATTGAGTCCGCAAATTCCGGCACTCTGATTGGCCAGTACCAACACAGAAAACGCCAAACTTTCTTTGGTTCACCCTTTGCCCACTGACCGACGCAGGCACCATTGGGGGCGATGTCAATGACATGCCCAAGCACCATTTCACCACTGCATTTCTGACAAGACATAATGGCTTGGCTCATCTGGCTATCCACCTTTTGGTAGTTGAGAAATCGGATGCCGGTTCCTCATGTTCATTCTGGAAAAGCATGTTGTGAGACACCGCTACCAGTCCTTGAAAACGCAGTTATCGGCCAATTGGATCAAATCGCCAGCCAACGAGACACCCGCTTGAAGCCTGTCCTGATCGGGACAACCGAGTTGGGACGCCTGAAGTGATCGAGACTGGCTTCGGCTTCGACGCAACGCAAAACAGCATGAACCGTCAAGCGGCTGGCCAGCGGAAGACGGAGTTCTGCTGCCACAGCGAAGTCCAGAAGTCACTTCGATCATCGAAGGCGTTCCGCTCGGTGATTTTCCATCTTTCCACGTTTTCGAAGTTCTGGGCCGAATTCTGCTGCATCTGCGAAGTCACTTCGATCAGCATTTCCCCAAGATCAGGTCAACTGCCCAACAACCTCTGACATTCGGTTCTTCGCTGCGACAATGATTAAGAATTGCGTCATCGTCGCATCCGGCGTTTTCGAGAGCGTTGGCGACCAGTTGCAAGTGTTCAAAGTTTCGACTTTCGTAGATGCTTTGAGCCAGTTTGACGACCCTGCCTTCATCCCAACTTAGCCATGTCGCTTCAAGAACGTGAGCCGGACAAAAGGGGTTGCCGAAAATGTCACGCAAGAAACTCCAGCATTGGAAATGGATCGGATGTGTTCAACCACTCTTCTTCAGTAATCACGATTCATTCTCGTAGGCGGCTTTGAGAGCCACAGATACGCCGAGAGCAGGGTCAGCGGCCAGATGAGAATCATGTATGGGATGGAAGTAGAAGCAACTTCGTAGTCAGTTTTCGCAGGGCTTGCCGAATAGACTTCCTGCAAGGCACTGATCCAAGCACCCATAAACCCAAGTGCCATCATCAGCGCGACGCACCCCATCTGTCGTCGCAATCCCGATCTATTGAAAAAGATGCCCTTGATTCCCCATTCATCCGATTCGATTTGATCGAGTGAATAAGAGAATCCGACCCCTCGGGGACGACACACAACGACATGCGTTGTGTCATCAATTGAGAACTGGTGACGGAAGCCAAGATCAAAAACCGTCATTGGCCTTTCGAAAACAAGTTGTTCGTCAACGAACAGCTTTACTCGGCCTGAAATGAAGCCGTGTTCCAATCGCAGATCACGTCGAATGGGCGACTCTATTCGCCATTCTCGGATTGCCATGTCATCACCCTGCAAATGGTTCTATCGACGCCGACGAAAGAATTGTACCTCGACCGATGTGGCTATCACAACTGTCCGCTCGAATGAGACACCCGCTTGAAATTCATGTGACCGACATGACCCTTCAACGGAGACGAATGATGACTCGACTGGGCGAACTGGAACTCAAAGACTCAGCGAAAGAAGCGGCTGGCAACTGGCAGAAGTTTTCGTGCTTCGCATGGTTTCGGCAACGAGACATCAAGAAGCCGGAAGACTGGGCCGTCATTTTCACCCACAACCGGGACAGCGGACTGCTCGATCAAAGCAATGCCGCCTTCATCGCCAAGGAAATGGAGCCGTTCACCGAGGGCGATGACCCCGATGTCGTCTTCGAGTCTCACAGCCATTGGGCAGTCGGCCACGTCGATGGTTTCAGCATTCGTGTATTCAAACGAGGCCGGATCACAAAGGCATTCCAAATCTATCACGACCTCGCCGAACGGATGGCCGATTACCCGATTCTCGATGAAAGCGACTACAGCGAACGGGAACTCAACGCCACGTTTGAAAACGTCGGTGAAGCGGCATGGAAGTTGAAACAAGAGTTCACTCTGCCGGACGATTGGCAGAGCGAGGTTTATGACTGGCTGTCCGATCATCGAGACCATGCCCTCGAAAACGTGGACGATCAAGGCGGTTGGCCCAAGGATGACGATTTGGAAGCGGCCTTTGAGGCACTCGGCTACCAGCGAGCAGCATGAGCCGGAGGCAGGAGTTGTAGCGGCGGCGGAGGAACAGCTTTCCGCCGCTTTCCTGAGACACCCGCTTGATCATCGTCAATCACCGAACCACAAGGAATCAGATGATGGCATGGTCATGGAGCCACACCGGGCAAGCGTATGCAGATGCCCAAGAGAATGTGTCCGATCTGGACCGTGAAACACTCGAAATCATGTTCGCTGAATGGCGTGCGGCTCAAGGGAAACACGGAGTGATTGATCCCGTTTCCCCCGGATTCTCTGAACGGAAATACGACCGGGCATTGAAGCACGCAAAAACTTTGGACCACGACATTCTGGTCGATTTCATCTGGGGACGGGCATCTGAATTCGCCACTTGTGACAACGGCGGATTCGAGGCGTGGATGTGCCCACACGGATGCGGACTTCATTGCGTGTCGTTCAGCCCATTGGGTGAAGACGAGGAAGCCGATGAAACTGAGACACCCTCTTGACCGCCGTCAGTCCCATTGCTGCAACTGTTCCGGTAGAACGACGAATCGAGTCTCACCTGTTGTCGCTTCCACACCCCACGGCAGATCCGTGTCGATAACGACCACCTCTCGTTCATCAGTCCCTATCTCCCGCCCAATCACTTCGCACGCAATTATTCCCGGTCGGGGATAGTCACTTTCAGCATCAAGATCTTCAGCGGTGACGACCGGAACCTTTTCGACGAACGACCATTCCCGGCCATTGGCATCGGTCAACCAGCACTCGACATAGCCGGGCTGAGAATCATCAACGAATCTCCGTATTTCAATGCCGACTGCGTTCATGCGTCACCGATTTGGCATCCAGAATTAAGCAAAAAGCTTCCCAGCAAAGTGGCGTCTGCTTCCATCAATGATCTGGTGGAAGGTAGTGCGGTTCGATTAGCTCGTTGGGAACGCCAGCCTTCTTGAGTTTGTAGATTTGGGTTCTTGAAATTTGAGTGTCAGCGACAGGATCATACCGAAGCTCTCCCAATCGGTAAAAACCTGACAGAAGCCGTTCCGTCACGACAGAGTGAAGGCGGCGTGCCTCTTCTGACCCACGCTCAAGCCAAGGGCCTTCCAGTCGCCAATAGATCATCAATGCAGTCACCATTTCGGTTTCGTTGCTTTCGACAATCGGCCAAATCGGTAGAAAACCGTCATCCCAATTGTATTCGGCCACGAAGCGGTGGATCGCTTGATTGTTGTTCATGGTGCCGGGCTTGTGTCGTCAGTCCGAATGATGATGTAACTACAAACGAGCCAACGTCCGTGCAACGGCAATGCGAATCTTCTCAAGGACGATCCCGTCGCACTCAAAGTATCTTTGGCACTCAGCACGAAGGAGGTCAAGCTGAGCTTCCGACAGCGATTTGAGCATTTCTGCATTTGGCTCCCTTCCAAATGTCCTCAGCGTGATTTCGTAGGCATCTTGGGGGGTGATGTTGTCCTCCCCCACCGTTGAGGAAAGCGTCTCGCTGAACTCTTCTCCAAATGCACTCAGAAAATCTAATCGCCTCTGGTAATTCAATTGGTGTGGCGAAAAACTGGGCGGTAGTTCCTCAAAAACTGCTTCGCATATTTTACACCGGTATCTGGCGATGTTTCCCAGTTCAGGAACCAAACCAATGAACTCGAAATCCGTCTCGGGACCATCCTTGTCACACGACGGGCAAAAATGCACGTTTTTGGCGTATGGGTCGTTGGACATAAATTCCGTCCTCTCATCGGTTTCTTCAACGCCTACGCACTCGTGAGTTCATCAATGACATCGGGAGTCTGCCTGTTCCAATCGACGCCAAAGGCTTCCCGCAACACAACGATCCCGAGGGCTGGAAGCCCTGTGCTTTGTGCTCGTTGACCCGACCCCGACGCTGAACGCTTATTCTTCCCGTCACCACTTCGAACGTGATGATTTCCTCAATGAATCAGAGGCCGCGAGTATTTATCAGCGACGGGCTGTCGGCCCAAAAGAACAACGCAAATCGGGTGACAATCCTTATTCAGGTGCCTTGGGGGGGGGCGGTACGACAGCCGAATTCAGGGGCGGAAGCAGTCCGCCCGATTCACTGGTCGTTGATGCCGCTGTCCCTGGTGGCTTGCCAGGTGCAGGCGGTTCTTCTTTCTTCTTCTGGTCTTTGGGAAGTTTGTCGTTGAATAGGTCGAGCAGTTTCTGGGCGGTTTCGTCTTCAGGTGCCTGCTTGACACATTTTTCCAGTTGAGAGACGGCTTCCTTGGGATACCCCAGGAAGCCATAGTGATAGCCGAGCATAAATCGCAACGCCGGATCTTCTGGCTTGTCTTTGGCAACCTTCTCAAGGGATCGCAACTGATTGGTGTAGTCTTCGACCTTACCGTAAAGCTCCCGGTAATTCTTGATGACGGTTTCCCACTTATCCTGCGCCAGAATCTGCATTCCAAATTGTGTCGCCCCGGCCGCTTCGTTGTACTGTTCACTGGCGAACAGTCCTTGCGACAGCATCATCACCAGGACACCATTGTTCGGGTCATCGATCAAAGCATGGCGCCAGGCTCGCACAGCCCCCTTGTAGTCACGGGCCTTGAACGCTGTCTCACCAATTTGCGCGAATTCGGCAGCACTCGGCAGTCCGGCGACAGTGGGAATCTTGGGATCGGCACTGGCGAGTTGCGTTTCACCTGGAGTGACGTTTCCAGCCGTCGGATCCGTCAGTTGAATGCCCGTCGGATTAGCGTCGGTTGAAGTGATAATGCCTGTTGCAGATCCCGGCGGAGCATAAACTGAACCGTAGCCATAGGACGTCAGACCTGGTGACAAACTGGCATACGCGGGTGATTGCAGGCCATATCCGTAACCAGGATAACCGTACCCGTAGTTTCCGTATCCGTAATTTGCGTACCCGTATGGCTGGTAATAGCAGCATGGCTGGTAGCTGAAGCATCCCCAGCGGGAATAATTGTTATAGCCGAGACCCCAACCGTAACCGAAGCGGCCCAGCCCCCATCCAAAGCCGTAGTAGCCAGGATAGTAACCGTAACCGAGTCCGTACCCCAATCCGAAGCCCCCAAACCCATACCCACCCCAGCGGTTGTAGTTTCCATACCAACCGTGGTTGGAGTGTCGGTAGTAGTTGTTGTTATTTCCCCCGAAATTCCCATTGTGGTGATGACGGTAATTGAAGTTCTGCATCAGATTGTTGTGGACGTACGTTCCCACGTGGTTCTGGTGATGCAGTCCCTGATTGTTGCCGACCGCCGTGTGATGCGATCCAAGTACCGTATTCCCGCCATGATGGTGCTGTCCCAGAAATGACGACTGGTTGCCACCATTCAGCAACCCATGCTGATGACTCCCGGTTGCGGTCGTTCCATGGTTATGCAGGAATTGCGATCCCTGATGATGGGTTCCGCTCAGAGAGGCAAGATTCGTGGTGTGAGTCGTTCGAGCTCCATGGTTCTGGAGGAATTGGGACTGATGATGCTGGGTTCCACCAAGACCATTCGTGTGGTGTTGAAGCGTGCTATTCCCCAGTGGCGTTGTCCCGTGATGAGCATGGTTCTGATAGAACGGGGCATTCAACTGATGGCTGGTCGATCCCAGACGCTGCTGATTCCCATTATGGAGGAGGTGCTGCTGGTTACCGATCGAATTCTGATGCAGAGCCCCGTTGTGAACCGCTCCATTGTACAGGTTCCCCTGATGGTGAATCGTTCCCGATTGGATTCCCTGGTGCTGGACGCCGCCAAAGTGCTGGGTCCCCAGATGCTGAGTCCCCATGTGCTGGGTGCCGCCGAAGTGCTGAGCACCCCCATAGTGCTGGGTCCCGCCAAAATGCTGAGCCCCACCCATGTGAACACTATGGCCGCCGCTGAATCCGCCGACGTGCCCACCACCCATATGGCCACCGCCGCCCCCCATGTGTCCACCACCTGAGTGTCCGCCACCTCCGCCCCCATGACCGTGACTGGCTTCCAATCCCGGCGCCGTCGTCGCAACCACAAAACAGAGCGTAATCGAGATGCGGAGTAAACGGTGCATGGTCAGGACTCCTGTGGGTAGTGGACCGCAATTGCGATCACTCTTTCTATTCTATCCTTCCGGAGTACCAGATCGCACAGCGATTCCTGGCCTGACTTGCAAACTTGTAATCAAGATTGTTCACGAAGGACTTCGAACCCCGAACTCTCCTCGCGTTACGGGTTTTCCGAAAAAGTCTGTTTGTTCGGCTGCGGTGACCTCTCCGGACTCCCGCAAGCCCTCGCGATACGGTGTCAATTGCGGAGAATCCATCAATGACCACCATTTCGAACGCCGCCGCCATTGGGGGATACGTTCGGCAACCCGAATCGATCCCAATGGAATGCTCAACGACTTCGAAGCAGAATGTTTTAAACGGCAGGCGCCCTTGACCTGATTTATGATTTCCCTCGATAACCTCGCCCTTGATCACAATTCGTTTTGATCGAACCCGAATACAGCACACGATTTTCGATGGGGTAGACGATGAGCAGCACTCAAATGCATTCCGCACTTTTCACACCACTGACGATGGGATCTCTGACGCTTCCCAATCGAATCGTCATGGCACCATTGACCCGCTGCCGGGCGGATGCCGAGCACGTACCGACTGATTTGATGGTCGAGTATTACTCACAACGTGCCAGTTCAGGAATGATCGTGTCCGAAGCGACGATGGCCATCGAAGGCAATTCAGCTTTCGGTGCGCGCGAACCAGGGATTTATTCCGAGGCTCAGGTTTCCGGTTGGAAAAAGGTAACAGATGCTGTGCATGCCAAGGGAGGACGAATCGTCCTGCAGATCTGGCACGGCGGACGGGCTTGTCATTCACTCCTGAACAACGGCAGACAACCTGTTGCCCCCAGCCCGCTGCGAATTACCAATGATGAAACTCATACTCCCCTAGGGAAGAAGCCTTACGAAATTCCTCGAGAATTGCGTGATGATGAACTTCCGGGCATCGTCGCGGGTTTCCGACACGCCGCTCAGAATGCCAAGGCGGCAGGGTTTGATGGCGTCGAAGTTCATGGAGCCAACGGCTATCTGCTGGACGAGTTTCTGCGCGACGGCAGTAACCAGCGTAGTGGTCCATACGGAGGGGCAATTGAAAATCGAGCTCGATTGATGCTGGATGTCGTGGATGCGGTCAACAGCATCTGGGGGCCCAGCCGAGTTGGCATCCGGATCTCGCCACTCAACAGTTACAACGATATGAAGGACAGCGATCCGATCGGTATTACCGGGTACCTGGCGTCGCAATTGAACGAGCGAAAGATCGCGTACCTGCATCTGATGCGTGGGGACTTTTTCGGAGTGCAGCAGGGGGATCTGGTCACTGTGTGCCGCAAAGCATTCGCGGGCAAATTGATTGGCAATATGGGTTACACACCGACCGAGGCAGACCAATCCATTTCAGACGGATTGATTGACGCGGTTGCGTTTGGTCACCACTACGTCAGTAACCCCGACCTCGTGGAACGGGTCAAATCTGGCGTGGCTCTGGTTGAGCCTGACGGCCGGACGTTTTACACGAACGATGCACATGGCTATACCGATTACCCGACGATGAGCTGAGGTGAATAAACGTCCGGCAACGTGCGAAGTATCAACGAAAAAAGGTTCATCCGACTTTTTGGGGGGATGAGGTTTTCGAGGACATTAGCCTTT
>JBAWWJ010000288.1:0-8571 GCA_037146815.1 Planctomycetota bacterium
ATACGGGGGTGGCGGTGGTGGCAGCCGCGGTGGTTACGGTGGCGGAGGAGGAGGCGGATACGGAGGTGGTGGAGGTGGTGGTGGATATGGCGGCGGCGGTGGCGGCCGTTACTAAATAAATGAGTTGAGTGAACTCTCGACTCCCATGGCGATTGATGTGAAACGATTCGCGGTTTGGGAAGGACATTGATTTCCTTCCCACCGCGTTGATCGCCTGAAAGATGTGCCGGACCGCTCATGCAGCGCGACCGGAATTCGAGACGATACTCTGAAAGCGTCTTGTCGCCAGGACCAGCTTCGGCTGCTTCTGGCGGTTCTTAAACCGTGTTGATCGCGGGGGGTGTGCCATGAAGCAGCACCAGCCATGCCGCGATTGCGGTCTCATGATTTGAAAGGCGAATCGCCTTTCCTGGCTGTGAACTTCTGGCGGGTTCGGGCATTTGTCCGAACTCATGAACTCTCTGTGCCGACATACCGTCGGCCGACTTGTTAGGACAATTATTTGACTTCGATTACGTTTGCCGATTTTAATTTTGTGGAACCGATCCAGATCACTCTGGAAAAAGAAAACTACACCACACCGACTCCCATTCAGGCTCAGTCGATTCCCCACCTGATGGAAGGTCGTGACCTCCTCGGATGTGCTCAAACGGGAACGGGCAAGACTGCTGCCTTTGCACTGCCAATCCTGAACCGGCTGGCACTGACTCGCCGACCTGCCGTACCTCGCAAGCCCCGCGTGCTGATCCTGGCACCGACTCGCGAACTGGCACAACAGATTGACGAAAGCTTTTCGACGTATGGTCGCGGACTGAAGTTCCGACAGGCCGTTGTCGTGGGCGGCGTCAGCCAACTGCCTCAAACTCGCATGTTGAACCGTGGGATCGACATCCTTGTCGCCACCCCAGGTCGACTGTTGGACCTGATGAGCCAAGGGGCTGTCCGCCTGGATGGACTCGACACGTTTGTGCTCGACGAAGCCGACCGAATGCTGGATATGGGCTTTTTGCCGTCCATCGAAAAGATCATCGCGGCGCTGCCAGCACAACGCCAGTCGTTGTTCTTCTCTGCGACTATGCCACCAGCACTGGCTCCGCTGGTCAGCAAGCTGCTGCGCGACCCGGTAAAGATTGAAGTTGCACCGCAGTCGACGACTGCCGAGCGAATCGAACAGCATGTGTTGTTTGTTGCTCGCGAGGACAAGAAGTCATTGCTGCAGAGCGTGCTGTCCGACAAAAACGTTCGCCGAGCGATCGTGTTTGCTCGAACCAAGCATGGTGCAGACAAGCTGGCTCGATGGCTTGATTCCGTGGGAATCTCGACCGATTCCATCCATGGCGACAAGTCACAGGCCGCTCGTCAGCGAGCTCTCTACGGTTTCCGTGACGGCCGAACGCGAGTTCTCGTCGCAACAGACATCGCCGCACGCGGCATCGATATCGACGACATTTCGCATGTCATCAACTTCGATCTGCCTGTCGAACCCGAGAATTACGTCCATCGTATCGGCCGGACCGCCCGAGCAGGCGCGGAAGGGATCGCACTGACATTTTGTGATGCGGAAGAACGTGGAGCATTGCGTGGGATCGAACGGATGATCCAGAAGCAGATCCCTGTTCGAACGGATCACCCGTATCACCTGCAAATGAGTTCCGCGCCATCAGCATCGACCGCGGCCCGACGTCCCGGCCGTCCACAGCGCCGACCGGGTGCTCCTGCCGGGGCTGGCAATCGCCAATTCGGCAAACCACCACAGGCAGGGGGAGCCAGCGGTCGCCCCGCACGTCGCCCTCAAAAGGCAACACAAGGCCGTCGATTCGGTGCCGCTCCAGAACGTCAATGACGCAAGCGGCAAGCTTTCAGCGGTCAGTTCGCCGACGAATACAACAAGTAAAAATCGCCCCGGTGTTTCACCGGGGCGATCTTGTTTCCAGGCACGATCTTTCCCACTCGTCTGGACGAATCTCAACGGGGCCTCCCCTTGATGACATCCCTTTTTAATCCACGACGTTGCGGGATTGGGGTTGGATCAACGCATCGACAGTCGATAATATGTCGAGAGCCCGCATGACGCGGGAGAGGCTTGTCCAGCTGCGCATGAGATTTCCGAGATCCAGAGCCGGAATAAATTGATGCCCGATCCCATTTCATTCGAGGCCAAGCAACGCCGGTTGCTCCACGTTCGCTTCCCGCGCAGAGCGGCGGTTCAGGTGGGTAGCATCGGTCTGCTTGGACTGGGGATGAATCATGTGTCAGGTCTGCGGTCGTTAGCTGCGGAGACGGGTTCCGTTGGTCCCAAACACAAAGCGGTCATTTACATTTTCCTGTCGGGCGGGCTGGCCCAGCACGAAAGCTTCGATCCCAAGCCGGACGCTCCCGACAATATCCGCGGCGAATTTACCCCGATCGCAACCCAAACTCCGGGCATCCACGTCAGTGAATACCTGCCCATGCTCGCCAGCCGGAGCAACAAGTGGGCAATGGTCCGTTCTTTGACGCATCCCTACAACGAACATTCGATCGGTCATCATGTGATGTTGACGGGCCGAACCGAAACTCCTCCGGGCTTCGATTCGAACCGTCCCACAATTCACGATTTCCCGGCGATGGCGTCGGTCGTCAATGGCGTTGTACGCCCCGTGAACAATCTCCCCCCGGCGGCGGTGTTGCCAGAAAAACTGATCCATGTCACGGGACGCACAATCCCCGGCCAATTCGCCGGACAAATGGGATGGCAACACGACCCATGGTTCATCGAAGCGAGTAGTTTCCGCGACTCCAAGTACATTCACGGTGCGTTTCCTCAGTACGGCTTCCAACGCTGGCTGGGAGCGTCGAATCCCCCCGATTACGTCTATCAGGCCCCGCGACTCGAACTGCAGCAAGGGGTACTTCAAAGTCGATTTGATCGCCGGGTCGACTTACTCGGAACTCTCGATCAGCAGCGGCGACAACTGGACAAAGCAGCTCAGGTTGGCGAATTTGATCGGCATCGTCAGGCAGCCATCACACTACTGAACAGCGGCGGCGTGCACCGGGCGCTCGACGTCCATTCCGCCCCGGCCGAATTGCAGGATCGCTATGGCCGCAATTCGTTTGGCTGGTCCTTGCTGATGGCAAGGCAACTGGTCGAGGCCGGGGTCAGTCTGGTTCAGGTTAATCTGGGAAACGACGAGTCGTGGGACACTCATGAAAAAGCGTTCCCCAACTTGCGAGACTTCCTGCTGCCGCCAACCGATCGGGCCGTTTCAGCATTGTTGGATGATCTGGAAGTGCGTGGAATGCTCGATGACACCATGATTGTCATGGCAGGGGAATTTGGACGGACACCCAAAATCTTTACGTTTGACGGTGCCATTTCCAAACTTCCCGGCCGAGATCACTGGGGTGCGCTTCAATCTGTCTTTTTCGCAGGTGGTGGCGTCAAGGGAGGGATGGTTATCGGTGCTTCAGACCGACTTGGCGCCTACCCGATTGCCGATCCACAACGGCCAGAAAACATGGCTGCGACGATTTATCAGGCGCTGGGACTGCCGCGAACAGTTGTCTGGAAGGATCGCCTGGAACGCCCGCACCACGTTTATCACGGCGAACCGATTCCCGGGTTGATTTGAGGGCTGACACACGGATGACAACGACGATGTTCTTCATGAATCGCATGCGATATCGAATGCACGTCGTCATCGTCGCAGGTCTATGGCTTTACCTGTCTCAATTCGCATGCGGACAGGTTCCGTTGCTGGAATCTGTTTTCCCAGCAGGTGGTCAAACTGGCCAGACGTTCGAAGTCACCATTTCCGGATCCAATCTGGAGAAAACTCAGTCGCTCAAATGCTCTGCGCCCGGCGTTCGATGCGAACGACTTGATTCACTTCGTTTTCGTGTGTCGGTTCCTGCCGAGACACGGCCTGGATCTTATGATCTGTGGGCTGTTGGTGAACTTGGGATCTCGTCCACTCGCACCATCGTCTTCAGTAATCGTCCGGAGCAACAGGAAGCCGAGCCAAACGATGCCATACTGGCAACGTTGACCGCCACACCGCTAGGTAGCGTAAGCAACGGGCGAATTGCAAAAGCAGGTGACGTCGATTGCTACCGATTCGAAGCAAAAAAAGGAGACCGCGTCGTCGTCGAATGCTCCGCCGAGCGAATCGACTCTCGACTGCGTGCCGTCCTGGAACTCTTTGATAGTACTGGACGCAGACTCGCGGTGAATCGAGGGTACTTCGGGGTTGATCCGTTAATCGATCTGCAGATTCCGGCCGATGGTTCCTATTTCGTCCGCCTGAGCGATCTCACCTCGACCGGAGGTCCAGATCACTTTTATCGACTGGAAATCGACACGGGACTCCGTGTCGCGTTTACAATTCCAACAGTCATTCCGCGCGGACAAAAATCGTCGGTCGCGGTCTATGGATGGAATCTTGCCGCTGCTCCACGAACCAAAACGAACCCGGGTGAATTTGATCGCGTTGAAATCGACATCCCTGCTGCCGCTGCACAGCCGACATGGCCTCTTCCCACAACTCAGCATCCCGCATCTGTCGTGCTGGAATCGATGGCTTACCAGTTTCCAGGAGCACCCACTCCCGCCGTGATCGGAATCACCGATCTGCCCGTTGTGATCGGTCGCTCAGATCACCATTCGTCCGAGTCGGCTCAGGAAATTTCCATCCCGTGTGAAGTGAGCGGCCAGCTCATTCAGGGAACCCAACAGGACTGGTATGCGATTCAAGTGCGACGTGGCGACGTACTGTATCTGGAAGGGTATGCACAGCGAATTCAATCACCAGTCGATCTCCAACTGCGGGTTCTCGATCCGACGGGTCGACGAGTTCTGACAACGCTCAGCGATTCCATAACGGTCGCGGAGGGGACGCTGCCAACGAGCCATCTCGATCCTTCTGGACGTTGGATTGCTCCAGCAGACGGCAGATTCCTGATCGCTGTGCAAAATGCCATCGGTGGATTGAATGCCGATCCCAGACGCATCTACCGCTTGAGTCTGCGGCGCGAAGAACCCGACTTTCAGATTGTGGCTGTGCCACGTCGCAATGACGCCGCACCACTCAATGTTAGTCGCGGGGGACGTGAGGTCCTCGATCTGATCGCATTTCGCCAGCGTGGTTTTCAAGGGGAAATTCGTGTTTCCGCACGAGACTTGCCTGCCGGTGTGGAATGCCCTGACGTCTATCTCGGACCAGGTGTTGATCGAGGGATCGCTGTCATTTCTGTGAATCAAGGGACATCCCCGCTGATCGATGAATTGAAGTTGGAGGGACACGCGCCAGAGATTGGCACCAAGGCCGTCCGAGGTGGAACCATCGTTCGTTCGGGGACCACGACTCCCTGGGGGCGACTGATCTCACAGATCCAGATGGCGGTTGCAGGAGACTCGCCAATTCGAATCACTGCCGATGGACATCAACCCTGGAATCACCACTTGTATGGAAAACTGAAGGTCCGACATTCTCCAGGCGGTATCGTTGATGTCGCTGTCCAGGTGGAACGACGCGACCAGAGTCACAAAGCACCGATCAAACTGACAGCAGTCGGGCTTCCAGCAACAATCACCAACCCGACGGCTGTCATTTCCGCCGATGACCAGCAAGGCTACATGAGTTTCTATTTACCTCCGACACTTGCCGTCGGGCACTATTCCTTCACGATCCGCGCCGAGACCACGATTCCGTCAGGTCAGAAGAGTGACCCCGTTGTCGCTTACAGCGACCCGGTTTCAATAAATGTCGAGCCTGCCGCATTCCTGGTAGAAGTGGACCCGTTCGCCGTTACACGAGCGAAGCGGGGCGATGTCATTCAAATCGGCTATTCGGCTCAGCGTCGGTTTGGGTTCATCGGCAAGATGCATACGGAACTGGCGGTACCCGGCCATGTCACTGATATTGAAGGCTTGCGAGGACGTGGTGAAACGTTCGTCGGTCAGACCGAAAAGGGAACTCTGCAGATCGTCATCAACGACAACGCTCCACTCGGTCGACAGCAGTTTCTACGGCTGTTGACAGTGGGAGTGGTCGAAGACGAGCCGATTTACCAGGGGAGCAGCCTGCTGAATCTTGAGATTGTCGAGTGAAAAGTGTTTCAGTGCGATGGGACTTGTGCGAATGGCAGGAAAGTTGCGAACAATGAATTCAGCGAATTCAGAAACGATGTGCCGTTGTCCAAAGCCCATACCCGCCGGACATGGCGTGATCTGTTTCATGATGGCATGGACTGTCATGACCTTATCGTGGACCACGTCCGCGGTCGCACAGCCTGCTTCGCCACCAGTTTATTTCGGAACCGATATCGTCCCAATCCTGACACGACTCAGTTGCAACAGCGGCGGCTGTCATGGTAAGGCCACAGGCCAGAATGGCTTTAAGCTCTCTCTGTTTGGGTTTGAACCCGATGTTGATTACGGAGCACTCGTGCACGACGCGCGGGGTCGCCGGTTATTCCCCGCGCAACCCGAACAAAGTCTGTTGCTTCTGAAAGCAACCGCTCGGATGCCACATGGGGGTGGTCGACGCCTCGACGAACGAAGCGAAGATTATCGGATTCTGCGAGACTGGATTGCACAGGGGGCCAGACCTCCAGGTGCCGACGATCCACGACTCGAGCGTATTGAAGTCTCACCCCGCGAACAGGTATTGCGGAAAAACTCGACGTTGCCGTTGAAAGTCAAAGCGTTCCTTTCGAATGGCACGACCCGTGATGTGACCGCACGAGTTGTCTATCAGTCCAATGAACCTGGTGTCGCTTCCGTGTCTGACGACGGCATCATCACTGTCGCGAAAACACACGGACTCGTCAGCGTGATGGCGCGACTGGGAGACCAGATCGACACATTTCACGGAGTCGTTCTCTACCTGGAGAACGAGACCGATCTGGCGACCGCTCGACAGCAACTCCATCAGCTTGGGCAATCACTGGCAACGCAGCCGCAGTTCTCTCTGAAGGGGTCACGTGACCCGATGACAGTGGATCAGTTGCTGATTCGGCAATGGCATCGCATGGGGATCGTCCCTTCAGCGGTGACAGACGATGCCACATTTCTGCGTCGAGCCACCATCGATATCTGCGGCTCATTGCCAACACCTGATGAGGTGACTGCCTATGTCGCTGACAAATCCCCCGACAAGCGAGCCAGGCTGATCGATCGCTTACTCGAGCGTCCTGAGTATGCCAGTTACTTTGCACTCAAGTGGGCGGATATCCTGCAAAATCGCGGAGCCGGATATTCCACGAGTAAGCAGCGAGCCGGGACGACACTGTTTGCAGGTTGGATTCGCGATTCGCTCGCAGCCAATAAACCGTATGACCAGTTTGTGTCAGAGATTCTGACGGCCAGCGGTTCGCAGCAATTAAACCCTCCCGCAATCTGGTACCGAACCGTTCGCAAATCGCCAGAATATGTCGAGTCGGTTGCCCAGGCATTTCTGGGAGTGCGGATTCAATGTGCTCAGTGCCATCATCATCCGACCGAATCCTGGAGTCAGCGGGATTATTACAGCCTGGCAGCAGTTTTCGCACGGGTCGGCCGCAAAGGGGGATTTGCCGATGCGGAAGTTCCGACCGACGAAATCATCTTCCTCGCCCCACGCGGGGAAGTCCGCGACCCTCGCAACGGCGAGGTTCTGGCACCGCGACCGCTCGGCGGTCCCGATTTCGCCAGTGGGCCGCTCGATGATCCCCGCATCAGCCTCGCACGCTGGATGACGGCACCCCAGAATCCGTACTTCGCAAGAACAATGGTCAATCGCATGTGGGCTCATTTCCTGGGGCGCGGAATCATTCACCCCATCGATGATGCTCGCAGCACAAATCCCCCCAGCAATCCCGAACTGCTCAAGGCACTTTCGCAAGACTTTATTGCGAGTGGCTACGACATAAAACACCTGATTCGAGCGATCACCAGCAGCCATGCCTATGCCCTCGAATCACTGCCGCACACAGGAAATGCAGGCGACAACCAGACGTTTGCCAGGTTCTATCCACGCCGAATGACGGCGGAAACATTGCTGGATGGAATCAGCCAGGTGCTCGAAGCCCCGACTCCCTTCAATGGGTTTCCAGCAGGGACCCGCGCGATCGAATTACCCGACGAAAACGTTGCCGCTCACTTTCTGGACGTCTTCGGCCGACCAGCGCGCATGACGGCGTGTGAATGTGAACGCGTCGACGCCCCGGCTCTCAACCAGGCCCTGGAACTGGTGAACTCCACAGAGATTCAGCGGAAGCTGACTGTCGAAACAGGATTTGCCAAACGTCTGGCCAGTTCAGACCGAACAGCGAACGAACAAGTGAAGCAGGCATTCGTGCAGGTTTTAGGACGCCAACCGCGAGCCGACGAACTCGACGTCTCCGTGAAGTTTATCAATTCGGAATCTGACAAGCTGGAAGCAATGCGGTCTCTCCTCTGGTCGCTACTGGCAACAAATGAGTTCGTGTTCAATCACTGATGCCCTCGAGGCGTTCATCCAGTTTGCCATCAAGGGCGGGGTGGCCCAACCCCGTAGTAGTCCGTCTATCGCTATTTGTCAGTCATGGGGTATAGCCCTTTGAGCTTCA